>NZ_JAARML010000007.1 GCF_011759375.1 Paraflavitalea devenefica | reverse complement strand
ATTTCTACGTGTGGGTTAACATGCAGGAATTTGTGATTAAACCCGCGCTCTAAAGGGTGGGTCAACATGCAAGAATAGTGGGTCAACATAAACAGGAGCCCTGGGTCAACATGCGCAAGAATCTACACTTTGATGACCTGCTTATTGATAAAAGGAACAATTCTTTGAGTATAAATGGGTCTTTCAATGAGTTTCACGTATAAAGTAAATTTATTACTAAATTAGAATAAATTTCACTTATATCGTAAACTTTTATAAAATACAAGTTAGGCTTCCAGTTTTTCCATAGTGCCTTTGTTCTAACTCAATCCCCATCACCGAAACATATGTCTTTTTTACTTTGTCATTTGAAACTACATCAAATACCTATTGTAAAAATCTACAATCTTATTAAGCTCTACCCCAAATCGGTTCGAAAGTTGTAACCTACAGCCCGCTGAAGGGGACAAATAATCTGTAATTATTTCTGTCTTCATCACTTAACCATTCATCTTTCGCATTTATGAGCAGTGGGTCAGTAAATAGCCTAATAGGCCATGCTGCTCTTTTAGCCATTGACATCCAGCTGGTTTTATAGCCATACCGTAATTAACGGTAAAATTATTAACCTGTACGGTAAAATGATTATTCGTGTCTTAAAAGGACTATAAAACCATGAAAAGTGCTGTAAAATAGTTGCCGCGGGTATAAGGGGATTATTTTTGCATAATTTTCTTTCTGTGCTTTTTGCCCCATTCCTGTATAGATAACAAAACGGGTTTTAAATCTTTGCCATATTGTGTCAGGCTATATTCAACTGTTACAGGAACAGTTGCAAAAATTTCCCGTTTAACCAACCCATTTATTTCAAGGTCTTTTAATGCATTGGTTAATGCTTTAGGCGATATGCCATTCAAATCTTTCTCTAATTCTTTATATCTTTTTTTGCCGTGGCATAAACTGAAAATAATGGGAAACTTCCATTTGCCCCCGATAATTTCCAGTGCATCTGAAACGGGTTGAATTTCTATGAAGTTATCGTTTTTGGCCATTGCTATACTTTTTTATAGTAAGGGTATTAAAGGCTATTGTTATAAAATGTATAGTAAAGGTAAAATAACTTTGTGGAACGTTTTATCATTCAATTTAAAAATAATAAAAAAATGAACACAGCAAAATTTACCGCCGAAAACACGGCATTATTACTCATCGACCACCAGGTTGGTACGATGAAACTGATTAAGAATATCCCTTTGGAAGAAGCGGAAAGAAAAACATTGGCATTGGCAAAAATGGCAAAAGTATTGAACATTCCTGTTGTTCTTACCAGCAGCCAGGAGTACGCAGCACAAGGCCCTTTGTTGCCCGAATTGGCAGCAATTTTACCCGATGCTTTTGAAAAGAGAATTAAAAGAGAAGGCACCGTTAATTGTTGGGAACACAAAGGTTTCCATGAAGCCGTACTTGCCACAGGAAAGAAAAACCTGATTATGGCAGGTGTAACCACTGATGTTTGTTTGGTTTTCCCGGCTATTAGTGCAGTGGAAGAAGGCTTTAATGTACAAGCAGTGATGGACGCATCGGGTTCTCCATTTAACCAGAGTGAAGATTTAAGCCAGCAAAGAATGGCAAAGGCAGGTGCGGTTTTAACAGCTACTAATACGCTAATGGCAGAGATTGCACAGGATTGGGCAAGACCTGAAGGCGGAGAATTATTAGGTATTTTATTTAAAGATGTGTTGCCCTCAATGGCTTGAAGCATTTCAAAATCTTACTATTATGTTAGTTATTAATAAAGCATCTGAAAGACATAAGGCAGGACACGGAAATTTCAATATCGAAATCGTTATTCCAGGAAAAAATAGGGAGAACGGCGATCCGGGTTTTTATAATTTGGGGAGGTTTGATGATGCCCATCTAAAGCCAGGAGCTTTCATTGGAATGCATCCTCACAAAAACGATGAAATACTAACTTTGATGCGTTTGGGAACGATGCTGCATAGAGATAGTACAGGCAAAGAAGTTGCTGTAACGCCACAAAACATAATGATGATGAATGCAGGAAGTGGTATTTATCACGAAGAAAGTATTCCTGCCGACAAGTATAAAGAAGATGTACGGTTACTGCAAATTTTTATACGTCCCGAAAACGAGGATGATCCGCCACAAGTTCAATTTGCCAATGCCGGAGAATTGGTTCCTAATCATTGGCGGTTAGTGGCTGGGTTAAAAAGCAGCAAAGCGCCACTTGAAATAAAAAGCAATATCCTGGTGTATGATATGGAATTAGAAAAAACTACAGCAAGTTTACCCAGACCTTATTTTCAAAATACTGTCTATTTCATTTATGTATTTGATGGTGCAATAAATATTCCTCAGACAGCCTTGGAAAAAGGAGACAGCATCATAGCAGACGATGAAAATATGCTGCTGCAGGTTGATGTAAAAAGCACAGTTGTTTGTTTCGTGATAGACAAGGATGCACGTTATACAAGAAATGGAATGTATAGCGGCTTGAGAGGGAACTGAATATATTCAAATTCAAAAAATGACATTGTTACATGAGAGAAAATATAACAATGAAAGGCAATGCTGAGGGAGAGATCCTCGGTGTTGCAGGAGGTAATTATCGTATTATTATTTCGGGAGAAGAAACGAATGGTAATTATGCGGTGATTGAAATGCTTGTACCGCCCGGTGGAGGTCCCCTTCCACATTCGCACCCGGGTACACAAGAGTTATTTTTCCTTATAGAAGGTGAACTTGAATTTAAAACAGAGGCGGGCAAGCAAATTGTAAATGAAGGCGGCTTTATTAATATTCCTTTTGAAGGAGATATTCATTGTTTTAAAAACACATCCAATAAACTTGCTAAACTTTTATGTACTGTAATACCGGCTGGATTAGAAAATGTATTTAGGGCGTTAGGAACAGCAGCCGAATATGGGGAATTTCTTCCTATTCCCGAAAATACTCCAGAACATGTAACACTCCTTCAGGAAGTAGATAGAAGATATGGTTTAACAACCTATGCACAAGATTTTTTTGCGTGAAGCAGATGAACAGGATTGCCTGCCGATATTGGGCTGCTATTGTATTGGTTGCCTTTATTTTTTTTCGGGCTTTCTCAAAAAAGATCAAGTTGTTGTATGCAGTATTTTTATTTGTCGTTGTTGAAACAACTCAATACATCTGTTTTAAAATAGGGCTCCTGATTTGCCCAAAACATATAATTTATCTTCAGAAAGTCTTTGGCAAAGTCATGCAACAGCGGAACAATGTTTGTATGTGGCTTTTTCTTTGTTTCTTCATCTATGTCGCCTGTCTCGCCAATGTAATTGCCGTCTTGTACGGCAATACCAAGAGGCACTGTATAATGTCCTTCATGCATCATGGCAAGGGTGTGGTTCAGTTGAGGTTTTCTTGTTACCATTAAATCTGGTCCACCAAGCCCAACGCCAATTTTCTCACCGTATTGATAAATGCCACGGAGATAACCTTTGTCATCCCAAGGTAACCATTCACCCGGGATGAAATTGGCGTATATCATAGTAGTTGATGTGGGGAACGCCTTTTTTAAGGCAAGCATATTCTCTTTTAGTCCGTTAAAATAATTCAGTTGGGAAAAACTTGAATCTTTTACTCCGATTGAGGTTTCCTGAAGATTAATACCTTCTAGCTTACCATCAAATTCTTGTCCTAACGCTTTAAGAAGTAATGCAAATCTTTCCCTTACTTTTTTATTCCAGCGTTTTGCAACCCATCCACCCGGACTGTTATCGTCGTTGTATTGCAATACAGCGCCACCGTCATATTCGGCCGTCAATAAATAATCAGGCACGGCTTTGTATTTGGGGTTAAAGGTTACATCCTGTAACTGTATGAATAGTTTTTTATTATACTTTCTGAGGTACTCGTAGTCTTGTTTTAAAATGGAAAAATCATATTTTCCTTTCTTAGGTTCAAAGTCACGCCATGCGTACATGATCTGTGCCCCTTTAAACATTGCATGTGAAAGAAAAGGATGGTCATGTATTAACTCCCTGTCTTTGGCAAAATATACAAAATGCTGAATACTGTCTTTTTCAACCGGGCAAACTGCGTTTAAATATTTTTTATAGGCGTCAACATATCTCTCATTACGATTTTTTTTCTGTGCTTGTACAGGTGTACATAAAATACAAAGAACCAAAGCTGAAAGGAGGAGCCTGCTGGAATTAATTTTTTTTAATGCGAAGTACATGTTCGTTATAGTATTACAATAATATATTTCAGCTATTATACGCTACTATTGCATTTCATGAATTTTCCACGTCGCAAACAAGGTATGGCTTAAGTATAGACAATGGTGCAATAAGTATCCGTCTTCATCTTCGCAGTAATATACGCAAAGCTGGTCAGACGGGGGCATGAAAAAATCTCACAGTGGACCGACATCAACATTGTTCAGATGACATATAAGATAATAAGACATGAAAATTGCACAAAATAAAGTTTCACAAATTGAAACGAATAGACAAAACATTGAACAAAATGCATGGTTCAGATTAAGTACTTTGCCATTGTAATAAGCGCAATATAGTTTCAAAGGAGCTGAGCTACCGTGAGGTTTGCCGGCATTGTTGTCCGGTTAAGTTATGTTGATTTTCAACTGAATACAGTTTTGCACTTTGACTACTATTTTGGAATCAAATTGAGACCTGCGTACTGTAAGTATTAAACGATTGCATGGCGTACTAAAAGAACCGGGATAAAAGCAGGATCTTCTGCGAGATGCAAAGTCTTTTGTCCTTTATTTGATGTACACCTGTTTAAGATCTTTATAAACCAAGACATCGCCATTATGAAATTGCAACCTCCCAAACCTTATGCATTTATTTTATTGCTGCTTTGTACGAGTATTTTTTATTCTTGTAAAGACAAGGAAATTGTAGGCGGCGGGCATGACCCATCCAAAGCCACCCTTTTTACAGATTTCTCACCCAGGAAAGGCGCAGTTAGAACACGCCTGTACATTTACGGAGATAATTTTGGTACAGATATCTCTATGATCCGTGTATATATTGGCGACAAAGAGATTAAGGTAGTCGGTTCCAATGGAAAACAAATATATTGTTGGGTGCCTGGCCAAACTGTTACCGGGAAAGTACGGGTAGTTATAGGTGAAGGTTCGGGTTTAGTGGAACATACCTTTACCGATCAGTTCACTTACCTCAATAGTACCACCGTGGGCACGCTGCTGGGTAATGTGGACGAGCTGGGTAACTCCTCCATCGTGGACGGTAACTTTGAAGAGGCCAGGTTTTCCTACCCAGCCTGGGTAACCTACGAGCCAGCAAACAATGTATTGTTTGTAACAGAGCTTGATCGGGCCGTAAGGTGGGTAGATCTGAGCGCCCGAACAGTATCTACACTGGTTACAAATGGGCAGGCTTCCTTCACCAAGATGCAGACCACCACGCTCAGCTCCAATAAGGATACTTTGTTCCTGGGGGATGATAACGGAAATCTCACCTCCAGAAACAAGGTAGCAGTAGCCTATACACTGCGTTCGGAAAACTATCGTCGTGTACATCCTTACATTTATGATCCCGCCTGCTTTGCCACTGCTCCGCATCCTGTAACCAATGAAATGTTCTACAATGGTTATCAGGGAATAGGTATCAAGAAAGCCGTCCCGGATCCGGTCACAGGAGATCTTAATCCCAAACTGCTGTTCCTGGTAGGGGGGAGCACCAATAGCAATTCACTTATCTTTTTCCATCCCACCGGCAACTATGCCTATATCGTGTTACCTACCCGCATCTATAAGAGCATCTACAACTGGGGCACGCGGGAGCTGGAACCTCCTATTCTCTTTGCAGGAAGCACTACTGCGGGCGATGTGGATGCCATAGGTACTTCGGCCCGGATCCGCAAGGCTTACCAGGGGGTCTTTGTAAAGAATCCTGCTTATGCCGGGCAGGCAGATGAATACGACTATTATTTTTGTGACCAAACTAACCAAAGTATTCGCATATTATCGCCAACCGGGGTGGTCACCACTTTTGCTGGTAAAGGCAGTCCCACGCCTGACGGAAGTGTAAAAGGTTATATTGACGGTGATCCAAGGAAGGAAGCCCGTTTTTCCGACCCCTCCGGTATAGACTATGACGCAGAGCGGAAAATCTTCTACATCGCGGAGCGCGACAATAAACGCATTCGTACCATCACAGTAGAATAAAAGTACCATGTTTACCACCTTTTATTGTTAACCAATTGCTTTGTTGCGTTAAGCACTATACTGTAATAGTGAGACGCAACCAGGCCGTTACTGAATATATATTGATGAGAAAAGTTTTTTACATATTAATAGCGATTGTGGGTACTGTTACCCGCACCTATGCGCAGGACACAGCCCAGATAGCCGTTACAGTTACCGGTACGGTCCTGAATGAGCAGAAAGAACCGATGCCGGGCGTAACCATTACCATCAAAGATCAGCCCGGGTTAGGTATAAGCACTAACGAAAAAGGACAATACACCATAAAAGCCAATAAATACCAGTGGCTTGTTTTTTCGCATGTAGGCTTTGCACAGCAGGAGATCCTGATAAAAGATGCGTTGAAAATAAATGTAACGCTTAGGTCATCGGACAAAAAAGCTATGGATGAAATAATTGTAACGGCATTGGGCCGTCAGAAAAAAGCAACCGTAACCGGCGCTATCACAACGGTCGATGTCTCCACTCTTAAGACATCCACTTCCAGTATTACCAATGCGCTGGCAGGAAACGTCTCAGGGGTGCTGGCTATGCAGGGCAGCGGGCAACCAGGCAGCAACTCCTCCGAATTCTGGATACGGGGTATATCCACGTTTGGAGCTGGTACATCAGCGCTTGTACTGGTAGATGGTTTTGAAAGAAGCCTTAACGAGATAAATATTGAAGATATTGAAACGTTTACCGTTCTTAAGGATGCTTCTACCACGGCCATATACGGCTCCCGGGGGGCAAACGGGGTAGTGTTGATTACCACAAAAAGAGGTAAAATGGACAAGGTAAGCATCAATGGTAAGTACGAGGGATCTTACAATACCCGAACGTTTACCCCTAAGTTTGTTGATGGGTACACCTATGCCAGTTTGATGAACGAAGCGCGCATTACCAGGAACGAGGAGCCGTTTTATTCTGTAGAAGACCTGGCTCTTATCAGGAACCAATTGGATCCTGACCTTTTCCCGGACATTAGCTGGATGGACATGTTCCTGAAACCCGGTGCTTTTACGCAGCGTGCCTCACTCAATTTCGACGGCGGCGGCGCCCTGGCGCGCTATTTTGTATCCGGCAGCTATATCAACGAGGGCGGCATGTACGAAACCGGCGAAAACCTGAAAGGCTACAATACCAATGCCAACTATAAACGCTGGAACTACCGCGCTAATATAGATATGAATCTTACTGCAACCACTTTGGTAAGGGTGGGCGTAAGTGGTAGTTTAGGTAAGCAAAACCTGCCGGGTGGTACTTATGACGAGATATGGGCATCCCTCATGGGACAAAACCCCATTTCGATCCCCATAAAGTATTCTACCGGCCAGGTGGCCTCAAGGGGAGGTGCGGAAAAGCAAAATCCATGGGTGTTGATTACCCAGCAGGGCTATATTGAAAACTGGCAAAACAAAATTCAAACAAACGTTACCGTAGAGCAAAACCTGAAATTTATTACGCCCGGCTTGCGTTTTGTAGGACGCTTTGGTTACGATAACAATAATAACAACTATATACGCCGCATGAAATGGCCCGAAGGATGGATCGCAGAACGGCAGCGTGAGTCTAACGGGGATTTGCGGTTAAAAAGAACCATTACTGAGCAGCTACTAACCCAGCGCTCCGATGCATCTGGCGACAGGTCAGAAACCATACAGGGAGAGTTGCACTATACCAAAACCATTCAAAGCCACACTTTTGGAGGAATACTTCAATATACCCAGGAAAAAAAGGTGAATACTTCCAATTATGCCGAAGATCTTATGCAGGGCATAGAGCGCCGCAATCAGCGTGTGGCGGGCCGTTTTACCTATGGTTACCGGTCGCGTTATTTCTTTGATGTAAACTTTGGTTACAACGGTTCGGAAAACTTTGCTACCGGGCATCAGTTCGGACTGTTCCCTGCTGTTTCCGGCGCCTGGAACGTAGCCGAAGAAGAATTTATACAGAAAAACGTCAAGTGGATGGACATGTTCAAGATCCGCTATTCCTATGGGAAAGTGGGGAACGATTATATGCCTGTACGGTTCCCTTACCTGGCATCTTTTAGCACAAATGCTGATGCAGGTTACAACTGGGGCGATCTCGAAAGTAAAAATAGCTATCCAGGGCTAACCTACTCAAGAATAGCCTCCAATACCATCACATGGGAGGTGTCTACCAAGCACGATCTTGGCCTGGATTTTTCCTTTTTCGGAGATAAGTTCGGCGGTGCGCTCGATTATTTTCATGAGCAGCGCGACGGCATTTATATGGAAAGGCAATACATCCCGGACATTGTAGGGTTAAGAGGGCAGGATCCCCGGGCCAACGTTGGTTCTACCGTATCCAGTGGCTTTGATGGACAACTGAAATTTTCTCAGCAGATCAACAAACTAAACTTTACCGTGCGTGGCACAATGACCTATAGTCGAAACAAAATACTGGAAGCCGATGAACAGTACAGTAACTATCCATATACAACCCGTGCAGGTTTTAGGGTAAATCAAAACAAAGGCCTCGTTGCATTAGGGCTATTTGAAAGCTATGAAGATATCCGCAACAACCCTACCCAAAATTTTGGAAGGGTAGCACCGGGCGATATTAAATATAAGGACATTAATGGCGATGGAACCATTAATGACAATGATATTGTGGCTGTAGGCGCCACCCGTTATCCTAATCTCGTGTACGGTTTTGGTCTGTCTGCCAACTGGAAAGGTTTTGATGCCAGTGTATTATTTCAGGGAGCCGGGAAGTCTTCTTTTTTTATAAACGGGTTCACGGTTTATCCCTTTAGCCAGGGCGATTGGGGTAATATCCTTGCTGATGTGGTTGAAGCCGGCCGCTGGATCCTGGGCGAGAACGAAGATCCCAACGCCGCTTATCCCAGGCTAAGCTATAATGGAAGCGCCAACAATTACCGGGCATCTACCTACTGGTTACGTGAAAGTTCTTATATCCGGTTAAAAACGGTGGATGCCGGATACACTTTCCCTAAAGCTATTACAAACAGGATAGGTGTAAAAACAATGCGCGTTTACTTCCTGGGCACCAACCTGCTTACTTTCTCCAAATTCAAGATGTGGGATCCTGAAATGAATAGCACAAATGGCCAGGCTTATCCGCTGGCTAAATCATTCACACTTGGCTTAACCGTAAACCTGTAATACAAAAGGCTATGAAGAAAAAACAAATTATAATAGGCGTGTTATTAACAGGTGTTATAGCATGTTTGGGATCCTGCCGTAAGTATCTCAGTGTAGAGCATTACTTTGATGACCGGCAGAGCGAGGAGCGTATCTTCAAAAGCAAAGACTATACTGAGCAGTGGCTCGCCAGTGCATATAACGCGTTGTTGAACAACAACCTTGAAATGGGGAATACCGGTAACAACCTTACCAATTATTCGGATGATATGTACTTTAACGAATCGTCGGGGGGCAATGGAGAAAAGTACCGGAAGTTCAAATTCGGAGAATACGACCATACCTGGGTTCAGTCCTGGTCTCAATCCTATGGGGGCATCCGCCAGGCATCGGTAATGCTTAACAGTATGTCGGATGGCAGCACATTCACCGAAAGCCAGGTGGCAGGTTATAAAGCGCAGGCTCGGTTTGTTCGCGCTTACCTGTATTGGTTGCTATTGCGCAAGTATGGCCCGGTGCCCATTATGCCAGCTAAAGGTGTAAACTATGATGACAGCTATGACAACCTCTCTTACGCTCGCAACACTTATGATGAAGTGGCCAGTTTTATAGCCGAAGAGATGGCGCTTGCAGCGAAGGACCTTCCCCTGAAGTGGGACAATCGTAATCTTGCCCGCCCCACACGCGGCGCGGCATTGGCTACCCGTGCCAAAGCGTTGCTCTTCGCCGCCAGTCCACTGGCAAATGGCAACCCGGATATGGCTGATTTTACCAATGATGAGGGACAACCATTGATCTCTCTGCAATACAACGAAGAAAAATGGGCCAGGGCGGCAGCCGCCTGCAAGGATGTTATAGACCTTGGCACGTACAAGCTCTACACAACTGCATTTAAGACAAGGGGAACTACGGATTATCCAGCTACCATTACCCCTCCGTATCATGCTGAATATTCTGTGAGGAATTTTCCCGATGGCTGGGCCGATATCGACCCTTTCGAATCTTACAGGTCAGTGTTTAATGGAGAACTGTACGCTTCCGAAAACCCCGAAATGATATTTACCAGGGGTGACAACCAGATAAATTCAGAGGGTGGTGTTATGGCGTTAGCAAGACTTCAGATGCCCAAAACCGGCGGTGGTTACAATTCTCATGGCCTTACACTGAAACAATGTGATGCCTACTGCATGGACGATGGAACGCCTTTTGACAGGCAAACTGTACGCAATAAATACAGCGGTAATATGTTTGTGCAGGCCAGTGAGGTAAATGACTTTAAACCATTGTTGGCCAATGTATGGAAAGAATTTGCCCACCGGGAACCACGTTTTTATGCTTCGGTGGCTTATAGTGGCGCACTTTGGACCATGTCCAGCGCGGTTAATAATCTGCCCACCGTTACTAACCAGCAGATCTTTTATTACCGTGGGGAATTTAATGGTTATATAAACGGAGATACCTGGCTGCCCACCGGCATTGGCGTGATGAAATTCGTTAACCCCAAAGACAATAATAGCGGTAATGGTGGTAAGATCTTTCCCAAAGTGGATATTGCAATACGTTACGCAGATATCCTGCTTATGTATGCCGAATCGCTTAATGAACTGAGCGGTACTTACACTATTCCTTCATGGGATGGTGGTGCTGCCAATGCAGTATCCAGGAATATAGACGAAATGAAAAAAGCGCTTGGACAAGTACGCATCCGGGGGGGCATACCAGACCTCGATCTATCCATATATGGCAGTAAAGAGGAACTGCGTAAAAAAATAAAACACGAACGGCAGGTAGAGTTTCTGGGCGAAAACCAGCGCTACTACGACCTGCGTCGCTGGAAAGATGCGCCGGTGGATGAAGCAGAGCAGATATACGGCTTTAATACTTTTATGACCAAGGATCAGGCCTCCCTGTTTTACACGCCGATACGCGTGCCGCTATTACAAACTACTTTTTCCAGGAAAATGTACTTCTGGCCTATTGATTGGGATGAGCTGAAGAAAAACAAGCGCCTGAACCAGTCGCCGGGCTGGCCTTCATTCGATTGATTAAAAAACTGTTTGATCTTGCTATAAAAGATCCCTGTCCGTATGGTCAAACGGGCATCAAACCATTGGAAAATATAAAAAACTTACGAATGAAAAGTTTACACAAATATATCATGATAGCCGCGTTGGGCTTTCTGTTCAGCGCCTGTACTGCTGAGTGGGAGGATGAGCTTTATATACAGATGGTTTCCTTTAAAACCAAGCTGAACAGCGAAGGTGTTTCCCCGGTATACCTGAGGTATAACAAAAATGGTGAGGTGGTGTACAATCTACCCCTCATCGTAAGTGGGTCTCAACCAAATCAAACGGATAAGTATGTTAAAATAGAGGTGGATAATGATACGCTCAATATTTTTAACAAAGAAAAATACCAGTACCGCACCGATCTGTATTTTAAACAACTGCCCGCCCAGTTTTTTGAATTGCCTTCACCAACCTGTTTTATTCCCAGGGGATCAAATACTCAAAACTACCCGGTAAAGTTTAAATTTGACAACTTAGACCTGGTGGAACGTTATGTGCTGCCACTTACCATCAAAGAAGATCCGTCTTATATCACCAATACCCGTAAGGGCTGGCGGAAAGCTTTACTGAACGTGATACCCTTTAATGATTATTCAGGCAATTATTCGGCTACCTCCATGAACGCGTATTTGGACGGTCAGACTACGAACCCTCTTGTATCGAGCACCAGAACGGCATGGGTGGTAGATGAAAAATCGGTATTTTTTTACGCTGGTGTAACCGAGGAAAGATCTGAATCCCGGGGCGAGTATAAAATAGTAATGGAGTTTTTAGAGCCTGTTAAAGAAGGCAACGGCGATTTAGTAGGGGCATTAAATGTTTATGCGACCAACGATGCCATCCATTTTGAAATGCTTGGCCAGCCCAGCTATAAGATCACGCAGACTGTAGATCCCACTAAGAAATATTTGGTAAAACAATATTGTACGGTAAACCTGCGGTATAAATATGATGATATTACCACCATGCCAGGTACACCGGTAAGGTACAGAGCGGAAGGTACTATGACCATGGAGCGGCAGCGAAACATATTGATACCGGATGAGGATCAGGCTATTGAATGGTAAGGTCATAATTAAAATAGTATCAATAAACATTTGCAAATGAAAAGATTAATTATAACAATAGGTATACTCGGTGGCGTATTACTATCCGGCGCCTGCCAAAAAACAAAAGCACGTTATTACGACCCAATACCAGAAAAGCCCTCGGAGCCTGAAACGCCAAAAGGAGAGTGGTCAGACTTTACTCATGATAGCTTGTTTTCCAATCCCATTATGACGGGAGGTCCTGATCCCTGGGTGATCCAGAAAAACGGGATTTATTATTACACCTATACGCAGGGTAGTAAGTTAGTGATATTGGAGACCAAAAACTTATCAGAGCTTGCCTCCGCGCGCAGGTATGATGTGTGGACGCCAATTGCAGGCCAACCTTATTCAAAAAATTTATGGGCGCCCGAACTGCATGAGATCAATGGCAAATGGTATTTTTATTTTGCCGCAGATGATGGCAGTAATGCCAACCACCGCATGTATGTAGTGGAAAATAGTTCCCTTACACCTGTAGAAGGTACCTGGGAGATGAAGGGTAAGGTATCTGACCCTACTGATCAGTGGGCGATAGATGGAACTATACTTCAGTATAATGGCCAGATGTACATGATATGGTCAGGAGGTAATGCAGGCGCACCTCCACAGAATATCTATATAGCTAAAATGAGCAATCCCTGGACAATTTCCGGCGAAAAGGTAATGATTGCAACGCCCAATTATGCCTGGGAAAAAAATGGCAACCCTATCAACGAAGGGCCGCAGGTACTTATCAATCCGCAGGGGCGCGTCTTTGTCATCTATTCAGGAAGTGGTTACTGGGTGGATGGTTATTGTTTGGGACAACTCGCGTTGAAGGAAGGTGGCGATCCAATGGATCCGGATGATTGGACAAAAAAGAATCACCCGGTTTTTTCAATGAGACCGGAAAGCAGCATTTTCGGTCCCGGGCATAATGGCTTCTTTAAATCACCAGATGGCAAAGAAGACTGGATTATCTACCATGCCCGGTCTGTTGCTAATAGTGGCAGTGCTGCCCGTAGTCCCCACATACAACGCTTTACATGGAATCCGGACGGGTCTCCTAATTTTGGTCTTCCATCAATCACCTCTACTCCTCAAATACGCCCATCCGGTGAACCATGGCGTTATATCCATTCTAAAGCTAAATGGTCAATTGCCGGCTTTAGTTCAGAGGAGGCTTCAACCGGTCGCCTGGCTTCTGCCATTATTGATGGAAATCTGACTACAATTTGGATAACACGCTACTCTACTGATGCAACGGATTACCCCAATCACTGGGTAACAGTTGACATGGAAGCAACGGCTACAGCAGACGGATTTATTATTTCGCAGAAGGATGGCGATCGTAAGATAAAAGAGCTGGAAATACTGATTAGCAATGATAACGATACCTGGGAAAGCATCGGTATATTTAAACTTAATGATATTAACCTGCTCCGCCAATTCATTGATCTGCCGCAACGCAAACAGTTCCGTTATTTTAAACTGGTTCCTAGATCTGGCCACGATACCCAAAAGCAGCCGGGTTTAGCAGAAGTGTCTATCTTCAGGTTTAAAGATTAGCGTTCACTTATTAAGCTGAATGGTAGTTCTTTCTCCGCCAACCCAAAGCCATTGTGCCCTGGTCTAACGACCTGGGCATTTTTTATTACCAGAACGGAATTATGCTTGCTCAACAAAAAACGACGGCGCCCTTGGTTTCACCTGGAAACAATTATATTTGGCCGCTTTATCCAGCTTAATACTCCCGAAATGAAGAAACTGATTGTTTTCTGCCTGTCCATTGCCATCCTGCAGCCTGCCGCCACCCAAGCCCAAAATGAAAAAGGGCAGGAGCAGCCTACCTTCACCAATCCGCTGTCCGTCGACTTTGGCGATCCGTATGTACTGCAAGTGAAGGGCGACAAGTATTATATGTATGGTACCGGCGCCGGGGCCAATAAAGGTTTTGCCGCTTATTCTTCCACGGACCTGGTGAACTGGAAAAATGAAGGTCAGGTATATTTTCACGATAATAAGAACGGCTGGAGCGATCCGAAGGCTGCCTGGGATGGCGCTTACTGGGCGCCCGAAGTGTACGCCGTGAATGGTAAGTTTTATATGTTCTACAGTGCGCAATGGAAAGAAAATCCTACCAACGAACTGGAGAATTTTCGCATTGGTGTGGCAGTGGCCGATAAACCTACCGGTCCGTTCATCGACCTGGCCAACAGACCGGTGTTTGACCCGGGCTATCCCATCATCGACGCCAATGTATTTTTCGATAACGACGGCAGGGTCTATCTCTATTATTCGCGTTGCTGTTACAAGCATCCGGTAGCAAGTGAAGTGGCCACCTGGGCCATCAATCAAGGCTGGTATAAGGAAATCGAGGAAAGCTGGGTATATGGGGTTGAACTAAAGCCGGATTTCAGTGGTGTGATTGGTGAGCCGGTGCTGTTGTTGCGTCCGCCGGTAAGTATGAATGATCAACAGTCCGCCTGGGAAAGCCGGTCGGTCACCTCAAAAGAAGTGAACCGCCGGTGGACGGAAGGGTCTGTTACGTTTAGGAAAGAGAATACTTATTATATGATGTATTCTGCCAACTATTTTGGAGGGAAAAATTATGCAGTAGGGTATGCGACTTCCAGCAGTCCACTAGGCCCTTTTACCAAGGCAGCCAACAATCCTGTGCTGGAAAAAAATGTGGAGCGGGGTGGGGTGGTAACCGGCACGGGTCATAATAGTATTGCGTACTCACCGGATGGAAAGGAAATGTTTTGTGTGTATCATGGCCGCACGTCGGCAACGGGTGATAAGCGGGTTGTGTTTATTGACCGGATGAAGATCTTGCAAAACGGGCGGCTGGTGGTGGAAGGGCCTACTACCCAACCACAGCCGATGCCTTCCGGAACCTCCGCCAGCCGGATGAAGGTAAAGGCTGCCCATGTCTTTAACCGGCGCTACATTAAAAAGACCCTGCAGCGGGTGACTGACTGGCAACTGAACCATCCGAAGCATGCACCGACGGATTGGACCAATGGGGCGTTTTATGCTGGCGTGGTGGCAGCTTATAAAACCACCGGCTCACGAAAGATCCTCGATTCATTGATGGCGCTGGGGCAACGTACGTCCTGGCAGCCAGGTCGCCGTTATGACCATGCCGATGATATAGCCATTTCTCAAACTTATATCGATCTGTACCGCCTCAAAAGCGACCCTTCAATGATCAAGGCAACTGTTGATACTGTTCAAAAGCTTCGTACCGTACCCGGACCTGAATCAAAAAAAGGGTTGATGTGGTGGTGGTGCGATGCGCTGTTTATGGGACCGCCTACTATTGTGAAGCTGGGCGTTACCTTACAAGACCCTTCTTATTTTGCTTTGAATGATTCGCTGTTCAAACAAACTTATGACCTGCTGTATAACAAGGAACAACACCTGTTTGCCCGTGATGCCAGCTACCTGATCAATGCCAGCGGAGAAGGTAAAAGGGAAGCGAATGGCCAGCCTGTATTCTGGTCAAGAGGCAATGGCTGGGTAATGGGCGGCCTGGTACGCATCCTGGAAGAGCTGCCGGCCAATTATCCTGCCCGTTCATTTTATGAACAGTTGTATAAAGAGATGTCGGAAAAAATAGTGACCCTGCAACAAGCCGATGGATTATGGCGGGCGTCTCTGCTGGACCCGGCTTCCTATCCGGGTGGCGAAGGCAGTGGTACCGGATTTTATTGTTACGCCCTGGCCTGGGGTGTTAACAAGGGGCTGTTGGACAAAGAAAAATACGGCCCGGTAGTACGCAAGGCCTGGCAGGGCCTGAATACGCTGGTATCGCCGGAAGGACGGGTAGGGTGGGTACAACCCATCGGCGCCGATCCCAGAAGGAATTTCAATGCCGAAAGTTATGAAGTGTATGGAGCAGGAGCTTTCCTGCTGGCGGGTTCTGAGGTAATTAAATTGCGCTAGTAACGCTGATATACACTGCCTGCTTTTTGCCGCTGGCTTGTTGATAGGGCCAAAGGCCCTGAAATAGGGCTGCGAGACTGCAAGTCTCGCAGAGCCCGCCTTCTGATGCAAACGCTAAAATCCGAAGATCTTGTCCAACTCTATGACGTGCTTTCCGGTTGGGAGTACTTTGGGAGCTTTGGCCAGTTTTTCAGCCAATGTTGAAGTGGGCATTGGCCGGAATTTCCTGATCAACCCCAACGTATTCAAAAACTTTAATATGCCCGCACTCAGCCGTTCGCCCAGCCGGTCTGTATCCTTGCGCAGCAGCAACCCAGGCCGAAATATGATATAGGTATCGAATGCAAGGCTGGCCATCTTATCTTCCAACTGGCCTTTTAGTTTGGAGTAAAATACATTGCTTGCGGCTGAAGCGCCATATGCCGACAACAGAACTGTCCGGGAAACTCCGTTCCTTTTGGCTATCTCAGCGAATTTCACAGGAATCTCATAGTCAATATGCCACTGTTTTCCCTTTGAGCCAGCTGCTTTCAGGGTAGTTCCCAGGCAGGAGAACCAAACATCTCCTTTGATGGATCCGGACACCTGTTCCAGGTTGTCAAAATCCGTTAGCACCTCAGACAATTTGGGATGGGTCATGCCGCTTTGGCGACGTACAAATATTACCACTTCGGTATAATGTGGGTCCTGCAATAGTACTTTGATAAGGTCTTTTCCGGTAGCTCCCGTAGCTCCGATGATCAGCGCTTTCATGTTTTTACTTTAAGTTACCAACTAAAATAAACATAACCGGGTATTTGTTGGCAACCTTTGTGTCTACCGGCCAGGGATTTTTTGTTTACATAATAATCCATATCCATCTATCTGTTCTCCACGAACCGGGTACATGCCACTCTGGTCACTGAATTTTGCAATGATTGAATACTTGTCCTCTACATTTTCCAGGAAGGCCCTTTCAGATGGAAAGGTAAAAGGATACCTGATCCACCTGTCGGTATACCCCTCCGGTAAACTGCCCATACCATTCCAGCTTAGTTTTGATTGGTGAATGGTTATTATATCCCTGTCATTTTTATTTACCCCAAGCCGGTTAAATAACAACCATTTTGCATTACAATTTAAAATATTCCTGAGGTATTCGTCAGGATTGTTAACAGCCTGCAGTGTTCCTGAAGTATGCAGAAGATCAATGTTGTCCATAGCCCTAACTGCATCCGCAAGATTGTCGAAGAAGTGAAGCTCCTCCGTTCCCAGTTGTTTGGCCGCTTTTACCATAGCAGGAGTTTCTACAACGGCCCAATTCAGTTTCAGCCTTTTGTCGATAAGGTTCCTGAAATAAAAGAAATGGGCGCCGCAGGCGCCTCCGAAAT
Organism: Paraflavitalea devenefica; assembly: GCF_011759375.1. Taxonomy (NCBI): domain Bacteria; kingdom Pseudomonadati; phylum Bacteroidota; class Chitinophagia; order Chitinophagales; family Chitinophagaceae; genus Paraflavitalea; species Paraflavitalea devenefica. Next base: position 354,742 of record NZ_JAARML010000007.1, on the reverse strand, counting down.
CTACCACATTAATAACCCCGGTATTATTTTGAACGATTGGGTTGATGATTGAAAGCAGGCTATAGGCAGTTGTTGCCGGAATGGGCATGATGCCTGACTGGATGTTTTCGGAGAACCGCTTTGTCTTTTTAAAGATCACTTCAATTAATTCCTGTTGTTCATAGGCATCGGGTGTGCACGATTGTAGTGCTTCTTCATAGCTTGAAAATATTTTATGCGATCCTGAAATCTTAAGGTTGTTGAATGCCTTTCCCAGCACCTGTACAATAACAGGTGGAATAAAATCCCTGATTATTTTTTTCATTGTTGTATATAACTAAAACATGCAAGTGGTTTTTCCCCTTGCCTATTCCCGGCGTTTCAGAAAGCATGTACAACTGTTTGGTTAGTAAGGTTGGGTGTAATCCGGATAAAAGAAGAAAAAAGCAGCTTTAGACTTTGTCGCATTCAACCCTTTATTTGTCGCTGTTACCCTTCTTTGCTATGTGAAAGAGTGCCATCTTTGTCCTATAAAAATTATGTTATGGAAAAGAATGAATATAAAATAACGATCAATGCTCCCCGGGAAAAAGTATGGGAAACGCTGTGGAACGATGCTACTTATCGTGCATGGACTGCTCCCTTTTCAGCAGATTCTCATGCCAAGACCGACTGGCAGCAGGGCAGCAAAGTATTGTTCCTTGATGGCAATGGCAATGGCATGGCGTCTACCATCGCGGAGAACAGGCCTAATGAGTTTATGTCTATCCGGCACCTGGGCGTTGTAAAGAATGGCGTTGAGGATTATGACAGTGAAGAAAGCAAGAAATGGGGGAACGGTTTCGAGAACTATACCTTAAAATCCGTGCCCGGAGGAACAGAACTGGTCGTTGATATGGGGGCTGACAGTATTCCCGCAGAATACAAGGATTATTTTGCGCAGACCTGGCCCAAAGCTTTGAATAAGCTGAAAGAGCTGGCTGAAAGCAATTGATCATCAGCATGAATAGGATCAATCAATATGGCTTAAATGCCTTGGAACGAGTAAAGCCCTGTTTTTCAGGGCTTTTTTGTTATATGCCATTCCGCCATGCGCCTGGGTTCATTTAAGTGTCAATTATACACTTGATTAAAAAATGTTATCTTGCGTTGATAGGGACGCAGGTCCATTAGCTTGGCGGTGCCTTTCATGATTAGCTGAAAATTCGATACTTGTCATTTATGCTTAAAATGCGGATTGTCTCCCTTCTCTTATTGTTACCTGCCCTTTTTTTACCGGTTTCCGGGAAAGCCCAGGAGGTAAATATTGTGAACCTGAAAACGGAATATGCGAGTACTCCTTTAGGGATTGATGTTGAAAAGCCCCGTTTTAGCTGGCAAATGAAGTCGGCAAAAAGTGGTTACTCTCAGAAGGCTTATCAAATAATCGTAACAGATGAGGCCGGGCAAATAGCGTGGAATTCCGGAAAGAGCAACAGCGCTATTTCACTGAATATAATCTATGCCGGTGTAAAGCTGCGACCCCGTATTCGATATGACTGGAAACTTATTGTGTGGGACCAGCATGAAAAAAAGCATACGGCGGCTTCCTGGTTTGAAACAGGTTTAATGAATCCGGACCCACTGCTTTCCGCCTGGAATGAGGCCCGGTGGATCGGCGGGGGAGATCAGCACATGGTATTATACGCTTCCTATCTTCCCGTTTTCAACCTTCATTTTTCCCTGCAACTGGATGAATCATCCCACACTACCAAAGCCGGATTTGTGTATGGCGCCAATGATGAGCGTTTAATGGACAGGAACAAAAATCTCTATCAACTGGCGCATAAAAGAGATAGTTCTTATATTTTAATTGAACTGGATATAGCTACGCTGCCCTTAAAAGGGGCTGCTGTATTGAATATTTACCGGGTTGGTTACGCACCTTCCGATAAAAAAGATATTCCCTTTAAAAGTTTCCCTATTCCGTTATCCATTATTAATGACAACAATAAATATGGCAAACATGCGGTGTATGTTTCTTCTGTTTTAGGAGATACCCATATTTCTATAGACGGACAGGCCAGGGAGCACTTAATAGGTAATGTCAATCTCAATCCCTTAGGCCGGGGCGGAGATTTTATCGCTTTCCCGGTAGTGGCAGGAGTTGGTTTTTCGGTGCCCCAGGGCCAGGCAGCTTATTTTTCAAATGTAGAGGTCAGGAATTACAGGGACCCTGGTAATGTATTGTTTTCGGAAGAGCTGCAGGAAGGCTACCAGGGCATTTTCGCCGGTATGCATGGGCAGGTGTCTATAGCAGACAGGCGTTACAAAGTATCCGGTAACCATTCGGGCGCTTTTGTGGTGGCTGATCCGGGACGTAATTCCATGCCTATGTTGCGTACGACGTTTTCGGCCTCAACATCCACCATAGCGAAGGCGCGCCTGTATGTTACCTCCCGCGGGGTGTATACAATGTTCATGAATGGAAAACAGGTAGGCAATGATTTTTTCAATCCTGGTTTAACCCAGTATAACAAAACGCATTTGTACCAGACGTATGATGTGACCCCTTATGTTGTGCCTGGCAACAATGCGATTGGTGCTATCCTGGGCGAAGGGTGGTGGAGTGGGGGCGCCACCTATATGGGTGATTGCTGGAATTTCTTTGGCGACAGGCAATCCCTGCTGGCAAAGTTGGTGATCACTTATGCAGACGGAAAAGAAGCCGTTGTTGTGACGGATCCTTCCACCTGGAAGTATTTTAATCATGGACCCATTGTTTATAGTAGTCTTTTCCAGGGAGAAGTATACGATGCCTCCAAAGAATCATTGACAGATGGATGGAGCACGGCAGCCTATGATGATAGCGGATGGGTACCCGCAACAGCCATTGGCCTGGAAGGACATATCAGCCGCGATGAAAAGAATAAGGCCCTCAATATGCCCATGGTGGATGATTATAGTGGTATGTTGTTGATTGGCCAGTTTGGTGAGACCGTTAAAAAGGTAAAGGAATTGACGGCTGTGTCTGTCACGGAAGTGCGGCCGGGTGTTTTTGTGTACGATATGGGTCAGAACATGGCCGGTGTACCCAGGATCAGCTTACAGGGCATGGAGCCGGGGAAAAAGATCACCCTGCGTTTTGCAGAAGTTGTATATCCTGATTTGCCTGCTTATAAGGAAAATGCCGGTATGATCATGCTTGAAAATATCCGTGCTGCCATGGCGCAGGATATTTATATCACGAAAGGGGGCCAGGAAGTTATCCATCCCTCCTTTACCTTTCATGGCTTCCGTTATATAGAGATTACCGGCATTCCGGCGCCGTTACCTTTGGCGGCGGTGAAAGGAGAAGTGTTAAGTTCTATCCATGAGCTGGCATCGGCTTATACCACCTCGAATACAACTGTTAATAAACTTTGGGAGAATATTACCTGGTCGATGTATGCCAATTTCCTTTCTATACCTACTGATTGTCCGCAGCGTAATGAACGGCTGGGATGGAGTGGCGATATTTCTGTGTTTTCCCGGACAGCTACTTACCTGGCCGGTGTGCCGCAATTTCTTCGCAGGCATATGCTGGCGATGCGTAATGTGCAGCGGGAAGATGGGCGTTTCTCTGATGTGGCGCCATTGGGTGGCGGTTTTGGGGGTGTATTGTGGGGTAGTGCCGGTATAACCGTTGCCTGGGAAAGCTACCAGCAGTTTAATGATAAAGCTATGCTGGCCGAACATTATGATGCCCTGAAGGCGTATATATCTTTTTTGACCCGGAGCATTGATCCCGTTACGAATGTATTGGACGATAAGATCAGTAAGGAGTGGTGGAGCCTGGGCGACTGGCTGAGCCCGGAATACAATCAGTCTGAAAAGACCTTGCTCTGGGAAAGTTATTTTATTTATGACCTGGACATTATGTCCAGGATCGCCGGCATCTTGAATAAAAAGGAGGATGAAGCCAGGTATAAAAAAATGAGCGCAGCAAGAAGGGCCTTCTTCAACCAGACTTATGTGGACCCGGCCACCGGGAAAACAGCTTTCCGGGGAAAAGAGATCAATACGCAAGCCTCCTATGTGCTGCCACTGGCCTTCCAGGTTTTTAACGAAAAGAACAAGGATAAAGCAGTGAAACATTTTGTGGCCGGTATTGCCACGGAAAATAAAGCCGATGATGGTACTGTTTGCCCGCCTTATTCACTGATGACCGGTTTTATTGGTACCGCCTGGATCAATAAGGCATTATCCGATAACGGCTATGCAAATCTTGCTTACCGGTTGCTGCAGCAAACAACTTATCCGTCGTGGTTGTACCCGGTAGAACAGGGGGCCACCACTATCTGGGAGCGCCTGAATTCTTACACACACTCCAATGGTTTTGGCGGCAACAACCGGATGAATTCCTTTAATCATTATTCCTTTGGCGCCGTGGGCGCCTGGATGTACAATTATTCCCTGGGCATTGAAAGGGATGAAGCCTTTCCCGGGTTCAAGCATTTCTTTTTAAAGCCGCAGCCAGACCCTACCGGGAAAATGACCTATGCAAAAGGACACTATGATGCTATGTATGGCCGTATTGAAAGCGGCTGGGAAATGATTGGGAAGAGTTGTCACTATCATTTTGTAGTTCCGGCGAATACCTCGGCAACGCTTTACCTGAGTGCTTCTTCTCTTACTGCCATCCGGGTAGGAGATAAGCCTGTGCTATCAGTAAAAGGAGTAAAATTTACAGGGACCGTTAACGGGCAATATACTTTTACACTGGAACCAGGGGTTTATTATTTACAGGTAAAAGGGTAAGCAGTAGATTTTGGCGGAAAAATACAATTCTGCTTTGCGAATGATGTCGTATTTAGCTGTTTAAAAGCTAAGTAATGAAACATTTGGTCTTTGGTATTTGCCTGGGATTGCTTTGTAGTGTGTCGCAAGCCCAAAGTGACAGTGCACTTAATGGTAAAACAATTGTCCAACAATATTTTGTTGATACGATACAATCCTCCTTTCTAAAGGAAACAAGGATCATTAAGGTTTATCTTCCTGCAGGGTATAGTGCGGCTACTAAATACCCGGTCATTTATGTGTTGGATGAGAATTGGATGTTTGAGCCTACTGTGAATGACGTTGTCAAGCTTTCAGCTTTTAAGGTTATTCCAGCCTGCATTGTGGTGGGCATTAATAGTCCGAACCGGTCCAATGACTTAAGGCCTGATTTAACTACCGGCGAATTTACAGCCACCAGCAAGCGATTTAATGATTTCCTGACGAAGGAAGTGCCGGCCTATATTACCCAAAAATATACAGCCCCTGTATTCAGTATCCTGGTTGGCCATTCCGACGGGGCCACGTTTGCACAGAATGCCATGGTGAATAGTGCAAGCGCTTTCCGGGGTGTTGTTTGTCTTAGCCAAAACCTCTTCGGCAATGAGCTGGAGCAATATGTACGCTACAGTAAAGAAGACTTTACGAATAATCATTATTTTTTTGTGGCGTCGGGCACCCGGGATGCCTGGTCGAGATTGCGATCCGGCCAAAAACTAGACAGCTTATTTCATCTTCATAATAATCCCCGCCTCAAAGTACGGCATGAGCTGTATGATGCCGACCACTCCGGCATCGCCGGCATGGGCCTGGCCAATGGTCTTGCGTTTATTTTCTCGGATTATTATCAGCCGAACGGATGGAATGGACAATTGGCTGACTCTTTGAGAAAGATAAATATGGACCCTACAGCGCTGATTGAAAATACCATGGCCACGATCAATAAGAACTATGGCATTGATGCAAAACCAGCCAGAGACGGCATTTTGGACCTGGCCTTCGGGATCATCACGAACAAAGACCAGGCAGCCAGTTACCTGGATTACTGCAGGAAAAACACAAAGATTGATGACCAGTTTGATGCCAGTGCGGCGCAACTCTATGAAAGAATCAAGGAGTATGATATTGCTTTGGATTATTGGACCCGGTATTTGAATGCGCCCCATACGTATAAACAGCACTTTTTTTATTTCAGGCGCCCCATTGAGTTGCTGGCGTATAAGATGGATAAACCCGAAAAGGCTATTGATTTTGCCGCCACCTGGGAAAAGGTGGCGCCTGCTAATATCAAATTGTCCTTCCCCTTTTTTATAGCCAAGATTGCTGCTGAAAAGAATATCAGCCGGAAAAAAGGGAAAGCCAGTATTGATTATTTTATTCAGCATTATGATCCGGAGAAGACACAGTACAGTCTCCCTGAAGCAGAGAAGATAAAGGGACAGTTGGAAGGGAAGCCCTAGTAACAGGGCCGGCTGCGGCCGAAAGCTGTAAACGATTATTGCTTATTTTAGGGGCTATGATCGTAAGGAAAACACTCGGGCTCCGGCAAATCTATGAATTTGGAGGCCACCATTTTATTTGGCTAACCGGCTGGATGTTGTTGGTTAGCGCCACCTATCATTTTACCCAGTGGAGATGGATGGCGATTCCCTGGCTGCCGATGTCGGTGATCGGTACTTCCGTAGCATTCTATGTAGGTTTCAAGAACCACCAGGCTTATGGGCGACTTTGGGAGGCGCGAAAGATATGGGGCGCTATGATCAACAACAGCCGGGCGTTGGGCACCATGGTAAAACATTTTGTGGCCAGCGATACCGTTAATGCCCAAGTGGTGGAGCTGGCCAAAAAACGGATCATTCACCGGCATATTGCCTACCTGTATACGCTCCGGCAACAATTATTGGCGCCTGCCCCCTGGGAGCATGTGAGCCTGCGCTGGATCTTTGGTTCCTTCAACCGGAAACGTCATCACCTGTTGCTGGATATTCCTTACCAGGAGGAGCTCGCGGAAATCGCGGGAAGGCCCTACCTCGAACCGGAAGAGCAACCCTTGTATGAGGGCGTTGCCAACAAGGCTACCCAACTGATTGACCGGCAAAGTGCCGACCTGGCCAGGCTGCATGCGGATGGCTGCATGAATATGATGCAGCACATCGAGCTGCAACGTATGCTGAACAACTTTTATGATGAACAGGGAAAGGCAGAACGGATAAAACGTTTCCCTTTTCCAAGACACTATGGCAGCTTCAGTTTTGTGTTTGTTTGCATTTTCGTATTCCTCCTGCCATTTGGTATCGTAGGCGAGTTCAGCAAGTTGGGGGGAGATATGTACTGGTTGTCTGTTCCCATTGGCGCCCTGATCGGTTGGATCTTCGTGGTGATGGAGATTGTGGGCGACTACTCCGAAAATCCGTTCGAAGGCCTGTACAACGATGTACCGATGCTGTCCATTTGCCGCACCATCGAAATAGACCTGTTACAAATGATGGGCGAAAAGAATGTGCCCAAGCCGATACAACCGAGAAACAGTGTACTGATGTAAATAGTGCCCATGCGCAGCCAATTACTGCGCATTCTTCAACCACTCAAACGATCCGCCATCCGCTTCCAATACATCTTGTCCGCCTTTGATGGACTTGAACTTCAATGGCACCACTGCTGTTGCACGCGGTGACACCCGGTCATCCGAATGATGGGTATGTAGTACGTAATGCAGCCGGAGCTTCTGATCAATAAACACATCGCCATGCCCAGACCCGTTGTGCTTAACGGTATGCCGGCTGATGATCGGATTACGGGTGTATTTCTTCCAGGGTCCTGCCGGAGAGTTGGAAGTGGCATATCCCACTGCATAATCCTTGTTCCGGAAATCGTTGGCCGAATAGATGAGGTAATAGGTATTTTTACGCTTCAGTACAGTAGGGCCCTCCGCCACCGGCCATTCCGATTTCGCCGTGTTCTCCCATGGTTCGGTACTTGCAATGCATTCCTGCTCCGTGCCGGGGATCACATCCGACAGGTCGGGTTTCATTTCCGTTACAAATATCCGGTTGCCATTTTGCAGCTTGACATGGTAGAGGTATATCTTGCCGTTTGTGTCGAAGAATATGAACGGGTCGATCTGTTTGCCTGTGCCACTCAATGCCACCAATGAGTCCTGTGTGAACGGACCTGTGGGGCCGGATGCTTTGGCGATCGCTATCTGTTCATTGGCCGTATAAGCCATATAATAGCTGCCCTTCCAGGTAAATACCTGCGGCGCCCAGAAACCACTGGTACCAAAAGCTTCACCACGTTTCAACGCCAGGCGCCGGGTACTATCCTGGGGCTGCCTCCAGGTTACCCGGTCAGCAGACTCGTATACCAGGAATCCCTGGCTACTGCTGGTACCATACAAATAGTATTTTCCTTTGTCTTCAAAGATCGTTGGGTCGGCCAGGAATATGGAAGGTTGCTGCGCCAGGCTTTTTATGCCTGGTAATATGACTATTAAGATTAGTGCCGCCTGAATGATTGTTTTTAGATGAGCCATAGCTGGCTAAATATAGAGAAATATGCTGACTATTTTCCGAGATGCGCAGCCAGTTGTTTTTCAAATTCCTCCGGCTGATCCAGCCATAGAATATGCCCAGCCTTTTTAATGATGCTTAATTTGATGCTAGGCACTTCATTCGCCCATTTTTTAGCCAGACCGGCGCCAAAGTCCAGGAAATCATGATCGCCCGTTATGATACTGACCGGCCAGGCCTGCTGTTTAAACGCTGCAATATAGTTCCACCCAGCGGCAGGGTAGGTTTTGGCTGTGAGATCAAATACATGGCTTTTGTACAGCGCCCTGCCGCCCATGACATCATTGGCGTGCTCCACCTGGTACACCATTCTTTTAAAAACATTGATACGAAACTTCATCGTCTCTTCCCGGGATGACAGGGCAGGCTGCTTACGGTGGAGGTTATACTTTTCCAACAACTGCGTCACTTCCGGGCGGTTCAGAAATGCCTGGAACGCCGGGGTACTTTTATCCTGTAGTTCTTTTTCACCGGGTGGCAGGGGATTTTTCAGCGCCGCCGGCGATAATAAAATAAGACGCCGTATATACTGCGGGTACCTGGTGGCATAAGCGCTTGCCAGCACAGCTCCCATAGAATGTCCCACGAGGTTTAATTTATCTATGTTCAGTTCCTTCCGGAGGCGTTCTACGTCTTCAATATGTTCATTAAAGGTGATGAGTGAATCGGGAAAGGGCGAGCGCAATGAGCCGCGCTGATCATAGCATATAAAATGAAACTGATTGCCAAGGTTAGCTACGGCTGTTAGCAGGCCGCTGTGGTCGCCGCCCCAGCCACCATGCAGCATGACCACCGTATCGGCGCCTGTACCGAATTCACATACATATAATTGGGGATCGTTGTGCCAGTTGCCCGTAGCCAGGAACCAGTCTTTCACGACGGGCGGCTTGCTTTGTTGGGGTGATGGGGCTTTTTTGATTGTCTGTCCTTGCGCCATCATTGCGATATAAGAACCAATAATGGTTGCCAGGAGCCGGGATAAAGTAGCCATGGTGTTGGTGTTTTGCCGGGAGAATGGTTTTGCCCGGACAGGGGCCAACGCGGTGCCAGTTTATAAAGGCGTATAAACAAACTACTTGTGTTACTATCACAGGCTACCCTGTGCGTTTTTGGTACATCGGGGTGATCGGTTTCGATACATCAAGGCTGCGTACCCTTACGGGAGATTCCGGAGAAGCGGATGCTTGCCTGTCAGAACCTGATTGTCCAGCCTTTACCGGTGGCAATGGCGGAGTTGCAGGTGTTGGTGCCGGGGTTGTCGTAGTAATCGATGTATTTGGTGCCGGGATTTTGGTGTAAGGTGTTGAATAGGCTGTTCAATGATTCCGCGCTGAAGTTGTTGCTTCTGCAGCGCAGGTCGCTCAATGCTGTGTTTTTGGAGAGATCGATCGTTGTTAAATTGTTCGTGCGGAAGTTGAGGTAGGTCAGCGCCGTGTTTTTGGAGACGTCCAGGTTTGAGATATCGTTCTCCCAACAGTCGAGGTTAATGAGTTTGGGATTGTTTGTTACATCGAGAGCAGTGAGCTGGTTTAGGGCACAGCCCAGGTATTCCAGGGCCGGTTGGTTGGAGAGGTCGATTGTTTTGATCTGGTTGGCGCCGAATAGGAGGAAGCTGATCTTGCTGTTGGCCTTTATGTCCAGTGCTGTCAACTGGTTGCCGGAGCATTCCAGGGCATTGAGCTGTTTGTTGCCGGCAATGTTTAATTGGGTCAACCGGCAGTCGTTGACCGCCAGGCGTTGCAGTTCCGGGTTGTGGGTAAGGTCCAATGCGGACAGCTCGTTGTTGTCGCCATCGAGTGAAATGAGGGCCGTATTGTGCGAGATATCCAAGGTTGTTAGTTTGGTATACCTGCACGACAAGGATTTCAATTTCGTATTGGCAGAAACGTTCAATGTTGCTATGTCATTCCGGTCGCAGTTCAGCGATTCTAACACCGTGTTTTTAGATAGACCCAGTTGGGTCAGCTTGTTGTCGTCACAACGTACATAAAGCAGGTAGCTATTCTTTGACAGGTCGAGGCTGCTGATCTCGTTGGTGCTGCAATCAAGCGCCTGCAGGGCTGGGTTTTCCCGTACATCGATTTCCGTCACCTCCTGGGCCATGCAGGAAAAGCTGCTTACATCCTCCCCGGTGATCTTTATGCGATGGCTGACCGACTGATCGTAGGTATGGCCTGTTACTTTAAAATCCAGATCGGGAAACTTTTCCTCCTTGCCGTCTCCCCAATTAATGACGATATTTTTCCCGGTCAGTATGATGTTAGCCGATAATGAGGGCTTCAATAAAACGGTCATTTCCCCTTTGGTATTGGCAGGTGGAGCATCGGGATCATCTTTGTCTTTTGAGCAGCCTGCGAGTAGGGTGGTGGCAACGATAAGGGTTAAAAGGTACTTCATGGGTTCGGGTGGTTGATTTAAATTAGTGTCTTAGTTTCTCCTCAAAGGACTCCTTTGGCGAAGAGGATCGTTTTGTAAAATTAACAGCCGGTTTTTTAGTTTTTTAATAGTAGTTTTTGTAACTTACAATTATATGAATAACAGCGGCTTATATTACCTTTCTGTTTCATTCCTACCTACTGGTATTCAACTGCCTCTGCACATATTTCCGCGTCCAGCCTGCATTTTAGGCTTGTTTTCTTGCTACTGTCTTGCTATTGTCTTACTACTGGCTTGTCTCTGGCTTGCGACCAGGTAGGCTGACCTGCGGTACATCCCGCCTGGATCTATTGCTGATCCCCGGCTGATCTTTCCGGATGGATCAGTTGCTGTGCGACCAGCCATTTTCAAACAGAGGCCGGAATGGGCGGCTACTTGCCTGATTATGGTACCGGACTGCTCAGGGTATTGCCTGAACCTTGCACTGGTACACTATGAGACAGCCCTTATTTAGTGCACTCCAGTGCGCTTTTTATAGCATTCCCTGGCTATGTTCAGCACACTTCACTCCCGGTAGGGCACAAGTCGGCCTACCTGCCGGTGATTACAATGTTGTTTAAACGCATTTTAAAGCTCCTATACGGCCGGGTTGGCTTTAGGTAAGAAAAGATTGTTGGCGGATGAGAGAAGCCCATTATGAGGCTGTAATTCGTTGTGGTATTGCTGATGTATTCGAAAGGGTTTGAGGCTATCCTGTTTCGTGTAGATGATACGCGATAGAGCTCGTTGCTTGACTGGATACGGGTATAAATTTTACGCCCGGCGGCGATTGCTTCGCTTTTCTCTATTGATTGCTTCGTACCATGTTCGCTATTTCTTCGCTTGGCTTCGCTCAGAAGCGAACATGTACCGAAGGAATAGCGAAGCGGAAGCGAAGAACAAGCGAAGAAAGTGTCAGGAGATGTCAAAAAAAGCTCCGAACAAGTCAAATATCCCGAAATCATCCTATGAATTTGATCTCGGATCTACTTGAAAATGCAGGATGTACCTAGCCTAGCTCAACGTCTTTAAGCAAGCGACTACGAAAGAAGCCGGAAAGATAAAAGTTGCTTAAAATATAGCATTCAGAAACTTGAAAGAATTGCGGAAGAACTAGGATTTAATATAGTGCCAGAAGTTTGTTCATTGCCTTGCATCGTTTTACGGGTTCCCGTATTATCTTCTCCATTTGGTCATTTAGTTTCGCTATGACCGTGTCTGGTATGGGACGAAGGTAAACTTATAAGCCGGATAATATATAAGGCCTGTTAGCGTTAGAAAAGCATCCCCTACGAAACCAGTGAGGGTAAGACCAGGTTCTAGTCGGAAACAACCTGCGTCGAAGCCACCAATCTTCCCGTTAGTATCGCCGAAAAACTTGTTAATACGCGGCGGCGCCAGTATTCCGTCGCCATCTTACGTTGCGTAACCTGAAACGGCGAATGCATATTCTGTAATTGATAAAACCCATGTATCCGCAAAAAAACAGTGGAGGTGTATTTTGGACACAATGGAAGGTCAAAAAACATGATCGAAATCAATCACTTCAAACTCGGACACTGTATAAACGTAGTTTTACGTAAAGTTACAATATTTCATGAAGGTAAGCCGATGAATAAGCGTTCATTCTATTATTTTTATAACATATAAGAGGCCCTAAAACTAAAGACGAATCACATGGGACTAATTTCAAAAGGAAGGCTATCTGCCTTAACCGAAACAAAATTGGGGTATAGGTTATTTAGTGATAAACTCATGGAAGCAAAAAGTCAAAGTAGGTATTCTGCAACCTCCACCATTTTCCTCTCGCACAGTCATGATGATAAGGATGAGGTAAAAAAGGCCGTGGTCTTCCTGCGAAGTATAGGCATCCTAGTATATATAGATTGGCTGGATTCTGCTATGCCTCCATTTACTAATGCTGAAACAGCAGAGAAAATTAAGAATAAAATAAAGGAGTGCAACAAGTTTATACTGCTCGCCACTAATAATGCAATTTCCTCTAAGTGGTGCAATTGGGAACTAGGATTTGGCGACGCTCAAAAATATATTAATAAGATTGCATTGTTTCCTCTTTCAGAAAACTCTGGAAATTGGAATGGGGCAGAGTATCTTAGAATATATCCAAGGATTGAAGAAAGCAATTATACCAGTGAGTACTATAAAGTAATATATCCAGATGGAAAAGAAATTTCCGTAGCTGAATGGTTCAAGCTATAACATATAAATAATATCACCGCGCAAGAATACATTATAGTTAGAAGTGAACTTGCAATTAAAAACAAGTGTTAATGAGTTATAAATATCAACTAATTATCCTTGGCAGCCAAACATCAGTAAAAGATGAGCTCGTAACTATGTTAGGCGAAAAAATAGAGGATTTGGGAATAAGTAGAACGATGGTGAAAATCATCGACCATAATAATTTTGGTTCAGATTATATGGGTAACCAGCCTTCCTTTGTTTATTATATTGGTGACATTAACGGTAACTTCAATCATTTAGACATTACCCAGAAGCTACTAAAAGATGGCACCATGATTTTGCCAATCTATTTTACTGAAGATCATTTCTCAAAAGAGATTCCCAAGATTTTAGAAAACCAGAATGGGATTCTATACAAGGAAATTGAAAAAGAAAGGATTGCAAACATTACTCTTGAAGCGTTTGAATTACTAAGAAACACCAGGAAAATTTTTATAAGCTATAAACGAAACGAATCCACATCCATCGCAATTCAATTGTATGAAGCATTAGAACACCATAACTTTGATACTTTTTTGGATACTCATTCAATACCGAAAGCTGCGCCATTTCAGGATGAGTTGTGGCATAGAATGACAGATTGCGATGTGATTTTATTATTGAATACGCCAGGATTTTTAGAAAGCCATTGGTGTAAAGAAGAGTTTGCAGAAGCTGGAGCTAAACAAATTGGAATTGTTCAATTAGTTTGGCCAAATCATGATGTAAAAAAAGACACTACATCTCATTTAAGTTACCCCAAACAATTGCATGAGTACAATTTTATAGACGGTATTTATAATAATAAAGATAAATCGAAATTAAAGCCCGAGTTCGTTGCAGAGATCATTAAAGAGGTTGAATCTGTAAGGGCCAGAAACCTAGCTGCAAGGCAGGATAATTTAATAACCGATTTTAGAAACATTGCTCTAAAAGTTGGAAAACAAGTCACAGTTCAACCAGAGAAATTTCTTACAGAGGATTTGCCTAACGGAGGAAGAAGAATTTATATTCCAACCATTGGAATACCTCAATCTTCGAGCTGCCAATCAGCTGAGATAAGAAAAGAGCTGTTAGGTTATAAAGATGTTTCTATTCGCCTAATTTACGATGACTTAAGAATAAGAGATAAATGGCTAAAGCATTTAGATTGGTTAAATGATAATTTTAGGAAAGATATTAAAACATTGAAAAAGCAAGAATTTGAATCATGGCTAAGTCAGAATTAAAAAATGTCTTCTTATCTGCAAGCATTCCGATTCCAGGTAGAGATCAAAAATTTGTTGACACTGCAGATATCGTTGCTATTCGCGATGCAGTAATCGCGTTGGCTACAGTGGTATTACCACTGCATAGGATTGTCTGGGGCGGACACCCTTCAATTACGCCATTAATCTACTATGTAATGGACAAGCTAAAAGTAAATATTCAAGAACATGTGACGCTATATCAGTCCCAATTTTTCGAACATATATTTCCTGAAGACAACAACAAGTTTGAAAATGTAATTATTACAAAAAAACTGGGAGACATTCACGCAAGCATTCAAGAAATGCGCAGAAGAATGCTTTCTGAAAACAAATTTTCGGCGGCGATTTTTCTCGGAGGCATGGAAGGAATTGAAACAGAGTTCATGATGTTTCGAGAAATGCATCCAGACGCTTTGTTGCTACCAATTGCCAGTACAGGCGCTGCCAGCAAAATTATTTATGATAAGTTATTGCCAGACATGTATAAAAACGAAAGATTGGAGAAAGATTATGGATATATGTCTTTATTCAAAACTCTCTTGATGGAGAAAATCTGAATTAATAGTTTATAAAAAACAAATTATGACAAAGAGACAGGTCTTTTATAGTTTCCATTTCGATAACGATGTAATGAGAGTTCAGCAAATTAGAAACATCGGTGTAATTGAAGGCAATGAGCCCGTTTCAAAAAATGACTGGGAAGAAGTAAAGAAGAAGGGGGACACATCTATTAAAAAGTGGATTGATGACAATATGAAGTATAAACAATGCGTAGTTGTTCTAATTGGCTCGGATACTGCCAATCGACCTTGGGTTGATTACGAAATTAGAAAAGGATGGAATGATGGAAAAGCCGCTTTGGGAATATATATTCATAATATCAAGTGTGCCATTGAAGTTAGATCTGGAAAAAGTGGCACTTGCGCGAAAGGCGCTAATCCATTTCAACAAATCAGCATGAGTAATGGCGGAAAGCTTTCTGATTATGTCCAGTGTTACAATCCAGATGTGAATGATGCCTATAATGACATTGCCCAAAACCTCAACTCTTGGATTGAAGCAGCTATTAATGCGCGGCAGTAAATAATCAAATCTAAGACAAAAGGTAAAGGCGAGCCGACATACACGCACGTGCAGAAATAGGCCAGCTTAGTTACTAAAACTTTAAATCCATGGAATTTAACGCCTATCAAGAAGAGGCAAAAAAAACTATCCAAAAGAACTACTCCAAAGGAGACAATACAGAGATGGTTCCATTTTTAGGAATTATTGGAGAAATAGGTTCAGTAGTAACCCAATTAAAAATCAAATTAAGAGTCGGAGATTCATACATCGCGTATAAAGCAAAACTTGGTGAAGAACTCGGCGATGTGCTATGGTATTTATCTACGATAGCCACTCAAAATGATTTGACCTTGGAAGAGGTTGCTGCGAGAAATCTTGATAAAATCAGAGATCGCTTTTTAAGTGATGAATCAGAAAGATTTACCGATTTTGACGAACCATTCCCTGACCATGAAAAGTTTCCCGCAGAATTCGAAATTCAATTTATTTCATATAAAGAGGATGCTAAAAATAAACTTAAAATTATTGATAAGGCTACAGGAGAAATGATCGGAGATCCTTTAACAGACAATACACACGAAGAAGACGGATACCGTTTTCATGATATATTTCATTATGGATACCTAGCCGTATTAGGCTGGTCTCCCGTATTGAGAAAGTTGTTAAAGTTGAAGAGGAAAAGCGATCCGGTAGTGGATGAAAATGAAGATGGTGCACGATCACAGATTACCGAGGAGCTCGTATCTCTTTACATTTATCACCACGCTTTAGATCATAATTTATTACAATATGGCACGAGTGTTGACTCAGGAGTGATAAAGCAAGTTCAAAATCTGGTCAAGAACACAGAAGTAAAAGACTGTACTGGAAAGCAATGGGAAAAAGCCATATTGAATTCTTACGAGGTGTTTAATAGGCTTAGAAAAAACGATGGTGGCCGAGTATTGGTTAGCAGGAAAAATCGGTCATTAATTTATTTGGGCACCCGTTAATAAAAGTATCAATGATGGCCACAATAATCAATAAACTAAGAAAACCAAAACCGTCTTCAATTTTTGACACCTATTGGCGCTTTGCGGCTGAGCGTCAGAATATCTTTTTTAATCGTTTGCAGGAAACTTTGCCCCCATGGAGCAATGATCCGATACTTCAACTTCATAAATTCACAAATGCGTACCGCGCAACGGATCGAGTGAGCCAATTTTTAATTAAGGAGGTCATTAATAAAGGCAATCAAAAAGCCGAGGAACTTATTTTTAGGATCATCTTATTTAAACTCTTTAATAAAATCGAAACCTGGCAGCATCTGAAAGAATGCCTTGGAGATATTAGCTTTGAAGCCTATAACTTTCCAGCCTATGATCAAGCGCTTTCTTCAATAAAAGGCAGGGGCGATGCTATTTATTCTGGCGCGTATATTATGGCTTCTGCCAAAAGCACTTTTGGCTTTGATTTCAAGCACCAGAACCATCTCAAATTACTTGAACTAATACTTCAAAAAAGCATATTTAATAAAATTATTCAAGCAAGGTCGTTGGAGCAGCTCTACACAACACTCAAAGAATTGCCATCAATTGGTTCTTTTTTAGCTTATCAATATGCAATTGATGTCAATTACAGCACATTGACAAATTTTTCAGAAATGGAGTTTGTCAAGGCCGGTCCCGGAGCAAAAGATGGTATCCGGAAATGCTTCATTGATCTCGGAGAGTTGTCTGAAGAAGATGTAATTAAGTATATGACTGATCGCCAGGAACTAGAATTTTACCGCCTTGAAATTGTCTTTAAGGACTTATGGGGGAGACCATTACAGCTAATTGATTGTCAAAATCTTTTTTGCGAGGTGGATAAGTATGCTCGTTTAGCTCATCCTGATATTCGTGGAATATCTAACCGCACACGTATCAAACAGAAATTTAGACCTACGAGCCTAAACAAAATTGACTATAGCTTTCCCCTAAAATGGAATATAGATCACATTCAATTATCAAAATCCTATTAAATGGCAGATTTATACAACATCTTTATTAGTCATAAAGGAGAGAATGATGCCCAGGTCCAAGATTTAAAATCCAGGCTTCGAGAGAAGGGCTATAATGTTCGAAATTTCTCGGTCGATAGCACCAATCATAAAGATGGTAGAAGGCCATCTGATGCCGTAATTTCTCGTCTACTGAGAATGAGAGTAAGTTGGTCAAGCACCTTGATATGTCTAATAGGGCCGGATACGCACAATAGCAAATATGTCAATGAAGAAATTAAGTACGCTCATGAACAAGGCAAAAGAATAGTAGGTATCTATGCCCATGGATCAGCAAATAATGTAGAACTGCCTGATGCGTTTAAGAAGTATGGCGGCACGCCTTTAGGTTGGAATTCGCTGGACAAGTTGGGCGATGCTATTGAAGGCAATAATATGCCTGCAGAAAACGCAGATGGCACACCACGGCCACCTATCGCGACAATTACACGAGTAAAATGTTCTGGTTAAATGGGATACTATTCATATAAAATAGAACACGATTTTGGTTTGGCGCCAAATCCTTTCGGAGGATACTGCACACTAGCTGTGTGTAAATCGGACATTCGAAAAAATAGGAAGTTGCAAATAGGGGATTGGATATTTGGTACGGGAAGTGCTAAGTTGAGAAACTTAGGCTACCTGATATACGCCATGCAGGTTGAGCAAAAAATTACCTTGGAGCAGTATTGGGATGATCCAAGGTTTCAATACAAAAAGCCAGTTATCAATGGAAGTCTGGTTCAAATGTATGGAGACAACTTCTACCATCGAAATGCTAAAACAAATGAATGGATACAAGAGGATTCTGCCCATTCCTTAGCAGACGGCATTGTAAATAAAGAACATCTTCAAACAGATACAGGAGGAATGTTCGTATTGATTTCTCAGACCTTTTATTATTTTGGCGAAAACGCCTTCAAAATACCTGACAGATTTCAAGACATCTGTAATCAGGGTAGAAATATTAAAAGCAATTCGATTCCTACAGAGGTAGCAGATAAGTTTGTAAAATGGTTGACCGAAAGCAATAAGATTGGTCTACACGGAGACCCTATTAATTGGAAAGATTTAAATCAATCGGTTTGAAGCCAATAAATGGCTTCATCGTTCCCCACATAGAATACATCCCCCAGGCAAGAGACCAAGATTACTGATTTAATATTAGCTATTCGTCACTTCCAGCGGGCTGCACCCGAAATGCGGAGTGAGGGAAGCTGCGCCGGGGGCGAATTCCTCTCTCCGCTGAACAATAGAAACGAAAAATACCCCAGCAGGGGCATTTTTCGTATGAGGTAGTAAAGCAACCTTTAATAATCCTGCCTTCTATCATCATCCGCTTTACGGCCATAGAGTACCGCCTTCACAAAGGTTACCGTGTATTCGCCGCCCGACAGGTTGGTGGGCTTGCAAAAACACATGGCGACCTCTGAACTATTGGGGATTCCGAAACAAGCATCAGGTATGGGATACTGGCAGGGAGTGGGCAGCTTGCCATTGGTGTTTTTTGCTGCTAATCCTATTTGTTTTAGGTTATTAGTGGTGCCCCTCCTAATGAACACTACGTCGGAAAATGTATCGCCGCGTTTAACAAATTCAAAGCTGCCGGAGCCATCCGGTAGTCGAACAGTATTTTTCCCTTCCGTCAGTTTAAGTGAGGAGATCGTTGTTACGTCTGGAGTTTGCGCCCCTGCATTACTGATACCTGCGATCAGTAACAGCGTAAGGATGAATGTTACTTTTTGCATAAGGTTGTTTTTTGATGTTATTTTTTTGAATGCAGCGTAAAGATGGCGAAGAAAGGGAAGGAGAGGACTGCCGACTTAACGGATAGCGGGATTCACCTTACGGAAAAGGTACATGAGATAACACTATGTCGCTTCAATCAGCTTTCAGCACCTTGTTAATGTTTTCCCGGAAAGTTTCGCTTACGGGGATCTCTTTTGTACCGATGCAGACAAAGGACCGTTTGATGGTGGTGATCCTGGATATGGCCACCAGGAAGGACTTGTGCGTACGTATAAAGGCGCCGACAGGGAGTTTTGCCTCAATGGCCTTTAATGATAGGCGGGTAAGAACCGGTTTAGTCCTGGAGGAAAGGTAGATTTTAATGTAATCTTTAACGCCTTCTATGTACTCGATATCAGCCACAATAATTTTTACGAGCGTGTATTCAACATTTACAAAGAAGTCGTGGCTTTTTACTGTTTCTGAAGATACTACAGCGTTCTTCATGCGGAACAATTCCGCAGCCCGGTTACAGGCTTTTAGTACCCGGTCAAAACCGAACGGCTTTAGTATATAATCAGCCACCTGCAGGTTAAAACTTTCCACTGCATATTCTTCATAAGCCGTCACTATAATGACCAGCGGCGGATGATCCAGTGATTGCAGGAACTGCAGACCGTTGAGCCGGGGCATCTGGATGTCCAGGAAAATTAGGTCAACCTGCTCTTCCTGCAAGGTCTTCAACGCTTCCAGAGCAGTTTTACATGATTTTACCAGTTCCAGGAAAGGAACCTGGCTCAAATTATCTTCCAGTAATTCACGAACCAGGGGCTCATCATCCACAATAATACAGCGCATCATAGTAATAGTTTCAGCGTTAAATGAATACTGAACAGGCTATTGTTTGTTTGTATGACCAGGTTATGCCTGCCTGGATAGAGTAGCGTTAATCTTGAGCGGACGTTGCTCAATCCAATACCCGGACTTTCGTCTTTGCTGGTGTCTGTTTCCCAATCAAATTTGTTCTTTACCTGGAAGACCAGTACGCCCTGCTTCACGGTCAGGTTGATGTCTATCTCCGGCCGGTCTTCGTAACCCGTTCCATGTTTAAATGCATTTTCCACAAAAGGGATCAGGAGCATGGGTTCAATAGGAAAGTTTTTTTCTTCCGGCAGTAACTCAATGTTGGATATAATATTTACATCGCGCCCGAACCTTAATTGTTGCAAGGCTATATAGCTTTCCAGGTATTCCACTTCCTGTTGCAGGGATATTTTTTTAGCCGCATCATACAACATGTAGCGCATTAGACGGGAAAGCATTAACAGTGATGTTTCGAGATGATCGGACTTCTTTCTGGCGAGGGAAACAAGACTTGTTAATACATTGAACAGGAAATGCGGGCTGATCTGGGAACGGAGGAACCTGAGTTCCATGCCCAGTTGCATGGTCTTATTTTCCTGCTGTAGTTTTTCGGCACGCATCCTGTCGACCGCTATGCTGTAGAAAGTGCTGACAATAAATACCAGCAGAGAAGGAAAGAGTATATGGGACCTTGCGCCCTGCAAATCATCGGGAAACCATCTCTCCAGTAGGTAGAATTTCACCCAGAAGGAGAAAATAATGAGTACTATGACGGAGATCATGTATAAGAACCAGTAAGTCCTGTTAAAAAGTTTTGGGTAGAGCAAAAAGGCATTTCCATAAAAAATGATCATGTGGATAATGCCTGATAATGTAAAGTAGAAGCCCGGAAGCGGACCTATTTTGTATTGGTTACCGGCACTGGAAATGAAATAGGGGAAAGAGAGCACGATACTCCATATCAGCGCATGGAGTAGTACATTAAAATACCTGTATTTAACTATTTTCATCATTTAGCGACACACTGCCTTGTTTCCTGCAATGAAAGAAATCTACCTGAAATAAAAGGTAATGAATATACCAATAGGATCATTTTCGCCATAAAAAGGGCATTTTCTGCGCCAGATATGATGACATTGTCGCAACTTTTGCCACTGTTGTCTACTTGCCGGAAAAGTTATGATGGCTGCTGTTAGTTTTGAATAAAACATTGAATATGCAAAGTTTGTTTGAGGTCAACCTGTTCTTACAGGTTAGCAGCATCACGCCCGGGCGGGCTGCGTCCCTCCTGGCTGGGGTGGTAGGGCTAATCAGTGTGGCCATTGGTTGGTGGGCGCTGGTCCGGTCTGCCCGTCGTATTGATTCGGGGCGGATCATGGCCATTGTGGCGCTGGTGGTGGGACTAACCGGCATGGTGCTCAGCGGACTGCACCTGGCGCGTACTACCGGTGGTTTTGGCACTGGCAGTGGGCGGGCCGGCGCCATCGTAGGCCTGGTGGTGGGATTGATTGGCATGGTCCTGGGCGGGCAGGCACTGGCCCGTTACCGGAGGATCGTTAAGGGGCAGCAGTAGTGAGCCTCCTGCCATTGTTAAGCGGTTTATAACCTGTTTCCGCCATAAATAGCCCGGCGGATCAATGCTATGATCAGCGTCAGTACGGCAGAGCCTATTACAGCCCATACTATAGGAAATGTCTTTCCTCCGACTGTAATGGCAAAGAACTCGGGCAATCCCAATTTGCCTGCTATCCAAAGACCGATATAAGCGCCTATAAATCCGACTATAATGGAAACAAAGCAGCCGCCCAGGCTGAAGCCAGCCAGCGCTTGTCCGACCCCTCCGCAAATGGCGGCAATGATCAAAAGGATCAAAAATTCGATGAGTGTCATGGTAAAATGTCTTTCTGCCCTTGATGCAATTTGAATGCCGACCTTTCAGGGTGTTACTTCGCAAAGGGGTATGTATTTGATTTGAAAAATGCCATAAAATGTATAAATTTGCGGCTCCTTAAAGTTTAATATCCCGCCTTTTGTTTCCCCTTCCCAAAAACGTAGTAATGAATAAGGTTTTATTGTTATTTGTCTTGTTATTAGCGCTATGCACATCCTGTCAGAAAGAACTTAGTGAAGAATCGTTAGTCCCCTACTTAAAAACAGATAGTACCACTTTATTGCTGCCAGAAGGGGCAGGAGGTAAAGACTCGTTCCAGGTTAAGTCAAATATTCAGTGGCAGATTACTGTATTGCCGGCCACTGCAGACTGGCTTACTACCAGCATAACTACCGGGAAAGGTACTCTCCGGGTATTCGTGTCTGTTGCAAAGGATAATGTCAGCGATACGATACAGGAAGCTACTATTTTAATCAGCCCTGTCAATAACATTACTGTTAAGCCGATCTCCATTTCCGTTTCCCAAAACAAGCCGGCTGTAAAAACTAGGAATGCATATGGTGGAACTGAGATGGAAGAATTCTTTTGTGCAGTAGCTACCAGCGACGGAGGAATAATAGCTGTTGGCAGATCAACGAGCGACAACGGTGATGTAAGCGGCAATAAGGGCCAGGAAGATGGTTGGGTGATAAAAATAGATGCCAAAGGAGATAAGGTTTGGCAGAAAACACTGGGCGGTTCTGACCGTGATGTAGTATCCTATATCGTTCCAACAGCCGATGGGAATTTTTTAATAGCAGCAGGAGGTAGCATAGACGGAGATTTTGCTGGTGTTGGGTGGATAGACGACAGCAAAATTTTTAAAATAGATGGGAATGGCAATATTTTGTTGAAGAAAAGCGTCCCTGGGGAGGTTTATTCCATCACTCCGGCAACAGGAGGAGGTTATGTTTTTGTAGGAGAATCAGCCAATGACTTTTCTGTAACAAAAACCGATGAGAATCTTACCGTATTGTGGCAGAAGACATATGGAGGATCTGGCTATGAATGGGCGAGTTCTGTAGTTGAAGCGTCAGACAATGGATATATTGTTGCCGGGTACTCTGATAGCCAAAACGGCCATATAAGCGGCAACAAGGGACTCGGTGACTTTTGGATAATAAAGGTCGATCAAAATGGCAATTTAGTGTGGGAAAAGAGTTATGGCGGTACTGCTTATGAATATTGCTACTCAATAACCAAAGCACAGGATGGAGGGTATGTTGTTGTTGGTGGTGCCGTAAGTAATGATGGGGATATTAGCGGCCATCATGGAAACTCATCTGGATATGTTAATGATGCAACTGATGCCTGGGTGATAAAGCTTGATGTTAATGGCAATAAGCTATGGTCTAAAGTGTTTGGCGGAACCCAGGATGATAAATTTACCTATATAACACCCGCGCAAGGCGGCGGGTTTCTGTTGTCCGGTTCTTCCAGAAGCAAAGACGGTGATATAACCAATTTGAAAGGAGTAAGGGATGCATGGGTGGTAAAGCTGGATGAAAATGGAAGCATGATCTGGACAAAAAATCCGGGTGGCAATGATGAAGAATGGGGAGACTTTATCTTAGAACCTTCCAAAGGAAAATATGTGCTGGTAGGTACCACTTTCAGTAGTAATGGAGATGTGGTTGGCTTAAACGGTTATGGCGACGGATGGGTTTTAAAATTTAACTAACCTGTCTGGTCGACTTCAATAAAGACTAATGACTCTTTTTAGATGGTTATTCAGAAGAGCAAAAGTTGCTCCGGAAACGAAAGCCAATGTGCCGGATGGTGATAGAGGCCTGGACAGCCTTTATCCATTAATTGTACCCAGTCGATACCTTACCCGCGGAGTTTGGGACCTGCCCCATCATGCTTTTCCCAATAGCGAATACATTTTAACATGGGTGTTTTTTTCATCGGAAAGTTCGATGTCTTACATTATGCGGGAAGATTATGATGCTTTAAACAAGAATCATGAAGGCTGGCAACAAGCCGCTTTCGAAAACCTGCGTAATTCCCTGGGATCCGGGAATTTTTATACCAATTATCGTACTGCTGAAGATGGTCGGTCTCTTGCCTTTATCATTTTCTCAAACGAGGATGGGATTGGTTCCAGCAGAATTTTATTGTCTCATGAATTAAGTCAGGGGTTCCCCGAAGGTTACATGGTTGTCATGCCTGACAGGGCAATGGGAATAGTTGTATCAAAAAAGATTAGTAATAGTGATTCGGGAGTATTACGAGACTTAATTGATGAATATTATGGATGTACCGGTACAGCCATGTCAAAAGAAATAATGTCACCAAAAGATTTTTTATTACCTGGTAAATGGTTGGAGCCAATTGATACCGATTTGTCTGAGTGGATGGTTAATGAGATACTAACTTTTAACGAGTAATATATGAAAAGCAACGACTTTTATCCCTTTATGAAAGTATTCCTGGACGATGAATACGGAGTGGTTATAGATCAATTTAATACGATAGAAGATACTGGCTTTAAGCAGGGTGCCTCACAGCTTTATGGCATTATTCGTTGGGATACCAACTGCTTTCACACGGTAGCCGTTGGCGGCAGGTAAGAAGAGAAACCCTAATTCAAAGGATTGTCGTGTTGAAATTGCTTTGCAAGAGGGGAAATTTTTATTGATCTCATAAGCTTTTCACTTACATCTTTTGTTTTTTCAGCCAATCCTGCTTCAGTAAGAGTCATAATGCCATAGGTATCGCCATTGATAAAGAACGCTTTCAGGTTTACTATTGCATCAGCTCCTGATACGGTTGCTTTCATTTTTGCATATACTCCGAACACTTGACCTTCTACTATTTCTCTTTTTTCAAGAACAGTTCCGGGATTTTGACTTAAAAACCCTTTAATTAACTTGTCATATCCATTTCGTATGCTTAATGTGTCCCTGGGCCAGGGAACAGAGTCAATAACATCGATTTTTGAATATATGAATGCAAGGTTTTCATACTCAAATTGACCTATAGTGCATCTTTCATACACGGTTGAAGTATCTATTTTAACGGGAAGCGTCAGCGTAACAACATGATCTACCTTGTAATCTTTCCATACAGCGTTTTCCTGGGAATAGCCAGTATAAGGAGATATGACTGCAAGCAAACAACACAGGAGGATAGAAGCCTGAAAGCAGGCCTTTCGGGGGTAGGAGGTTTGGGGCATTATCAGTAATAATATGTGAAGTAATTGGTAGCTGCCGGAAGTTTGCTAAAATTTGATCAATAGTTTTTCTGAAATAAGTTTACCGTCGCTATAGTATTCAAAAAACCATTCCCCGGTCTTTTTAAATACTATGCCATTGGTAGTTCCTTTGCTGGCAATGAAATAATCGGGTGCTGAAGTTTTAAGTAGCGTTAAAACTATTTTCGGCGTGGTATCTATTAACTGAAATCCATTGGCTGTTGCCTGTGCATATAATGTTCCGGCAGGTTCCCTTTGCTCTGCTGCTACCGGTGTTGTGGCAGGAACAGGGGAGGGGGCAGTCGTTGTGTCAACCGTTTGCCGGGGACGCGCATTGGTGGTGCCAGTGTAAGTATACGGTACGTCATTCAGCGACTTGAACGCATCTTTTAAGGCCTCTTCATAGGCGGCACCGTAATCCTTTTCCCTGCTTTTGCCTTCTTTACTTTTAAATACGATGTTACCCTGACAGTCCTTTAATACCAGTGTAAGATTGGTGGCAAAGATTGCTTTTCTCTGCGTTACTTCGGCTTTTAGCGCATTGCACCTGTCGCCCGCCAGGTCTTTTGGTATATCCTGGTTATCAAAATAAGCGGAAAACCCTTTATTCTCCAGGAGGGATTTGGCCAGGAAGTTCAAGCCATACTGGTTAGCCTCCCTGGAGAAGTCGAATTTTTCAGGTACCAATACGTATTTGTAATTGTTGATGGTATTCTGGCCATAGCCCGCCCATGAAACGAGTAAAAAAAGCAATACAATGTTTCTTTTCATATACTATGCTGTCTTCTGTTTATGACGAATTTATACAAAATACGGTCAAAATCAGGAAAATTAGCGGATGCTGCCTGAAAGGGTGGGGGAGGATGCTCTTGCCGCCTTTATTTTATTGATCACTGCAAAAATGATAAGGATGACGAAAGCTGTAGCCGTGATGATTGCACCCATTAAAAAAATAGCCCTGATGGTCAATAGCTGGCTTTGTATGCCTAGCGTTTTTGCTATCAGCATATTGGAGATGCCTGTAGCTTCACCCGGGGTAAATCCCCTGGATGCCAAAAAAACTTTGTATAGTTCCTGCCGCTGCGAAAGGATTTCACTTCCAGGGACCAGCTTGCCCAGAAAGCTTTCTTTGTATTGCTGGTTGTAATGTAGCTGCAGGGTATAGAATCCGGCAATGGAGTTGAGCGTGGCAGTAAAGCGGGCATAGGTAAGGACGGTAATGCCTGTCGTTGTGCTGTTTTGTGGAATAGACGCCAAACAAAGGATGCTGATGGGCACAAACAATAATCCGGAGGCAAAACCCTGCAAGAAGACAGGGATACAAATTTCTGCAAAGGACAGGTCGGGCGTAAGGTACAGGTATCCCCACGCATGATAAATGAACATGATGGCAAATCCGGCTAATAGTAGTTTGGGCAGGTTTTGTTTTTTTGCCAGGATCACCTTTACTACGATGAATGTTGCGATTATTACGCCAGCTACATTAAACAACCCCGCATTGACTACATCTTTTGAGCTCCAGCCGAGTACGGAAGCTGAATACCCATAGATAAAGTTTATGGTATCCTTAATGCCAAAGAAAACCAGCATCAGTATTATTCCAACAATAAATTTACCCGACCCGAACACACTCAGGTCGATGAGCGGCCTTTTGAGCATTGTCTGCCGGTAGAGAAAAAGTGTGATCATTATGATAGCGAAGATCATTGCATTCCTGATGTCAGGATCGGCCAGCCAGTAGCGCTTCGGCCCGTATATCATGACGAATGCAGCGGCTGCCACTCCGAAGATGAACAAGCAATAGCCAAACCAATCGATCTGGTATAATGGGTAGGGTTTCCTGGCGGGTTTGGGTTTAAAGATCAGGAGGCAAAGCAGTACGGCTATTACCTGTAAGCTTATCAGGATATCGTATAATGCTGTCCAGTCTGTGCCAGGCACCACCCGCGACGCTCCTATGCCAATGATGAGCCCGCCGGTAAGGATCAATGAAAAGAACAGGGAAACGCCCACCAGCGTGCTTTTTGCTGCCGGCAGCGTAGAAAAGATAACGATGAGCATACAGCCCGCGATGAGGGCAGTAATGATGCCAATGAAAAATCGTAAAACTGAAAATACAACGAGGTCGTGAACGAATAAGCATCCAATATTGAGCAGGATCCCTATCAAAAAAGCAGTTAGCAGATAGCTCCGGGTATTAAAGAACCTGACCATCCTGAACATGATGGGCAAGGTGGCAATGATGCCCACATAGGCGATCTGAAAGACAAAGGTAATATCTTCGGATTGTGCACCATAGAAGGAAACGACATGGGCCTGGATGATGCCGAATGAAGCAAACTGCGCTATTGCGGCAAATAGTACCAGCAGTAGCAATATCCTGACCAAGCCCAGGTGCCGGCCGATCCGGTTATTAAAATAGATTGTCTGCTCCATCCTGCTTTATTTTGTAGCTTTCTTCACCTTGATCTTTACGTTCATTCCTGCTTTGAGTGCTTCCACGTCGCCTTCATTAAATATTATCTTAACCGGAACCCGCTGTACGATCTTTACAAAATTGCCGGTTGAATTATCTGCCGGCAGCAAAGAGAACTTTGATCCGGTGGATGCGGATATAGCTTCTATTTTTCCCTGAAATGTGCTGCCGGGGATGGCGTCGGCCTCTATCTCAACGGGTTGTCCTATATACATGCCGTGAACCTGGGTTTCTTTAAAGTTTGCAATCACCCATTTGTCATTTGTATTGACTACGGACACCAGTGGCTGTCCTGCCTGTACCTGCTGTCCTTCCAGGATGGTTTTCCTTCCGGTATAACCATTATAGGGTGAAGTGATGACCGTATAACTCAGGTTAAGCTTTGCCAGATCCAGTACTGCTTCGGCCCGTTTCCGGGCTGCAAACAGCGCATTGTACCTGGCTTGCAACTCGCGTACCTTGCTGTCTCCGGTTTTTAAGCTATTGATAGCAGCGCTGTAATCACTGTTTGTTATATCATATCTTGTTTGAACCTGTTCGAAATCTGAGAGTGTAACGGCTTCTTCATTCAACAGGTTCCTGAATCTTTTTATGTCCTGTTCCTGTTGCCAGCGTCTTGCCTGGGCAGCATTGATCTGATCTCTGTTGACCAGTGTGGCGGTTTGGGCTGATCTTATGGCTGCGTCCAGTATTTCCTGCTGCGCCCTGGTATCTTCCAGCAAGGCCCCGGCTTCTTTTACTTTCTGCAGGTATTCCCTGTTGTCGAGGATAACCAGTGTGTCTCCTTGTTTTACTGGCTGGTGCTCCTCAAATAACACTTCCCTGATAAAGCCGCCGGCCCGTGCAGAAACAGGATTGATGAAGGAATCGACCTGTGCATCATTGGTGTCTTCGTATTCGTCTATGTATACAAGATACCGGACAAAATAAATAAGTCCTATTATGACTACCGATACAGCGATCGCTTTGATGAGCATATTCACAAAGCGCGATGCTTTATTATTTTTTGTTTCCATTTTGTTTTGCTTTAAAGTTTGCCGGTTATAAAAAGTAAACGGTAGTATATGGATAAGGCGGCAATATTGGCCTGTATGTAGTTGAACCTGGACTCCTGGTAAAGATTGTCGGCTTCCAGGAGATCGGTTAATAAGGTGAGCTGGTTAAGGTATTTGGTGTTTTGTATGTTGAAGTTTGTTTCCGCCTGTTCAATGGATTTTATAATGACCTGCATGCGGGTAACTGCTTCATGGTATTTAATGGCCAATGCTTTGGTCTCTTGCTGCACATTGCCGGCTATCCATCGTTTCTGGTCTTTTAATGCTGTCTCCCGCAGGCGGGAGGATCTGACCTTGTCTTTGTTCTGGTATAGTGACGATAGTTCATAGGTAACCCGGATGCCGGCTGTGCCCACCCCCAATGTTTGTGCAACAGCCGGAAAAAGCAAGGTGTTTGGATAGTTGAAGCCATAACCGCCAAATATGGCTACAGCCGGAAGATTGAATGACTTCACCAACCTTGTCCGGTTTTCCTGGAGCTCAATATACTTCTGCGCTTTTAAAATGGCATAGGAGCCTCCATAATCCTGTAGTAATTCTTCTAATAGCAAACTGTCGTACAGGATCAATGAGGTGGTATCTACAGGGATGATTGTTGTAAACCCGTCCAGGTTTAATAGTGTATTCAGCTTTTGATTGCTGATCAGGTAGTCATTTTTATTGGCGGTTTCACTTAACAGTACATTGGATAATACCACCTCTGCTCTTAAGACATCGCTTTTGGTTACTTTGCCGTTGGCATAAAAGGTGTTAATGTTCTTCAGGCGTGTATACGCCCTGGCTAGCTGATCTTTTATAAGACGTTCCTGGAAGTAAAGCCTGATCATATCCAGGTATTGCAGCGCTACCTGTAATCCGATATTCGCTTCCTGTTCCCTGGTGTTAATAGAAGCCAGTTCATTTTTGCGCTCCAGGTCTGTAATCACCGATCTTTGTCTGCCACCTGCGTATACATTAAAAGATGATTCCAAGGCGAGGGCTCCGGCGTTTGGATCTGGTGGTTTGGGGATCTGATGCGGATCGCCCAGCACGCCATCGAATAGCGTTGCTTTGGTGTAACGCTGATAAACAGCATTGCTTTGAATACGGGGTAGTACGCCCATTTTGGCATCTTCTATATCTAATTTTGTGGCACTTTCCTCGGTTTTCAATACATCAATCAGTTTGTTGGATCCTTTTGCATACCGGATAGCCTCCAGGAGGGAAAGTTTAATAGTTGTACTATTTACTGTCTGTCCCTGGAGGCTACAAACCGATACACTAAAAAAGAGGGGATACATACCTTGCTTTAGTAGTTTTCCAATGCTGCATAGTTTCATCGTCTTGCTGTTCATATACATTTTTCCTCTTTCAACAACCCTTACATTTATTATGCCAATGCGCATTTGCCTTATCCATGCTGGGATATTACGGCCATCCCTTACGAACTGACTGTGGATTCACGAAATATCACAAACCGGTTTGTGTATATTCAAAAACTGATCTTTTGGTGCGTGAACACTTGACAATTGTTTATTTTTAGTATGTCATTCATTCTCTACGGCACATAAACAGCGCAACGATGAACCGACACCTACTTCTGCTGACTGTTTTGCTGGCATTCCATGCCACGGTTACCGCAAGACAAACAGACCCGGCCAAGTCACCTGTTTCCCCACAAAAAGCTGCCTTATTGGAGCGCCTGGCCCTGACCAGGCCGGATACAGGCAGGGTACATGCGTTGTTTGCCCTGGCTGATTTTCACTGGCGCAAGGAATATAGCCTTGACAGTATGATCAGTTATGGCAGCCGTTCTCTGGCCCTGGCCAAACAATTGAAGTATGAACCGGGCATTAATGAGAGCGCCAATCTCCTGTGTATAGCCTATACAAAGAAAGACAAGTACGATAATGCCAGAAGCCTGCTGCCCCAGGTAAGTAAGGAGCAGCAGGTACGTTTACTGATCCGTATCGGCGAAGGATTTCTGTTCAGTCCCGGGTTGAAAAAGCCTGCACTGGATACTGCTTTGACGTATTTTACCCGGGCGCTGCAAACTGCCCGGGCCATTGGATCGGTTGAATGGAAACACGAAAGCCTTATTGCGCTGGGCAAGTATTATTTTTCATCGGAACAATTGCAAAAAGGGAAGGATGCTTTTCTCGAAATTATCCGTGATCTGCAACAAAGTAAAGAGCTTTCCAGGGAAGCGCATATCTGGTCGGAACTGGGTAAATACATGCCGGACACGGACAGTAGTTACCGGGACGTCATGTGGGCCCACGGAACAGCGCTGCAATTGTACCGCCGGTTGAAAGACACCGCGAACCTTTATTCTGTGATGGAAGATATGGCCGCCGTGAATATGTTCCATTACCGGTTCGATACGGCCAAAGCCCAGTTCCTGCAAGCATTGGAATGGCGTAAGCAACTCGGCAGGAAAAAGCTATATCCCGCTACCCGGGCGCTTGGCTGGCTGAGCTTTGCTACCGGTAACCTTGAAGCGGCGCTGGAGTGGGCACTGATCACAGAAAAGAACGAGCAGGAACTTGGAGACCCGCCGAGTGCTTATAACAAGGCGCTCCTGGGCCTCATTTATGCAGAGGACGGGCAACACCTAAAGGCCCTGTCTTATTTCCTCGACTGCAAGGACGCTGTCAGATTCCTGCCTTACTTTATTGCACAGCGGGTAACAGACGAATATATCCAGTTGGGACAACCGGATAAGGCGCTGGCCTACCTGCAGGAGATGGAAGCCCAAAAGCCGCCGAAGAACCCGCACCAGGAGCAATCTATTGCTGCTGCCAAAGGCGATGTTTATGCTGCGCTCAATAAGCCGGCGCTGGCCGGACAATATTACCGGGAGATGATGGCGCTTGACAAGCCGGCCCGGCAATTCAAGGCCCGTGAGATTATGCCGATGTACTTCACTGTAACCGGCGCAGAGGTTAATTATAAAATGGCCCGCTTCTATGTGCATCAGCAGCGTTTTACAGAAGCGGCGCCTTACCTGGCCATAGCCGCCAGGATGAATGCGAACTCGCCCAACCTGTTTTATATGGTGAGCAACCTGCGTGATATCCGCCGGCTGCAGTACAAGATAGACTCGGCCGCCGGTAATTACCAGGCTGCGCTGGAGCATCATCTTCAATATACTCTACTTAATGATTCTATAGCTGATGTTGCCAAAACCCGTCGTCTGAACCGCCTCCAGGTGGAGTACGAAACGGAGAAAAAGGAATTGATCATCCGCCAAAAGGATACAGAGATAAAGTCAGCGAACGAAACCAGTCAACTGCGGCTGGATAACCTGAAGCAGGCACGTTTCATTCGCAATATCAGCATCGCCGCCACCCTCGTATTCCTGTTACTGGCGGTACTATTTTACAGGCAGTACCGGCAGAAACAACGTGCCAACCAACTGGTGACTACACAGAATGATCAATTGCAACACCTGCTGAAAGAAAAAGACTGGTTGCTGAAGGAGGTGCACCACCGCGTGAAGAACAACCTTCAAACGATCATCTGCCTGCTGGAATCGCAGGCGGTATTCCTGGAGAACGATGCACTCAAAGCCATTGAAAGCAGCCAGCACAGGATCTATGCCATGTCGCTGATACACCAGAAACTTTACCAGGTTGACAATATGAAGAGCATTGAAATGAGTAACTATTTGCCTGAGTTCATCCAATACCTCAAGCAAAGTTTTGGAAATACGAATAAGATCCTTTTCCAGACCGAGGTTGAGCCGCTGCGGCTTGATGTATGCGTCGCCATTCCCATCGCGCTCATTGTTAACGAAGCCGTTACCAACTCCATCAAATATGCGTTCCCAGGCGATCGCAAGGGCACTATACAGGTGTACATGTACCAGACGGCAGGCGAAGCAGTGCTGGAGGTGGCCGACGATGGCATCGGTATCGATGAGGACATCAAAGACAAAACCCTTAATTCGCTGGGCGTGGAGCTGATGAAAGGATTAAGTGAAGAGATCAATGGACAGATTGAATTTGTCAGCGATGGAGGAACAAAGATCACCGTCAGATTTACCCCCAATTCTCTATTCTATCCTACCTTTCAGTCTGAAAAAGAAAAGGAGGTATCGGTATGAACATCCGGATATTGATAGTGGAAGATCAGTTCATCGAAGCCAATAACTTAAAGCACACGTTGCTGGGAGCCGGATACGAGGTATGTTCCATTGCCCGGTCTGTGCCTATTGCCCTCACCATTCTTGAAAAGGAAAAGCCCCACCTTGTACTACTCGACATTTTTTTGCAGGGACCGCTTACCGGCATCGATCTCGCCAGGACCCTGGAGAAACAGCATATCCCCTTTGTATATCTTTCGGCCAACTCGAATAAAGAGGTGCTGGATGCTGCCAAAAGCACCAAACCATACGGTTTCCTGGTGAAGCCATTCCGGAAAAGCGATGTGCTGGTGATGCTCGATGTGGCGTGGTACCTCCACCAGGAAAAGGAAGCGAGCAGGAAAGCCAACAGGCCAGCACCCGGTCCACCCGCTGATGCAGCCACCGGCGGCATTATAGGCAGTGGCCCTGCCCACCAGGAGTTATTGAAGCATATCAGGATCGTGGCCCCTTCCAATACTTCCGTGCTCATCCTGGGAGAAAATGGCACCGGCAAGGAACGGGTGGCACAGGCCATTCACCAGTCCTCTCCGCGCAGCACGAAGCCGTTCGTGGTAGTGAACTGCGGCGCTTTACCCGCCAACCTGATCGAGTCGGAATTGTTTGGTCATGAAAAAGGCGCCTTCACGGGCGCCCTCCATCAACGCATCGGGAAGTTTGAACAGGCCGACGGTGGAACTATTTTCCTGGATGAAGTAGGGGAACTCCCCCTTGATGCACAGGTGAAGTTCCTGCGTGTGCTCCAGGAAAGAGAAATAGAAAGCATTGGCGGCCGGGTTAAAAAGATCAATGTGCGCATCATCGCCGCCACCAACCGCGACCTGGAACAGGAGGTAGCAGCCTGCCGTTTCCGGGTGGATCTTTATTACCGCCTCAATGTATTTCCCCTGCACCTGCTTCCCTTGCGTGAACGGAAGGACGATATTTTGCCGCTCGCCCTTCATTTTTTGGCCATCCATGCCCGGGAAGCAGGAAAAATCATCAGCGGCTTTTCTTCAGCAGTTATTCATACCCTTCTACAGTATAACTGGCCCGGCAATGTGCGCGAATTGCAGAACATCGTGGAGCGAACCGTTTTGCTGGCAGAAGGTACGGAGATCGATCACCTTCTCCTGAAAGCGGGATCCCTTCCGGCCGGCAGTGCCGCCACCACCACCGATACGAAGAAGACCAAGACCATGGCAGACAATGAAAGAGACCATATCATAGCTGTACTTGAACAATGCAACTGGAAGATCTCCGGCAAAGGAGGGGCCGCGGAACTCCTCGCTATCAATGCCAATACGCTTTTCTCACGGTTGAAGAAACTGGGCATAGAAAAGAAGGTCAGCGCCCGCAAAGGCGAAGCTTAATGATGGCTGGTCTGCTACTATTCTTTGCAACGCTCGCATGCTTCCAGCCCTTTACGTCAGCTCTCAAAAAAAACTGCCATCCGGCGTCATCGTAGCCTACGGCCTGATATAGTCAGGCACTCCTTGTTCATTTGCCAGTATTGAGTCGCGTTGGGATGGACTACAGTTGTCGTATGTCCCAGCACTACCTGTGGAGGATTATCCTCTATACTGGAATTGGCCATTTTGAACTTCAGTTTATCGCCAGCCTGCAGGTAAACTACCCTTTTTAACCGGGCCGGTTTGGAGTCGGCCTCGTCTACATTCTTATAGTAGTCCATGGAGAAGACCAACTTTGTGGTATCGTTCTTTTCCATACACAGCATGATAAAACCAATAGGTGGTTGGGTGGGCGTTTGAAAAAACCTTGGGAACCAAAGAAACACTTCAAATTCATAGTGCCCGTCTACCGGTGCAGTAAATACGCTGTCCTTGAAAACTCCGTAAGGGTCTGCTTCTTCAAGGGGAAAACGCAGGAGATTGGTATAAGGATAATTCCATTTCGTGCCAGCCTGGCTCAGTAATGGCCAGAAAAAATTCTGGTAGACGGTGGTAAAATAAGTGTCTTCATTGAGGCCTCTTGTGGCTCTAAAATAATAATCAGGGCCGCCATCTTCGTCTTTGCCGGGTACCCATTTATTGTTCGCCTGGTCCCACTTTAATGTGTAGCCATGATAGAGCGTACCCGACAGGTCAACTTCTTTTCCCTGGATTTTAGTAAGTGTAGGGTTGGGGTATTTACCGCCGAGGTCGCCACCTGCATCGCCCTGAGGCCTGGCATACATAGCGTATGGCGCACTCAATATCTGTGTAGCGCCCATGTCGGTATAAGTTCCGTCCTTGTCATGATCTACCTCTACCTGCAAAAACTTGGTTCCATTGGCCCAGTCTACCAGGTTAATACTGCCCTGTTGAGCATCTGCACCAGGCCCGTTTACAGCTACTGTTACCAGTCCAAACTGATTGGTGGTTACCGTACGTACTTCGGTATAGTTAGCAGCGCCATTAGGACCGCCATGGCGGATACGTAAACGCAATGACACTGTTTTGTTGGCCATGGGTTGTCCATGTTCATCCCGCAATACTGCCTGGTAATTGAATTGCTGGGGCGCCTGCCCAAAACCGGTCCTGCCAAATGAACAGATTAATAATAGGAAAACAAAGCGTACAAGATGCCGTTGCATATGCAATGATTTATTGTTTGAGAAGGATTGATTCAATGACGCATCAAAATTATCCTCCTCTTTACCTACCAGGAACCACCGGTTAATAACTGGCGGCTCCGGGTAAATAACTCACAACGGTATATGGCTATTCAACAATAATAAAGCCTGCAATCAATGATTACAGGCTTTATCATTAGCAGACAGCTAACCGGATTCAGCCGGCCTGTGTTTTGTATAATAAGAATTTTTCTTTCAGCTCAATTGTATTCTGTACCTCCAGTTTTTCAAAAGCCCGTCTGCGGTAGGTGCTGATGGTTGTTATGTCGAGGTTCATTTTCTGCGCTATTTCTTTGGTGCCCATTCCTATGACAACATATTCCACTACTTCCAGTTCTCTGTCGGACAACCGGTCGACAGGGTTTTGGGAAAGGTTGGTGGGGGACTTGTTTAACAGCGATTCTTTCAGTTCCTCACTTAAATAGACTTCGCCTTTAAAAATGCTGCGGATCGCCTTTTCGAGTTCTTCGATGGAGGTTTGCTTGGACAGGAAGCCGCGGACCCCTTTTTCAATGAACCGCCTGGCATAAATTCTTTCCGCATTCATAGAATAAACCAGGATGCTGGTGTGGTGGCTGCAGGCTTCGATTGGCTGGATGATGGAGAAGATATTCCCATCGGCCAATACCATATCAAGAATGGCATAGTGTATCCGTTCGCGGGAAAGTATTTGTGCTACTGCTGTACAGGAATTTGCTTCTATGCAATGGTATTTTTCGGGAAAGCTCTCTATCAGCATCCTGATTCCACGCCGTACTATTTCATGGTCATCAGCAATCAAAACGGTTTCCATGGGATACGCAAGATTGGTGGTACAATTGGTTGGGCGCCCGCAATTTAGATCATTTGTACCACTTTCAGTTAACCATGCATCATATTACTGGTATCTGTTATCTTTCTGAATTGAAGAATGACTGTTGTTCCCTCGTTCAACGCGCTTTCCACTTTCATATGGGCATCGACCAGGCGTAGCAGGTCTTTTATAATGACATATCCAAACTGGTATTTTGAGGTTTCCCCAATGGAATAACCGGCCACAAAGGATTCTGTATTGTTTAGTTTCCAGACTAATTCCGGTGGCATACCGGCACCGGTATCCCTAACAGTCAATAGCACCCCGTCTGCTGTGTTTTCGCTTTTGATACTGATGTCCCCCTTTCCGGTATATTTCATGGCATTCATGGAAAGGTTATATAGAATAACGCCCATGGCCTGCCGGTATTGGATCATTTCGGTGTGTTCAGGAACATCGATCTGAAATGACAGTCCTTTTTCTTTGGCCAGGGTAGCTGGTATTTCAACTGATGCTGTTATCAATGCATGCAGATCAAATCTTTCCGGTTTCATCTTTACGGACTGGTGATGGAATTTGATCCAGTTCAGGATGTTCACGGAAAGTGATTCCAGTTCCTGCGCCACATTGGC
This sequence comes from Paraflavitalea devenefica, assembly GCF_011759375.1. Taxonomy (NCBI): domain Bacteria; kingdom Pseudomonadati; phylum Bacteroidota; class Chitinophagia; order Chitinophagales; family Chitinophagaceae; genus Paraflavitalea; species Paraflavitalea devenefica. The sequence continues at coordinate 317,989 of NZ_JAARML010000007.1, read as the reverse complement.
AATGAAGGTGGCTGTATGATAGGAAGCATCCGACTCCGGGAAAGCCTCCCGCAGCCTTTTGCTCATATACCCCATGAATTTAAGCGGGCTGATCATATCATGGCTGATGATGCCGATCAGTCTTGCTTTGATGTTATTGTCTTCTTCCAGCCGTACCTGCTGGTTTTGCAATTGTGAGAGCTGGCTTTCGAGCTGTTTACTTTGTTGTTCTAAATCCCGGGTTTGCAAGTTTACCAGTTCCTGCAGTTCTTCTTTTCGCTTCGCAATCCTCGCGGTTCGCCATTTTATCACTCCTCCCATCAAGGCTATAAAGCCCAACGCACACAACACATAAAACCACCAGGCCTGGTACCAGGGTTTCAATATACGGAACCCGATCACTGTAGTCCCGAACTGGTTAGGCTCAAATCCATTTCTTACCCGCAGGTATAAGGTGTAGCTGCCTGGTTGTAGTCCGCCGAACTGGATGGTATTGTTTTGAATAATATCCTGTGTTTCCCATTCCTCATGATAGGGTTCCAGCTTATAGGAGAAATAGATATTCTCCGGATTGCCAAAGTGAGGCATGGTCAGCCTGAAACGCAGGTTGCGGGCAGGGTAGGGCAGCGCCTGCAGGTAATCATCATTTGCCTGGTGCAAGGCAGCATCTGTCCGTACTTCATCAATAAAGATCTGTCCTGCGGGTGGAGGGCTATGGGGCCGGAGCGGATCAAGGATCGCTACTCCATTCATGGTAGGAAATGAGAGCCAGTCATTGCTCAACCTGATGGCGCAGGGCTGGCAGCCGCCATTGAATTCTGTATTAAAAACGCCATCTTCTTTTCCAAAGTAGTGGTAGTATATTTCAGGCAGGTCTTTTTCCCAGGCTGTTGTCAATGCCTGCCAGCTTGCCTTAAACAGCCCGCGGTTGGTGCTGATCCAGCAGTATCCTTTTTCATCGGGCATAAAGCAATGCGCGTGGGAGAGATACCCGTTCTTGTCGAGGGGCATTTTTTTTACGACTCCGTTCTTATACATATAGAATCCCTGCCCATAGGTGCCGATCAGCAGGTAATCGCCATGTTTACATAAGGCGCGTATTTTCGTCGTAAGCCCGGGAATAGGAATGGTGTCGAGGACCGCCGGTCTGTTCCGGTGAAATAGCAACAGCTTGTTTGTTGCAATGGCCAGCGTGCCTGGTTTCCATTCGACTGCTGCATCGGCAGACAGGAAGTCCTTCACGTTGTTGACGCTGCCGGGCAATTGATAAAGCACCCGGTAGCGGTCGCCGGTGATTTCGGCTATCGCCAGGTCGAAAATAACGTACATATGGCCGTCCATTTCCGCAAATACCGTCTTGGCCGCCCAGTTGTTAATGAGCATTTTTGTAACCCGGCCATCCCGGTGATGGTAGTGAAAGATGGTATCTACCACAGAGAACCAGCAATCGCCCTGCCTGTCCTGATAAATATTAGTGCGGGGAAACCGGAAGCCTGATTTTGCCCTGATCAGCTCTCCCCGGGATGTAAATGTAAGTCCGGAAGCGGTAGTAACGGTTCCGGGTGTGACTTCCACCTGGGCATATTCTTCCCTGCCTGCCTCGATGGTGGGATCTGCCCGCACCGGGTGTATAAACGGTGTTCTGACAACGTAGAGGCCGTTGGTTTCGCTGCCTAAAAAAAAGAGTCCTTGTTCTTCCCACAGGCGGGCGCAGGTGATGTTGCCGTTTTGCGGACAGCATTCCCGGCACACGGGCTGCAGGTGAAGGCTGTCGCGCTGACCCGTTAGCTTCCAGAGATCCTGCCCATTAATGATAAGCGGCGCCTCCATACCTGGCATCCAAATGAGGCGGGGTTTCTCTTTCTCCCAACTGTTGTTGCGGGGCAGGCCGTGAATGCGGACGGGCTGTAATTTTCCCAGGCTATCGTTATACCACGAGAGTTCCAGGGCCGAACGGACAAAATAGGTGGCTGCATTCAGCTTCACTACCATATCGAAGCCCGGAAAATCCAGCAACCTGTTCCGGGCTGCCTGGTAATGATACGCCTGTTTGAAATGGATAAATGAAAAGCTGCTGCTGTCACCGGCCTCATCGTGAAATACCACCCAGGGAGGCAGAAAGGAGGAAGGCTTCAGGCTGCGGAGTTTTTCCACCACTTTTTCCGGCGACTGCATGTCATATCCCCCCGCACTTGGCCGGAAGGGTGGCGGTATAAAAAAAGTGTCGGTCAGGACGAACACAGCCCGATCACCATTGATCCGGTTCACGGAGAAATTATCATCTCCAAAAAAGACCGTTCCTTCCCTGTTGCGGGCAATGAGGGCAATGCGGGAGTTGATCAGTACTTCTTTACTGGCTGCAAAGCCGGTGAAATGTTTTCCATCGAAACGGACCAGCCCTCCCTGGGTTCCTACCCATAAGAAACCGTTCTTTTGATCGAGTTCAATGCCTTTAATGCCATTGGCCGGCAGGCCGTTTTCGTTGGTATAATGTTTAATGATATAGTTGTTCTGTGCAGGAAGGTAAAGGGGCTGGAACAGCCACACCATTAGTACGGTCAGGAGGGTGGGTAATCTTGTCAATGTGCTGTTTGTCATGATACGGAATAATGGCAATTTACAAAAACTCCGGCCATGGAAATGGCCGGAGTATGTACCTAATATCCTGCAAGTGTTGCTACACGGAGTAAGGTGCAGGGTTTATGGCTTTATGATGGTAAAGCTTTTTCGTTCTGTACCGTTGATCACCTGCAATATGTACGTTGCTTTCGGGAAGCGCTGCAGGTGTACGGTGCGGCCTGATCCGGTTCCTGTAACAAGCGGGTTCATCCGCTGTCCCCAGGCATTGTATACCTGTATGGTGGCGCGCTCATATCCTACAGGCAGGGTGACCTGTACCTTGTTGTCGGTTACTGTCGGGTATACTTTTATTTGTCCCAGACAATTGTTCTTTACAGGTATAATGTTGCTGTAGGTGTATTCCTCATCTATATCTACCATTTTCAGGCGGTAATAGCTGGTTGGGTTATCCGCTGCGGGATCGCTCCAGGTATACTCAAAAGCACCTGTATAGGGAAGTTCAGCGACTTTGGCATAGGTATGTCCGTCTTTGCTTTTCTCTACTTCAAACCGGCTGAAGTTGATGGCATCCGCCACTTTCCAGTCGAGGCGTGGCTGGCAATCCACCTGCTTGCCGGTGAAGCTGAGGAGGGTAACCGGCAGGGTGGAGGCTTGGGTTACTACTATCTGATCGTTGATAGCGCAACCATCCGGGAAGCTCACGTTTACGCTATAAGTACCCGGGCCGGCAACCAGCAGGGTATCAGCCTTGCTGTTGTCGTTCCAGGTATATTGGGAGCCGGGGGCGCCAAAGAACCCATCGGTATGCAGTGTGATCGGAAAATTAGCGGGTAGAACGGCCGTATCAGGTCCCAGGCCAAGGATGGGCGCTGCCCCGTTGTACGGTGCAATATTCCAGTTCACGTTGTTGCCGAGATTGGTGCTGTGCGATTGAGCTTCGAAAGGCGCTGCACTTCCCGCTGCAGTTATTCTTTGTAAGCGTACATAATCGAAGCTTACGGGATCGCCATTCTTCGTAAGGGTGGCATTGCTGGTGCTGGAGCTAACGATCTCTGTAGGTCTGCAGGGTGTACCACTGCCATACCAGGCATCGTTGACGGTATTATTGGTGCCGGCGGTTAAGGTGTACCTGTTGCCGGGGAAGAATATCAGGGTGTCCATCACGTTGTTGGTGCCGGTAATTGTACCGCTGCCTTTGTATTCCACCCTGCCGAGGGTATTGTTGCTTCCGGTAATTCCCACTGTTGAGGTGGTGCTGGGATCTGTAAAGGTGAGCCTGTTGATGGTAGTGGAATTCATGGCAACGGCTGTAGTAACATTGCCGGTTACCATTACGGTATCGTACTGCATCCCCTCAGCCTTGAAGTCGCCGGTAGTAATAATAGAATTGGCGGCATTCAGGGTGTGGTTGGCAATGGTGCCCTGGAAGCGCCAGCCGGTGGGCGCAATAACGGTGGAATTATGGATATCGATGGCGAACACATTGCCGGTTGCTGCCGAATTGTCGACCTGCTGTACCGTAAGCCTGAGCCCTGAAGCATTCAGCGCGCCGTTGTATAACCCGATATTGGTTTGAGGATTGTTGTAGTCGTTCAACACAGTGAGACTGCTGCCCGGTTTGTCGATATTAAAATCGAAGTTGCCCAATACATTGCCTTTCAGGAAGGCAGGAGTGGCTCCTTTGGCAGTCACCAATGCATTAAAAGTAGCAGCAGGATTGAGGATGATGCTATCGCCCCAGATCTCCATGTTCCAGGTGGCAGATTTATTCCAGATGGGCGCATTGGCGGCGCCTGTCCAGTTCACATTACGGGCATAAGCATTCCCGTTGTTCACGGTAACCGTTTTGTTGCCGGCCGTAAATCCGCTTCCTGCGTCGAAATACACATCGTCGTACACGGTAGGGATACAAGCGCCTGGCGCTCCCCCGCTGGTGGTGCTCCAATGGATCGACTCGTTCCAGTCGCCGGCGCCTCCCACCCAATAGCGGGCGGCCCCTGCAGCGGAATTAATGGTCCATCCGGTATTGCCCCCTGCGTTGGCGCCGTTAAAGGCAATGGGTGTAAGTGGCCCGGTAGCTGTCATGCCTTGCATGTACACATTGGCAATATGCAATTCCGCGGCTCCTGCAAACGCCAGGGCGCCTGCTGTGGGGTAGCCCCGTATTTCGGTAAGTCCGCTGCAGGTGGTTGCTTCTGCTTTAAAGTATTTGTTAATAGTGTTGGTTCCTGAAAAGAGGTAGTTCCGTGAACCGGCCAGGATCAATGAATCAATAGTGTTGCTGCCGCCTGTATAGCCGGCGCCTTTGTACTCCAGCCGGCGAATCGTATTGCCGCTTACAATTCTTGCTATACTGGTGGCCGAGGCAGAAGTAAAGGTGAGTTGCCCGAATGTAGTACCGCCGATGCTATAAATGGTAACATCAGTGCCCGAATAGGTGAGGTCCACCCAGGGATAAGTACTGCCAGGGGCATTGACCTGGAAAAACCAATCGGCAGTAATGTGCGATCCTGTAGATGTTATGGATTTATTGGCTCCCTGGTATATCCACCTTGAAGTGGTTGTAATAGTTGCATTGCTGATATCGAGGTTTCTGACCAGGTTATTATTGCTGATGAAGCTATAGAATGAAACAGTGCGCCCAGCCATATTCAGGTTACCACTCATAAAAAATATGCCACAACCGGCAGACAGGTTGCTCCAATTGTCCAGCAGGGTCAGCGAACCGCTGCCGGTTTTATAGATCGAGAGTTGAACAGTGCCCATTCCGCCGCCATTCATACTAAGGGTAGCTGCACTGCTGCCCCAGAATTCTATTTGTGCGTTCAGGGTAACGGTTGGTTGCAGCACCACGGATCCATACACCCGGAATGAGGCGGTAGCAGATTCATTGAAGGTCACTGTGCCCACACCGGCAGCCCAGGTCATGTCTTTACAGAAAGAACTGCTGCTGGTGGTAACCGTACCGCCGGCCGTCAGGCCGCTGTTTGCATCGAAGACCACATTGTCGCTGGTAAACGGTACACAGGCCCCGCCGGGGCCGCCGCTGGTGGTGCTCCAGTGAGCACGGTTGTTCCAGTCGCCAGCTCCGCCTACCCAATACAAGGTGGTGCCAGTGGTGCCGGGCTCGGTGATCGTAAAGCCGGCATTGCCTGTTCCATCGATCCCGTTCACCGCAAAAGGAGTACCGGGGCCCGTGGCCTTGACACCGGTCAGGATCACGTTGCTGATGTCTACCACAGCGCCTGCTGCAAAATTGACGGTGCCGGCCGTTGAATCACCATTGATCTCGGTAAAGGCCTCACAGGGCGCTCCCGCTACATAGAGGTATTTATTAATATTGAAAGTGCCCCAGAATTGAGTGGTACGGTTAGAGGCCAGTACCACACTATCCACCGTATTGGTGTAATTGCCGGACACCGCGAAATTGTCAAGGGATGTAATTTTGCGAATCACATTGCCTGTGCCGTCCATTGAACCGGCCACGCCAAAAAGAACACTCCCCACGGTATTGTTGCTGCCAATGGAGCCCTGTGCATTAAAAATAAGGGTATCTACGGTATTCCCATTCCCAATGTCTGAGTAGATAGCGCTGGCAGCCGGCGAAAATGTCAGCGCCGAAAAAGTCGAGTTGTTTATGATAATCACATTAGGTCCGGTTGCGGAAGTCACGGTCACCTTATTATAAGTACCGCCATCAGAATAGTAGTAAAAAGTTTTCAGCGTAGAGCCTGCCGCGTTAAGGGTTTTGTTGGAACCATAAAACTGGAAAGAAAGATTGGCAGTGAAATTGGCATTGGCCATGTCCAGCGTGCGCACATTGGTGTTGTTGGTCGAAAACTGGTAAATAGTAACTTTTTTACCGCTTATGTTGAAAGTGCCCGATGTGAGGATGACTACATTAGTGCCGGTAGTAGAGATGTTTGACGGTACGATCAGGCTATCGGTCACTGTGAGGCTGCTGCCCGGCTTGTCGATCTCCACACCGAACGGGCCCAGTACGGTACCATTGGTGGTGAGGGTGGCCGGAGCGGCTCCTTTAAATGCCGCAATGACCCGGTAGGTCGTAGTGGGGGAAAGCGACAAGTTGCCTGAGATCTGCACGGTAAAAGCAGCGTTGGCCGTAATGAAGGAGGGGTTGTTAGTCACATTGCCCCAGGTCATATTGTTACAGAACCCGTTGGCATCGAGGGTAACGGTTTTGACGGTGGCCGTATCAAAACCGCTGTTGGCATCGAAAAACACGTTGTCGGCTGAAGATGGTATGATGCTGGGGATAGCCCCGGCAGGGCTGCCCAGCCGCCAATGGCTCAGTTCGCTCCAGTTGCCGCCGCCGCCTACCCAGTAGTAGTCTAACGCGTAGAGTTGGCAGGAAAATAAGAGGGCCAGGATAAGTAAAGCTTTTTTCATTGGGATGATTGATGAATTAAAATAAATTGAAGGTATAGCCGAAGGAAAACATGGCTTGTACAGGAAACGGAAAACGCTTGTAGAATTAATTGTACAAGACGAGGGTAAATGGGCGGGGTTGAAGGGCTGCCTGAGCTGCCTCAAAAAACGAATGAAAGACTACGTCGCATTGTGCTATATTTGTAGGACATATTGGACTTATCAACTTACTATCATCATGAATGACCTGGTCAAAAATCTCGGGACAGTAAAGACGAATACGATGGCAGACGCTGTGGAGGCGCAATTACGGGCCTATTTAAAAAAGATGTCGTTTAAGCCCGGGGATTCCCTGCCCAAGGAAACTGAACTCGCCGATGCATTGGGCGTAAGCAGAAATGTTGTGCGGGAAGCATTAAGCCGCTTGCGCATGTTGGGCATGATTGAGACCCGTAAGCGCAGGGGCATGGTGCTGGTGAGCCCGGATATTTTGCAGGCTTTTGAACGGGTATTGGATCCACCCATTATAGATGACGCCACGCTGGAGGATATCTTTGAGCTGCGGCTGGTTATTGAGATGGGATTGGCCGACCTCCTGTTTACCCGTATGAAACCTGCTGATATAGAGGAACTTGAGACAATAGCTGAGCAGGAAGTAACCCATAAATCATTCCAGGTAAAGAATGAGATCGCCTTCCATGGTAAGTTATATGACATGACCGGAAATGCTACGCTCAAGCGTTTTCAGATCATGCTGCTGCCGGTATTCGCCCATGTTACTACTCATGTAGACAAACATATCAGTGGCAAGGTGGACCATAAAGGCCTGGTCAATATCCTCAAAAAAGGATCCAAGGAGGAATTTAAAAAGGGGATGTACGAACACCTCAAACCGCATTTCGATCGCTTGAAGTAAACAGGCCCGTTTTTTCCGAAAGTATATCCTGCCCCGGCCACCTATGCCGGGGCATTTTTTTATTATTCACCCTTGATTTCAGGATCTGGTTAAAAAAATTGCAGGGAAATAAAAAACACGCTGTATATTCGCTTATATGTAGGACATATTCTACATTTGGGTGGCTAACCAAACTACCCTGGAATAAGGGAGATTGGTTGGCCCGACCTGGTACTTTCTGATCCATTTTATCCGGTAACAGATGTAAGAGCATCTGCTAAAACAGATGAACGATTGCTGTAAAGCACGCGACCGGGCTTGCTATGTTTAAGACTAACGTTTAACCAAATATTAGCCATATGAAAGTTTTATGTTACCTGCTGCTGTTTTTTGGTTTGGTTATTCATTCCGCGCAAGGTCAGGGCGGAGGAGTAGTGGTGACAGGCACCGTGTCCTCTACCGGCAATGTCCTAACGCTGGCCGGGGCCAGTATACGTGAAAAAGGAAAGGATAACACCACCAAAGCAAATGCCAACGGAGGTTTTACCATCCGGGTTGCTGACTCCAACAGTATTTTATCGATATCCCACGTGGGTTACCAGACAAAAGAGATCGGATTAAAAGGCCGGACAACAATAGCTGTGGTGCTGGAGCCCCTGGTATTGTCCATGGACGGGGTAGTGGTGATAGGTTATGGTACCACTACCAAAAAAGATTTAACCGGTGCGGTTGGCCAGGTAGGCGTAACCGATCTCCAGAAAGCGCCGGTGATCTCTTTCGATCAGGCACTTGCCGGCCGGGTAGCGGGTGTGCAGGTTTCTTCTGAAGACGGGCAACCCGGCTCAGAAGGTTTCAATATTGTGATCAGGGGCGCCAATTCTTTAACCCAAAGTAATGCGCCCTTGTATGTAATTGATGGTTTCCCCACTGAATATCTCCAGCTATCAGCCATTAATCCCGAGGATATCAAAAGCATCAATGTTTTAAAGGATGCTTCCGCCACAGCCATTTATGGCGCCAGAGGCGCCAATGGCGTTATTGTGATTGAAACCAAAAGAGGCAGCAGCGGAAAGCCGGAAGTTACTTATAGCGGATCTTTTGGTTTTCAACAGGTAGGTAAAACAATCCCTGTCATGAGCCCTTATGAGTTTGTAAAGTACGAACTGGAAAGAAATCCTACCGCTTCCACAGATCTGTATTTAAGCGGTGGAAAAACACTGGAAGACTACCGGAATGTGGAAGGCACCAACTGGCAGGACCTGTTGTTCCGCCGATCTACGATGCAGATCCACAACATCGCCTTACGGGGAGGAAACAATGATACCAAATATTCCATATCAGGGTCTGTTTATGACCAGGAAGGCGTCATTATTAATACCGGGCAAAGCCGTTACCAGGCCAGGGTAGCCCTGGACCAAAAGATCAGCAATAAAATAAGTGCAGGTATCAATTTCAATTACAGCAAGACTGGTTATTATGGCCAGATTGCCGCCAATACCAATGCCGGAAATGGCGCCAGCAGTTATTTAATGTATGCTACCTGGGGTTACCGCCCCATTAACAGGCAGGCGCTGGATGATGTGGATGACCTGGAGGGCGAGTTGATCGATGATGATATTAATCATACTTCCGACTACCGGGTAAATCCTATTATTTCTGTTAAGAACGAGTACCGCAGGAATAAGATATCCAACCTGGTGGGGAACGCTTATATAACCGTAGCGCTTGCCGACAATTTAAAACTTAGGATCACCGGTGGGATAGATTCCCGTTTACAGCGCAGTGCTTATTTCTATAATTCGCTAACGTCCAGGGGCAATCCTGATTTACCGGTAAACAAGTATGGCCAGTTTGGCAATGTAACCTATAGCGAAAGGAGCACCTGGCTGAATGAAAATACGCTGACATGGACGAAGCTTATACATCAGAAACACAAGCTTGATCTGTTGGCCGGGGCAACCGTGCAGGGATCAAAAGCCGAGAGCTTTGGATTTACTGCCCAGCAGGTGCCCAACGGGCAGCTTGGGATTTATGATCTAGGCAGCGGCACCCCTTTGACCAATACCAGTTCAGCATCGGAATCTTCCCTGGTGTCTTTTTTAAGCCGGGTAAATTATGGGTTTAAGTCAAAGTATTTATTTACGGCCAGTTTCAGGGCCGATGCCTCTTCCAAGTTTGCACCGGAAAACAGGTGGGGATATTTCCCTTCTGCTGCCTTTGCGTGGCGAATCAGTGAGGAGCCCTGGATGAGTAAAATAAAAGCCATCTCTGAAGCAAAATTACGCACCAGTTATGGTGTTACCGGCAATAACAGGGTAGGCGACTTTGCAAGATACCCCAGTCTGTCTTCTCCGCTTGAAGTATCTTATTCATTCAATAATGGTTCTCCTTCACCAGGAATGATCCAGTCCTCTATGGGCAATGAGGCTTTGAAATGGGAAACTACGTCGCAAATTGATCTGGGTTTGGATGTAGGGTTGTTTGAGAATAGATTGTCTCTCACAGTGGAGGTATATGAAAAGACAACGTCCAACCTATTATTAAATGCATCATTGCCGTACTTGTCCGGATTCAACAGTATTGTAAAAAATATAGGGAAGATCAGGAACCGCGGTTTAGAGATCTCCCTGAACAGCACCAATATACAATCCCGTTCATTTACCTGGGAAAGCAGCTTTAATATCAGCTTTAACCGGAATAAGGTATTGGAGCTTACCGATAACCAGAAGGACCTGCGCAGCGCAGTAAGTTGGGAAGCTGCTTTCAATACGGTTCCCCTGTATATCGCTGAGCTGAATCAACCTGCCGGCCGGTTTTATGGCTTTCTTTCCGATGGTTTGTATCAGCTAGCTGATTTTGATGTATCGGGCAGTGGTGTATATACCCTGAAACCGTCTGTTCCCTCCAATGGCACCAGCCGGGCGAGCATTCAACCAGGGGATATGAAATACAAAGATCTAACCGGTGATAGTGTGGTTAATGAAAGCGACAAAGTTGTTATTGGGAACGGGATACCCAGGTTTATAGGCGGTTTCAATAACAATTTTACTTATGGGAATTTTACCCTGAACGTATTTTTTCAGTGGTCTTACGGCAATGATATTTATAATGCCAACAGAATGATGTTTGAAGGTAACATGAGTGCCAAAAACAGCTTGAACCAATACGCAACTTACACCAACAGGTGGACCATGGACAACCAGGGAAGCAGGATGTTCAGGGCCGGCGGCCAGGGGCCTAATGGTTATTATTCGGATTACTACCTGGAAGATGGTTCGTATCTCCGCCTGAAAACAATTTCCCTGAGTTATGCATTGCCACAAAAGCTGGTGAAGAAGGCTTCTTTCAAGGACCTGCGTTTGAGTGTAACAGCACAGAACATATATACGTGGACCAACTATTCGGGTATGGACCCGGAAGTATCGGTGCGTAACTCCACGCTTACACCGGGCTTTGATTTTTCTGCCTACCCACAGGCAAAAACCCTGGTTGTTGGCCTTAAAGCAACTTTTTGATCAATCATTTTATAAGCAATAAGATGAAAACAATAAAACTTTTTATCGCTGTTCTTTTCTTATTCAGCAGTATATCCTGTAACAAAATATTGGATAAAGAACCGTTGGATTTTTTATCGCCGGTCAATTCCTTTAATACCGAAGAGGACCTGAACCGGGCCTTAACAGCCGTATATGAGGTATTGGGCGATGGAAGCCTATACAGTGATTACTTGTATTACCAGTACGATATTGCTGATGAAGGCTTTTACTCGTTGAACACCTTATTGACAGGTCCCCAGTTGCACAACTACTTTGCATCCGATCCAAACATCACCTCAACCTGGCAGAACCTGTACAATGGCATTAGCCGTGCCAATCTGTTGCTGGAGAATATTGATAACGTGCAGCTGGATGAAACAAAACGCTCTGCCATTCGTGGCGAAGCGTTGTTCCTGAGAGCCTATTTTTATTTTCTATTGGTACAACACTGGGGCGACGTGCCACTGATCTTAAAAACGATCAAGACTTCTGCCGAAGCGCAGGTAGGTGAAACTGCTTCAAAAGACATTTATGAGCAGATCATAAAAGACATGACAGCAGCAGAAGCCCTGGTGTTGCCCATACAAACTTTGAATTTTAGCGGCCGGGTTAGCCAATCGGCGGTGAGAGGTATTTTGGCGAGGGTATGTTTGTATATGGCCGGTTACCCCGTAAACGATCACTCGAAGTATACAGCCGCCAGGGATTGGGCCAAAAAGGTGATGGAGGAAGGCGGGCATGCACTGAATGATTCTTACAGCCAGGTGTTTATTAACCTTGCGCAGGATAAATATGATATCAAAGAAAGTATATGGGAAGTAGAGTTCTGGGGCAATAATATGGATGCGTATACCGAAACCGGCAGATTGGGATCAAGGAACGGCATTCGCTGCACGGATGTTGATTCGGGTTATAGTCCGGGCCGTATCAACACTTTTGCCAATTTCTTCTATAAGTATGAAGTGAATGATCGTCGCAGGGATTGGAATATTGCCCCCTTTTCGTTTGGTACGGTAGCCGGTAAAACGGCCAGGGTTGCCTGGACGCCTGCCCAGATATGGAACCGGAATTGTGGCAAATACAGGCGCTATTACGAGACGTTGCTTCCCAGGAACACCAACTTCACCCCCTTCAATTTTCCTGTGCTAAGGTTTTCAGATGTGCTCCTGATGTTTGCAGAAGCGGAGAATGAGATCAACGACGGTCCTACGCAGGCAGCTATTGACGCGGTGAATTTAGTGCGGAGGAGAGGGTATGGGAAAACATTGTATGGCGAAGGAGTGAAAACCATTACTGTAAATACCCAGGGCACCGGATACACGGCCGCCACCACTGTAACGATAACCGGCGGTGGCGGCTCTGGCGCTACAGCCGTACCCACCATCAGCTCCGGTAAAATTACGGCCATTACCATTACTAATATCGGTCAGCAATACACATCGGCTCCCTCTGTCACCATAACCGGCGCCGGAAGCGGGGCTACTGCCACCGCCACTATCAGCTTGCCCGATGATGCCGATCTTACGCCTGCGGATATAGCAAGCAAAGAAAGTTTTCTCGGCTTTTTGCAAAATGAGCGCTCCCGCGAATTATGTTTTGAGGCATTGCGCAAGATGGACCTTATCCGCTGGAATATTTTCCTGCCGACCATGAAGGCGCTGTCGCAGGATATTACTGCCAATGCCCCGGCTGCCTTTAAATATGCCGCCAATACGGGAGCGAACGCAGCTGCATTTGAAAAAAAGTATTTGCTGTTCCCGATCCCTACTTACGAATTGTCACTAAACCGCTTATTAACTCAAAATGCTGACTGGTAACCTATGAAAGTATACTGCATAGCCGCCGCCTTTGTAATGATTACCCTATCTTCTTTTGGGCAGGATTATAAAAACCTGCTGAAGGCGATTGAACGCCAGGACCAGGAGATTTCGGCCAAGCGGGTAATGATGGCCCCCACCATTGATCTGTCGCAGGACACCACCCGGCAGACTGTTGTGGCCCGTGGCACAGACTCCATTTACCAGGGGCATCCGACTACCGTGTTATTGCCCAATGGGAAAAGCATACTCGCTGTCTGGACGATTAATCATGCAGGCTTTTGCGGGCCCATGAAACGAAGTGATGATGGTGGTGCAACCTGGAGCGACTTGCTGCCCGTGCCCGAAAGCTGGAGAACGGTTAAGAATTGCCCTGCCATTTATGAGCTTCCATCACCTTCCGGTAAAAAGACATTGTTTGTTTTTGCAGGTGCAGGTGCGACTGTTAACCAGATGCATCAATCTTACTCTACTGACCTGGGCGTAACCTGGTCGCCTATGAAGCCTAACGGTCTTGGCCCTGCCTCGATGCCCTTTTGTACCATCGTACCAGTAAATGGGGGCAAAAAACTGATCGCTATGACCAATATCAGGCGGCCCAACGAGACGGTAGAAAAGAAGTCGTGCATCATTGTTAAAAGCGAATCCGGTGATGGCGGCTTTACCTGGAGCCCCTGGAAAGTGGTATTAGATATGCCCGGTTTGAAAGTATGTGAGCCACAAATTATACGCTCACCCAACGGGAAGCAATTGCTATGTCTGATCAGGGAAAATGCCCAAAGAACATCCTTGTACATGACGAGCGACGATGAAGGGTTAACCTGGTCGGAGCCCAAACCCGTGTTGTTTGGATTATCCGGCGACCGGCACCAGGCCAAATATACAGCCGATGGCAGGCTGGTTATTGTTTTCAGAGATACCGGAAAAGGCAGCCCGACGCGGAATCATTTTGTGGCCTGGGTGGGTACTTACGATGATATTGTACAAAACAGAAAAGGGCAGCTCAGGATTAAACTGCTGCACAGTTTTAAAGGGGGAGACTGCGGCTATGCGGGATTAGAGGTGCTTCCTGATCATACATTGGTGGCTACTACTTATATAAAGTACCGGGAGGGCGCTGAGAAAAATTCAGTAGTCAGCGTACGATTTAAATTATCCGACTTATAATATAGCTATGAAAGATTTTATTCAGCCAGTATTTTTTTGTTTGCTGCTGTTTACCTGTTTGTTGCCGGGCGCCAATGCTCAGTCCGGGAACAGTGCTATACGGCGAGATGTTGCGATAACATGCGTAGCATCGGTTGATGTTTCGGTCAACAATTCCTTTTATGTAGGCAATAAACAGCCGCTGGTGCCCAATCCACTGCTCCAATTGCCTTTAGGTTCCATCAAAGCAAAAGGGTGGCTAAACACACAGATCAACCTGATGTCTGACGGCATGATCGGGCATCTTAATGAGATCAGCAAGTATTTAGATTCTACCAGCGGCTGGTTGGGAGGACCGGATAAGGGATGGGAAGAAGCTGCCTATTGGTTACGGGGCTTTTATGCGTTGGCGCAAATTTCAGCCGATAGTGTACGTCTCAGGAGAATTGCTTTTAAATGGATTGACGCTATTATTAAGTCGCAACAAGCCGATGGTTATTATGGAAGTACCTTCAATCGCCTTGTAAAGGATAAAAAGACGGGCGCTGCATTCGTTGATGTCTGGCCGCATATGCCTATGAATGATGCGTTGATCAGTCACTATGAGGCCACTAAGGATAAGCGCATTATTCCCCTGTTAACCCGCTTTTTTAGCTTTTGCCGGGATCTGCCGGACAGTCTTTTTTTACGGTCCGTTAGCTGGAACGATTTTGATTTCTACAGTGAGAAGCCAGTTTATTTCACCAGTTTCGCGCCTTTCATTCAAAATAAGCGCGCGGGCGAGTTTGTTCCCCAACTGGTATGGCTCTATAATCATACCGGTGAGCCCTGGTTACTTGATCTGGCAGTAAAGATCTATCATAAAACGCTGCCGGAAATGAATGAATGGATAGACCGCCATACGGTTAATTTTGCGCAGCGTTTTCGTTATCCTGCCCAACTGTATCCGATAACAGGTGATGCGCGGTACTTGCATAAGACCGACCTATTTTATAAAACCTTTATAGATGTATGGGGGCAGATGCCACGGGGCGCTTATGCTGCCGACGAACGTATCAGAATGGGCAAGCTGGATCCCCGGCAGGCGATTGAAACCTGCTCCATGATAGAATTGAACAATAGCCATTATATTTTAAGTGGCATCACTGGTAATACTACCTATGCTGACCGTATTGAAGATATCACCTTCAACCATTTGCCGGTGTCGCATGCACCGGACCATAAATCCCTCCGGTATTTAACGGCCTGTAATATGGTTTATTCGGTGCCTGGTATGGATTTTCGCAATAAAGCATTACAACCGTTGTTTGCGGCCGACCTTCACCGGTGCTGCCAGCACAACAGTGCTTCCGGCTGGCCCCAGTATGTAGCTCATCTTTGGCAGGCCACACCCGATAATGGTTTGATGGCCTGGTTGTATGGCCCTAATGAAGTGAGCGCCCGGGTTGGTAAAAAAGGCACGCTTGTAAATATTAATACGGAAACCCAATACCCCTTTACCGATGCTGTATCGTTTAAATTGTCCATGAACGGTACGGATGATTTCCCGCTGTATTTCAGGATACCAGGCTGGTGTAAGGAAGCGCAGGTGAGGGTAGGAGAACAAACCATGACCTTCCCGCAGCAAGCTGGGAAATTGGTGAAGATCAAAAGAAGGTGGAAGGGCGGGGACGTTGTTGCGATCAGATTCAGGATGGATGTAGGCGTTACCCAATGGCCACGCAATGGAGCAGTTTCTGTGGATAGAGGACCGTTAACTTTTTCTGTGAGTATAAAACAGGAATGGAAGGAAGAACCAGGAGGTACCCCTCAATGGCCCAGGTGGAGCGTTGCGCCTGCATCGCCCTGGAATTATGGATTGGCTATTGAGCCTGATTCTTTTCAACGCTCGGTTAAGGTGGAATTATCAATAGCTGTTGCAGCCCAACCCTGGACAGCGGCCAATGCACCTGTTGTGCTGCGTGTGCCTGCGAAGCGAATTCCCCACTGGGGCGCCTCCATCAACCATACGGTGGATGCTGTTCGTGAAAGCCCGGTACGTTCTGATGCGCCCGTTGAAATGATAGAGCTGATCCCGATGGGGTGTTCGCATCTCCGCTTAACGGTATTGCCGGTAATCAGTGAACGTAAGGATGCCCGTTACTGGACAGCTATTCCCGATCCTGAAAAGTATATGTATTCATCAGAGAAATGACCTCATGAGTAATTTTTTAAAGTTGCTATTGCTTTTGTGTCTGCCTTGTGCAGGCAGTAGCCAGGTAGTAAGTAAAACACCTGTCTGGAAACAAGGAGAGGATAGCATTTTTGCTTATTTCGTATATGGCCTTACTGTTACTCAGAAAGGCACTATCCTGGCATTTGCCGAAGCCCGGATCTCCAATAGTGCAGACGAGGGCCCCCATCATATCGTGATGCGGAGAAGTACCGATGAGGGTAACAGCTTTTCTGCCTCAGTCATATTGGTAGAGAGCAAAAATGGCGAGAGCTGGGCCAATCCTACCGTGGTGGAAGATCAACAAACAAAAGAAATATTCCTGTTCTATGCCCTGAATGATAAGAATGCCAGTACCCGGGTATTTTATATCAGTAGTAAAGACGACGGCCTAAACTGGTCACCGGCTATTGAGCTAAGCCATCTCTTCGAAAAAAATACCCATGGCTGGACTTTTCATCTACCCGGGCCTGGTCACGGCATTCAGTTAAGGAGCCAGCGGCTGATCGTTCCGGTATGGCATAGAAGATCTATCTCCTTCCCCGCCAAAGAAAGAAAATATGGTGTTAACTGTCTATACAGCGACGATCACGGCAAAACCTGGAAAGCAGGAGGGGATACGCCGGTGGGTGAATTGAATGAGTCGCAGATCGTTGAACAGAAGAATGGCGATGTATTGTTGATCGGCCGTACTTATTCAGGACTTAATGGTGTGTGGCAGGCAGCGGTGGTTAGTAAAGACGGTGGCATCAACTGGTCGGCTCCTATTGATTATGTAGCGGGCCTGACCGGCAAGGTGTGTGATATCGGCCTTGCACGGTATTCCTTCCGTCCCGATATCCTGCTTGTTTCACAACCTGCCGACCCGGGTAAAAGAAAGGACCTTACCATCAGGATGAGCCGGGATGGAGGAAAAACATGGCCCATCAGCCGATTGCTGGAAGCGGGTGGCGCCACCTATTCAGACCTTGTAGTGCTCCGGAATAAAACGATTGTATGTCTTTACGGGCATGGCGGTACAGAACATATGCCCCAGGCCGTGTCTCTGGCCCGGTTCAATCTTACATGGCTTCAAACCAACACTAAATAACATGCCCTTACAGTTTATAAGATACGCCTGCCTGGTATGCCTGGTTTTCATTGCCGGTCCGAAGAAACTGCTGGCTCAAAACAGTGACCGTTGGTTCTTGTGGGACAAGCCGGCTGCGCTTCCTGTTGAGCAGGGGCTGAGCCATGCGATCACTGGCATCAGCAATGGCGCCCTCGTGGTAGCGGGCGGTAGCCATTTTAACCGGCGGATACAGGAGGGCGGGAAGAAGTTGGTGAATGATAAAATTTACGTGGCTACAGATCCCGATAGGATGAACTGGCGTGAAGTGGGACGGTTACCCTGTCCGGTGAGCAATGCTGCGGTGGTGCCCTGGGGCAATGGCTTATTGGTGATCGGCGGTACCAATGGAGTAACAGCTACCGACCGGGTGTTCCTGATGAGTTGGGATGTGAACACCAACAGGGTGGAGATCGATTCATCCTTCCCGAAACTGCCGGTTCCTTTATCGTCTCCATCAGCAGCCCGGTGCGGAAAAAATATTTTTGTGGGAGGTGGTCAGCTCACTGATAACACGCCACAAAAAGCGTTTTATTCACTGGAGTTTGCAGAAGAAGGCAACAGGGGCGTTGGTACCTGGAAGGTGATGCCCACCTGGCCCGGTGCCGCCAGATTTGGCGCCGCTATGGTGGCACAGAGTAACGGTGAATACGATTGCATTTACCTCGCCGGTGGCAAGGGCGCTGAAGGATACCTGAAAGACGCCTTTGTATTTGATGTAAAAAGGAAACAATGGAAGGAAATTAACAGCCTGCCACGCCCTGCTTTTTTTAGTGCTTCCATGGCGCTGGGGCAAACCCATATTGTACTCTTTAGTGGTTCAGATGGACATGATGCGGATATAGCTATCGCGCAGCAGGACAATTACCATATGGTGAAAGATGTGCTGGCCTATCATACCATTACCAACACCTGGATAAAGCCCGACAATGTGCCAACAGGTGTGGCAGGAGCAACCGCCCTACGCTGGAACAATAAGCTGATGCTGGTGGGTGGAGAACTAAGACCGGGCGTTCGCACGCCCCAGATCCAGGTTGCTACTATTCAAACAGCGAAGCAAAAAAGCAAGTTTGGGTGGATAGATTATAGCACGCTGGTACTTTACCTGTTGATCCTGGCCCTTATCAGTTATTCTTTCTCTATAAAAAAGAAAGCATCAAGCGACTATCTTCTTGGAAGCAAGAATATCCCTTTCTGGGCAGCAGGGATCAGTATTATGGCTACACAGGTGAGTGCTATCGGTTTTATGAGCATCCCTGCAAAAGCCTATGCGGTGAACTGGGCTTATTTTGCCGGCGTATTTACCTGGTTCATTGCGGTGCCTATCGTTACCCGTGCTTATATCCCCTTTGTCAGGAAATTGAATGTTGCCAGTGCTTACCATTACCTGGAAGCACGGTTCGGTCCAGGTGCACGATTATTTGCTGCCTGTGTATTCGTGCTGTTTCAGCTCGCCAGAATGGGGCTTGTATTGTATTTGCCTGCACTGGCGTTGGCTGCGGTTACTCCGCTCGATACGATCACCTGTATCCTGATCATGGGCGTACTGAGTACCGTTTATACCGTGATGGGAGGGATAGAGGCGGTAATATGGATAGAAGTGGCGCAGGCCATCCTGCTGTTTGGCGGAGCGGTGGTGTGTATTATCCTTGCTGTAATGAATCTTAATGGCGGCATTAGTGATTTTTTCTCATCCGGCATAGCCGATCAGAAGTTTAGCCTGGGACAGGCCGATTGGGGCTTTACTTCGTCAACCTTATTCGTTATCCTTATTGGGAATATTTTCATTCGCCTTGGCAATCTTACCAGTGATCAGGCCGTGGTACAGCGTTATATGACAACCCGCAGCCTTAAGCAGGCGCAGCGCAGTGTATGGGCCGATGTGGCTGTTTCGATACCCTGGGCAATCGTGATCTATAGCCTGGGAACGGCCTTGTATGTATTTTATAAGCAGCATCCCGGTAAACTCAATCCATCTATTGCGACGGATGGGATACTGCCCATGTTTATTGCACAGCAAGCGCCCGCAGGGCTTAGTGGATTGATCATTGCCGCTATTTTTGCAGCTTCCATGTCGGCCCTCGAAGGTTCCATGCACAGTGTGGCCACGATATTCACCACCGATTTTTATTCGAGGTACAGAAAGGATCTTACAACGAGTCAAATTACCCGCGTGGCAAAAATAACGACGGTTGTTCTTGGTGCTTTTGCCACCGGACTTTCCATCGCGTTGGTGTTCCTGGATATCAATTCTATACTGGATGTTTTCCAGGAGCTTACAGGTCTGTTTATCGGCGCTTCTACAGCGCTCTTTCTGCTTGGCATTTTTACCAAAAAGGCTAACGCCAACGGCGTGCTGATCGGTGCTTTCAGCAGCGGCATCATCCTCTATTTTGTCAAAACATTCACGCCACTGAATTTCTGGCTGTACAGCGCTGTTGGTTTCTTAAGCTGTTATGTGATCGGTTATTTGGCCAGTTGTATTATTCCCGGCAGAAGAGGGCTTCAGGGTCTTACTTATTATACCATGAACGACAATTTAAAAGATAAATAATATGGAACGTATCGTTGCGCTTGACGCGGGGCTTAGTAAATACCAGCCTTTGCAGAAGATAATTTGTTACGATGATTTTGACAAAGGGCTGAACGGTTGGATGGACCTCCATCCTAATTATGTAGGCAAGGATTTCAATACTTTAAGGTATAGTCAGGTAGATAAAACGCAGTGGGGGCCACTGATGCTGAGCAGCGCCAGCTTCCGGTTTTCCGGAACACATGGATCTATGGATGGCACTTATTCCCTGAAACTATCTACACGGCCTGTGGCCAATTCCTATACCGAGGCACCTGCTCCCGGCAGCTTGTCGCATGGGATCAAGCGGCTTACTACCCATCTTCCGAAAGGGCTGCGGCAATTTGAAATGTGGTACGCCTATACGCCCGAGCAGGACCGCCAGGGGCTCAGTGAACAGGCCATGCGCGCTTTTGGCATTTTCTTCGATATCCAGGATGATGACTACCGGTACTTTATTGGCGCCCGCTATGTGAATGCTGTCAATGGTGAAATGGTGCGCCGCTGGCAGGTATTCAAAGCAAAGGAAGTAAGCGATGTGGAATGGGCTTACGGCGTGGAAAATGATTGGTGTAAGATGGGTATTGACGCGATGTGGTATGGAAAACGTTATCCGGATGGGTCAACGGATGGTTTTGAATTTATCCCTGACGGCTACCAGGACCTGTGTTATAACGAAAGTGATGACAAGATCAACTGGAGTTACCTGCGATTGTTGATTGATACCGAAAAGAGAGAATACGTAGAGCTGCAATCCGGCAGCAGGGTATTCAACCTGCGGGGAATGAAACCTACACTCACCGCACCGTATGCCCGTATTAAGGGTTTGTTCAATCCCAGCATCTGGGTAGAAAATGATACCGACAGAAGGGTGTTTTTGTATGCTGATTCAATTGTTGTTTCTGCTGAATAATTAGAAAAAGGAAAAAGATACTATGAGACATTTTCAAGCATCTGCTGTAGAGCGCAGACTCTATTTTAAAGAAAAGATCACATCGCACCCCATGGAGGCGGGATGGGCTTCGGAGGCTATTTTCTTCCTGATCGTGGAAGACATAAAAGGGGTAGCTACGCTGAAAGCCCACGTGGAAATTTCGCCCGACGGTATTAACTGGATAAAAGAAGGCGCCACGTTTCCCGAAATAACCGGGCCGGGACACTATTTCTGTAAGGTGAAGCATTTCGGTAACTGGCTGCGCGTGAACGGCGACATTGTTGGCCCTGATGCTGAAATAAAGGTTTCTGTACAACTTCATCTTAAATCATAATGTTCTTTAATTATGCAAAAAATAACCGTGTTAAGCATGGGTATAATGCTGTTTACAGCTACTGCATTCCTCCCCCCAAAAGGTAAGTGGGAAGTATTGTTCGATGGTACTTCCACAACACATTGGCGTGGATATAAGAAAGATTATCTGCCCCCTGAATGGATCATCGAAAATGGTACCCTCACTTTAACAAAGAAGGGTGGTGGTTATATCGTCACCAAAGAGGAGTATGAGGATTTTGAATTAAAGCTCGACTGGAAGATATCCGAAGCAGGTAACAGTGGTGTGCTCTTTCATGTATCGGAAGATGCTGCCTATAAAACTGTGTATGAAACAGGACCTGAGTGCCAGATACTGGATGATGAAAGACATCCTGATGCGGTAAAAGGGCTGGAGGGTACCCATAAGGCAGGGGCCAACTACGATCTGCAACCACCGCTTGTTGCTGCCGTAAAACCAGCGGGTGAATGGAACAGGTTTGTTCTAAAAGTGCAGCATGGCCATGTGCAACACTGGCTGAATGGTAAGAAGGTGCAGGATTATCAATTGGGAAGCACTGCGTGGAAACAACTGGTAGCAAAAAGCAAATTCGCTGCCATGCCTGGTTACGGACAATTCAAGTCAGGTCATATTGCTTTGCAAGACCATGGCAACAGGGTATGGTTCAGAAATATTAAGATCAGAAGATTATAAGCTTACATACTTCAAAACTCAACGCTATGTCTGAAAAAATAAAAGCAAAAAACTCCAGAAGGGATTTTATCAGGAATACTGCTGTGGCGGCTGCCGGTTTTATGATCGTACCACGGCATGTGCTGGGCGGGAAAGGTTTCCTGGCGCCCAGTGACCGCCTGCTGGTGGCCGGTATTGGTATTGGCGGGAAAGGGGAGACGGATATAAGCAGTATTTATAAAAGCGGCAAAGCAGACATTGCTTATTTGTGCGATGTAGATGACCGCCGGGCTGCTGCTACCCGAAAGGCCTTCCCCCAGGCAAAGTATTATAAAGACTGGCGGGAGCTATTGGAGAAGGAGGGCAAGCATTTTGATGCCGTATCAGTTTCTACGCCCGATCATAACCACGCTGTGCAGGCCCTGGCTGCGATGCAGTTGGGGAAGCACGTATATGTGCAGAAGCCATTGACGCATGATATCTATGAAGCCCGTGTGCTTACGGATGCAGCGAAGCGGTATAAGGTAGTTACGCAAATGGGCAACCAGGGTGCCTCCGGGGATGGTGTGCGTCAGCTCCGGGAATGGTATGATGCCGGTTTGATTGGTCACGTGCATACCGTGTATGCCTGGACAAACCGTCCTGTGTGGCCGCAAGGCATTCAATGGCCGCAAACCAAAGCGCCTGTTCCGCAGGAGCTTGACTGGGATCTGTGGTTGGGAACAGCGCCTTATACGGAGTATGTAGATAAGCTGGTGCCTTTCAACTGGCGTGGCTGGTGGGACTATGGTACCGGGGCCCTCGGCGATATGGGTTGCCACCTGCTGGAAGCTCCGTTCCGTATGCTGAACCTGGGTTATGCTACCGATGTGGAGTGTAGCGTTGGTAGCGTTTATGTGGACGAATTTAAACGCGGGTACTTTCCCGAAAGCTGTCCCCCTTCCAGTCATGTTACCTTAACCTTCCCCAAAACAGATAAAACGAAAGGGCCGGTTAAAGTTCATTGGATGGATGGTGGTATCCGGCCTGAACGTCCGGATGAACTGGCGCCCGGTGAATTGTTTGGCGATGGCGGCAACGGTACTTTGTATATCGGCACAAAAGGTAAAATGATGACCGGTACCTACGGGGCCAATCCCCGCTTGTTGCCTTTATCAAGAAACGAACAGGTGCAGGTGAAGCAAAAATTGGAACGTGTTCCCAACGGTGCTGAAGGGCACTATGCCCAATGGGTGGAGGCTTGCCTGGCAGGGCCTGGAAAGAAGGAGGTAAGTTCTCCTTTTGAAATAGCCGGTCCGCTGACGGAAGCGCTTTTGATGGCCAACCTGGCCATCCGTGGCGCTGGTATCCGCGTGCCCAAAGCCAATGGAAAAGGATTCGATTACCCGGGCAGTAACATCACACTGTTGTGGGATAGCCAAAACATGCGGGTGACGAACTTCGATGAAGTGAACCAGTTTGTGAAACGGCAATACCGTCAAGGATGGTCGCTGGGTGTATGATGAGACTCTGCATCACTCAAAAGCGAACAAAGGGTGTTCATTTTCGAACAAATGTATTTTGTATTCTCTTAATAACCGGCTAATAAACAATAGAATGAAAGCTGGCATAGTTTAAGAAAGTAAGGGGCATGCAATCTAATAAAATAGTAACCCCTTGCCCGGCCATTTTCGTGTTGCTCTGTGCTTACCTGCTGTTACCAGGAGCAGCCGGTTTCGCCCAATCTTTGCCTGTTATTAAAGCCAGTTCCAAAGTAGTCACCATTAAAGATGGTGTACATAATAAAAAAGGGTATTGGTATATCATGCCCGACAAAAAGCCCGATGTATACTATGTTGAGTTGCCGGAAAAGGATCATGAAGTTTGCTTTATTACCGATAAGGATTCTATTTCCTTTCGTGTGCAATACGGCAGGCAATACGATTTTATTATTCTGTTGAACGATAAAGACAGTTGTTATACCCGCATCAATGCCCTTTACCGGAACCAGGTGCATTATAAGCGGCTATGTGCACCCTGCATTGGCGCCAGTGATACCATACCTTTCGCAATAGACAGTGATGATAAGATCCGTTTTAATGCCAGCGTCAACGGCTCCCGCCCATTATATTACCAGCTTGATCTGGGTTGCATGGGGAATATTATAAATAAAGGAAGTGTCAACAAAGTTGCTATGAACTTTGATGATGTTGACATCCTTACCAACTCCGATGGCACCAACCGGGTCCCCGCCAGCCGGTATAATACCCTGCAAATTGGACATCTGCAGTGGGACAGTCTGCGGTTTACAGAAGCTAATAATTTAAGAAGACAGGATGGCCTGGTGGGGAATAGTTTGTTCCTGGGCAAAATTGTAGAGATCAATTACGACCGGCAAGTATTGGTGATCCATGACCAGTTGCCGGCCACTGCGACTACTTATACCAGGCATGAGATATTCCTGGACTATGGGATCATACCTTTTATCCGGGCAGCAGTGATCGTAAAGGACAGCACCTATCCTGCCTGGTTCATGTTCGATACCGGTCATTTTGGTTATTGCAGCCTGACTGATGGCTTTATGAAGAAAACCGGGCTCAGTGAATTCAAAAAAGGCAGGCAGGGAAAGCGTGTCACTGTGGAGGTGCCCCAAGTAGCGATCAACGGGATAACATTTGATAATGTTACCGCCTTTGTCCGCCCACCTGATCCCAATTCAGGCTACCATCAGCAACTGGGTATACAACTCTTAAAATACTTCAATGTGATACTGGATAACCGGGAAGGCTTTATTTACCTGCAGCCCAATGGCCTGCTGCGCAATCGCAAATAAAGGCTAATGCTGCCACCTGTGCGGCCTTGATGTTGCTCGAAGTATTGGCGGTATATGCCGGCAAAATGTAACTATTACCATTAAAGATTGACCTTGTATTTGGTACTGCGGCCTCCGCTTTCTCCAAACAGTACAAAAGCGCCTATTTCAAGAAGCTCTTGCAAATCCCTTGTAGCTGTTGCTTTGGAGACTTTTGCAATAGACCCGTATTTACTGGCATTCATACCGCCTTCAAAGCCTTTTGGCCCTTCTTCCAGCATCCTTTTAGTGACCGTAAACTGCCGGTTATTAAGCCGGTTCCTGAAGCGATCAAAAAACTTCACTTTTCTTAGCGTAAAATCAATTTGTTCTTCTGCCTCTGTCTGCGCATCCAGTGTGGTCTTTATAAAGTAATGTATCCATGCTGTGATCTCATTAGACCCTTGCGCTTCCTGAAGGGCATCGTAATAAGCCTTTTTGTTTGCCTCTATTGTGCGGGACAAGCTGAGAAGGACCGGGCGACCTATACCTTGTGATAAAGCCTTCTCCGCAATGGCCCGGCCAATACGGCCATTGCCATCTTCAAACGGGTGAATAGTTTCAAAATACAAATGTGCAATAGCTGAACGTACAGGTGCTTTTTTGATTTCTTTCCTGCCACCCGGTGCGGTTTCATTGAACCAGGTGATAAATTGTTCCATTTCTTTTGGCACGCGTGCCGAAGGCGGCGCTTCGTAATGGACTTTTTGCTTACCCATTGCCCCGGAAATAACTTGCATGGGTTCTTCGTGCGTACGCCATGTGCCTACTTCCATTCCTTCACTCACAGGCAATAGCATCTTGTGCCAGGCGAATAACTTTTCTTGCGTGAGTTCTTCCTGATAGGTATTACGCACATCAATCATAAGCTCTCCAATCCCTGCGGCTTTTCTATCCTTGATATATTCAGAGCTGCTCACCAGGCCCAAGTTTTTTCTGATAGAAGAAAGAACATCTTTGCGGCTCAGGTATTCGCCTTCTATTTCTGAAGTTTTGATTGCTTCTGTTACCATCATGTCAATAATGGCCTCCAGCTGCATTTCTTCTGGCAAAGCCTTTAGTATACCCGTGATATGGCCTGTTTTTTCAGAAAATATAAAGAGTTCATCCTCAACTGCTTCGAGGCTGTAGGAAAAGTTAGGCCAGTCTTTTTGTTGCCAATTATAGCGTATCATGAGCCGATTATAACGATTATTCGGCTCAAATATAGTGAAAAAATGAGCCGATTATGGTGATTATTCGGCTCATGGGCGCATCAACAGAAGCTGCCTCCCATTCAAAACGTATTGTCATCAGCTACTCACACATCCAGATCAGCCCACTCCGTTTATAGTCGCCTGTTTTGTAGGTGATGAGATTTTTGAGGATATGATAGTTCGATCCACCAAAGGGCGCGCGGTTGAAATTCAGCAGGTCATCGGGGTGCAAAGCCGTTATCACCGTCATCACCTTTTGGGTGTTCCAGGGGTTCACCCAGCCGGCGAGGAGGGCATAGCCCTTACCGGCATACATTTTTTCGCCGATGACACCCTGTTCGCTGAGCTGAACGGGTAATTGCGGTAATACCTTTTCCATAACAGCATTGCCGGAAGGTGTACCCACTACAAAAAGATGGTACAGGCTCAGATCATAATTTTTTGCTTCGGCGTCAGTAATCGTGGTACCCCTGGACAGTTCAGGGATCCTTCCGATGAAGCCTTTTATAAATGTTTTGAGCCGGGCGTCTGCGGCCGTATCGCTTTCATGGGAAGAAAGAATGATCAATACGCTGTCCTTACTGAATATGTCGCCAATCTGCGGCATCTTGCCGACATCAGGCTTACGGATGGCTTCTACCGCTGCCAGCCACTGGGCGATATCGGCGGGCGTCACTTTCCGGAGGCATTCCACGATACGTGGCATAAAATCTTCCAGGGTAGGATAGGTGGCCCGGTTCGCTTCGTATTCCTTCAAGGCCTCCAGCATGGGATACAAATAGATCCACTTTCGTCCCTTGTCGATCCTGACATAATTCTGCTCGGCAAAGGCTTCGCCAAACTTTTGTGCAGCAAGCCGGCAAGCTACGGCCTCCGTTAAATGCTCTTTTACTACAGCACTCCATTCTGCATACGCTTGTGCACGCATCGATTCTTTTATCGGTTCATGCAAATGCGACAGGGCCTGCAACTGGTCGGCATAAGGCTGCTTCTCCGCAGCCGGATTGGCAAAGGAATGCCCAAACTCGTGCCAGATGAGGTTGTACAGCCTGGCATGGTCGAAGGTAGGTATACGTATGTAACTCTTCTGTGGTGCGATCACTGCATACAATTCCCTTCCTTTGGAAGTACGCAGCCTGGGACCGAAATTGCCCCATCCAAAGAAATTCAGGATCAGGTTGAATTGCACCTGCTCTTGTTGCTTTACCCCATAATAGTTGAGCACCCGTTCCTTTTCTTTGAAATCCTCCAGGTTAAATTGCAGGTTGTTGAGGCAGATAGTATAAAACGCTTCATTGCTGTTGAAAAAACGGATATAGCCCGTCTCTTCGACAAATTGCTTTAACAACAAGCGAAAGGAATCGATCTTAGTATCATTGCGCCGCTCATAAGTAAGGTCGGTTCGCCAGTCAAAATTATTCGTGAGATGTAATATGAACCAGATGGGCCCGTCGATCGTATTGAAGAGGTTGCCGGTTTTAAGCTGGCGTTGCGAAAAACTGAACAGGGGATGGGCTTTGTATTTGGACATCTCCTGATCGACCTTCACCTTATAGTCTATATCCACATAATTGGTAAGCGGCATGCCCGAGGCAAGGACTACGGCCTGGTACAACTCAATACGCGGATCGACACTAAAGGCAACGCCGCCATACTCGAGCCTGAATGATTTGAATCGTTCCCGCGGACCTGGGTTCGAAAATGCCTGTAAGGAAAAAGCCAAACAACATATCATGGGCATCAGCTTCCTGAAGTAATTCATGCTAAACTTTTTTTGAATAGGTAAAAGTGCCGGCACCGGGAGTACGGTCAACCGAACACCGGGCGCAAATGTAACCTATTGATAGGGGCAGGAATTGTAAAAATCATGCATTTTTACCCGCGGGGGATCAGGATCAATTCTTCCTGGATGACGGTGGCGATCTTAGGGATCAGGCCCGGGTTGTAATCGGCGAATAGCGTAAAATCCCTGATAAAATGAGATTGATCGTAATAGCCCAGATCGTGCGCCAGGTGGGTAAGGCTTAGATAGTTTTTTTGCTGCAACGCGCGCAGCGCTTTCCGGAACCTGACCACCTTCAGGTATTCTTTGGGTGACTGGCCTACATACTGTTTAAAATGCCGGTACAGCGTTGACGTGTCTTTGTTTTCCGTTGCGGCCAACGACACTACACGGGAGTAGGGGCTTTGCGCACCGAGGTGCAACAAAAAACGATCTATGGGGTGCTGCCCATTGCTATCCTGCAGGGCGTTCAAAAGAAACTGGTCCAATAATTGAACGCGGTCGGCCAGCCGGTCCGTGGAAAAAAGCCTGGCTGTGAGCTCGCTGCCCAAACGTCCGAACAGTATCCCCATTACATCGGTTTCGGGCATCAGTTCCGCATAGGGTATGCGGGTAAAACGCCGGAGCCCACCGGCCTGGATGATCACCGATACCTGGTCCATTTCGCCCTCAACGACCACATCAAACGGCTTCTTGTGAAAACCCCAGAGCCGGCTATGCACTTTGCTGCCGGCCTGTATGAAGCAATGATTTTCGGTGCGGGAGAGCTGCGTTGAGATCGTGTTGGCCTTATAAACAGATAAGCAGAGATTGGTGGCGGGTAATGATTGGTAGTGGAAGTTTTCGGAAGCTTTTTGTGTAGAAAATATATAGTACAGGCCCAGTTCCTGTAGTGCTTTGACGGCCGGGTACTTGATGGAAATGTTCATGGGAGCCTTGTTGATGTCAACCTGCCAGCATGCAGCTGTTTTTAGATTCTTTTTACTCCTGTAATATAGGGAAAGATCGTAGGATTCCCAAGGAGCGTATTCTAAGTCAAAAACAAATATTTGAACAGAAAAAAATGTGAAGTAGTGTAAAACGAAAAAATGTAGGAATAAAAAAAGCCTGAAGACCGCGAAGACCTTCAGGCTCGATGTAGTAAATTATGTATTAGTGATTAAAAGTCCACCGAGTAAAAATGTCGGCCACTAGTCGATGTTGAAAAATGTACTGCCTGAAGAATAATTCCATCTTAAAATTGTCGGCTATACACGTTATTTCTGACCCTCTTTACTTTTAAAGTCTGTAAAGGTCTTTCCATCATAACGATACACTCCCTCCCCAGTGCCCACCCAAATACTACCATCATAAGCTTCAAAAACCGTAAAAAAAGCGTCTTCTCTTAACTTTACGTTAGTTACAGTGGGCTTTTCATTGGACAAGGACTTTGCATCATAACGGGAAAGTACCCAACTTCTGCTACCAGGTAATCCAGAAACAGTCCAGACGTTTCCCTTTTTGTCTTCAATCATAGATAAAGCACCCCTCTTCGTAAAATTGGTAAAGGTACTGCCGTCGTAGCGCCAAAGGCCATCATCGTCACCGAACAAAATATTACCTTTTTTATCTTCGATTATAGACCAAACGCTCTTAAAAGCTTTGCCGTCTTTATTGGTGAGAGTGGTAAATGTTTTTCCATCAAAAACGCTGAGGTTAGCCCCGCCAAACCAGAATTTCCCCTTTTTGTCTTGAAAAATACAATTAACATCTCTCGTAGTAAAATTTCTGAAAGATTTCCCATCATAACAGCTTGCCCCGCCTCCGGTGCCGAACCAAATATTACCAGTTTTATCTTCATAAAGACTAAAGACCACATCATTGGAAAGCCCGTCCTTTGCCGTAAAATTTCGAAAGGATTGCCCATCGTAATAATAAACACCTGAACCAACAGAAACGAACCAAAAATTTCCTTTTCTATCCTCTAAAACAGAAAAGAAGCGTGCCGAAGTCACTTTACTGGTGATATTAGTAAACGATTTTCCATCATATCGAAAAATACCATCAAATGCAGCAATCCAAATGTTGCCCTTTCTATCTTGTATGATTTTACGAGTTACCCATTTAGGTCCGTGGGATGTAATTACACCTTTGTTTTCGGAGTTGATAATAATTTTTTTTTCTTCTGTTTGGTTTTGTCCACAGGAAGTGTGAAAAACGGACATTAAGAACAAAGTATAGATGAGTGCGTATTTCATAATTTTTTTATTTAATAATCGGGAACAGAAACACTGCCAGACCTATCTGCTGCATTACTTTTTTAGACATCGAGCTGGTAAACGACATCCTTAGCGCCATGTTTCTGCGGAGCCTGTGCAGGAGAGTGAATTAGTCCTGCCAGCATAATGAGCAGGCTATTCAAAACGGTTCCTTTATTTTTCATATCCTATTAAGCTTGATACAGCGAAACTACTTTGATCCTTTCAGCTTGAAGGGTCAGGATTGTAAATTAAAATGTAAACTTTGTAAATTATTGTAAAAGTACCCTGGACCTTAGAAACCCGTTGCTTAAGATCATCACTGACTGCAAAAAAGGTTGCTGCTCCCTGAGACGTGCGGGATAAAGGCATCTTCACCAAACTGGACGGAGCCAAACGAAACGGCGCCGTTCAGGAACTGGTAATAGGCGGGTGGTCGTTTACGCAGCCGACGGCGTAAGGAGTATCTTCTTCAATATATTATGCCCCGGTTTTGCCAGAGCATTTTTCGTGCGGGAATCTTGTAGCGTTGTGACCTGGTGAAAATATTACAATTCCCTCTTGGCTAACTTTTCTATTACCGGGAAAGTCTCATCCGGGATCGGTCGCCTTTGTATCTTATCCGCGGTTACTATCGATATATAGAGGTCTGTTTCGATAATAACCTTCAGGTAAAGCGCTTTCATTGTTCTGTAAATAATGTCATAATAACCACCCTTTGTAGCTTTAAACCATTGCGGATTTATATTTATGTCGGGGCTATAGACGAATGTAAACCTCGTACTGGCAGTTTGTAAAACAAATCTATTACAGACTTTACCCAACAAAGTGTCTGTATTGTAGAAGGTATTGGTGGATCGAACGGAGTCTTGCTCAGGAGTAAGATCGTTATATCGGTAAAATAACACTGTATCCAAATCTCGTATCTTGTAAAATTGCTGATTTGCCCTGTGATTGAAGTACTGGTATTCTACCATACCAGTGTCTGGCTTTTGAATCCAATCCCCATTTTTAAAATAAAAGACCGACTTCTTCGAAGGCCAGGAGATAATCTTTGTGAGATCGAACGAAGAGTCCTTTTTTATTGTTTCGTTTTTATATTGGATCTCGCCTTCAAAATAGGTTTGTGCAAAAGTGATGTTGCTACAAAATAGGAGTAGGAGTATAAGCGTATTTTTCATAATATTAAAAACGCATTTAGCAGTAGTTAAAGAAGAAACATTTATCCAGGTTTCAATATTTGCTTGCCAGTTAGCATTTTGGGCATTACTTAAGCCGCAGGCTTCGATGACGCTCTCCCAGTATTTCAATATACTTTCTTTTTGCCTCCTCACTGAGAAAACTACGTTCTATCATCTCCATAGCTTTTAGGGTTCCCGCGAGTATGTCGTCCACGATTTTGCCAGCAAGATCTGTATTGATACCTGCGTTTTGCGCAAATACTATGAATGACGCGCGGGTGTAAGTGCCGAAGGTCTGGTAGGACTTTTCTTCAAAATCACCTTTGTACAGACCATCATGTAGTGCCAGTCTGGCGTCATCGATGTGCAGGGCTGTGCAGAGGAGGTCGTAGGCGGGTGAAAGCACATAATCTCCTTGCTCTGTTTCCATTAAGGAGAAGTTCTTGAGATGCGCGTCTCCATTGGCAATTAGGTAGTTGAATACCAGTAGCCGGAAAAATTCGATCAGTGCCACCGGCGCTGCCGCTACATGTTGCCGGATCTGTATGGCAATATCCAGGTAGGAGGCATTATACTTAAAATCATGACCTCCTTTCTCTGGTGTCTTTGCCTGCAGCGTAGCGAAGTCTTCTACCTGGTATTTGCCCAGGCCTCCCGGCTTGTAGTCGAAGCGTCGGGTAATATAGGCCGGTGAGCCTTCGTCAAAAAAGATCATGCCACAGGCAGCGGTCTTGATACCAAATACCTGTTGAGCGATTTGCATGCTCACATGTTCATTTGCCGGCAGATCGGTTACTCTGTCCAGTCTTTCGGCGGGAACAGGTTTTAATATATGGGTTCCTCCTGCATCTGTAAGTGACAGATCGTTTTTTTCCAGCTTCAGGCTGTATTTTTCCTGTACGCCACTTATGCTGATCCGCGTTCTTTTTTCATTATACTCGCGGGTCAATGCGCTGTTTTTGCCCGGGGGATCGAAACGCAGGATAGGGGATACTTTTTTGCTGCGGCTGCCAAACAGATTTTTCTGTGCCTTAGGGCTATAAGTACTAAAGCCTGGCTCGAGGGTAGAGGGGCAGTATTTAATTTCCGGTAGGCTCATGGATCTCTTTTATTGTCAGCGGTCCAATGCTGTCATTGCCGCCTGTAGCCAGTAATAAACTAAAATAATCGTTTTCATCAATTTTGAGTAGCCTCGTCTGTATGGCTTTATTGGAGCCTTCACTCAATCTGTTTACAAACGCAGGGAAAAGCACATCACTTTCATACGGTGCTTCACGCAGGGGGAGGGTTAGGCTTACTGGCCTGCTGCCAGCTTGGGATAGATAGTTTTTGTCATAGGCAAAACGATAAACTCCGCCTGATTTAGACAAAATACCTGCCAGTTGCCCATTGTATAATACCTGTGCTGCTCTCATGCCTCAATTCTTGGGGTTGGGTCCTTTAGAACAAGTTCTATTTTTAATCCGAGCGGATCGATCAATTTGATCAGTGTCTCCAGGGAGGGATTACCCTGCCCCCTTTCTATAAGCTGAATCGTCCGGGTGCTGATACCAGATATGGCCGCAAGTTCGGGTTGCAAGAGTCCCAATAAAACCCTTCGCTTTTGGATTCTGATACCTAGATTTTCCATTAAGTCCCGCATTATACTTCGCTTTTGAGTGTAAATTAGGAAAAAAAGACGATATTAGTAGTGAAAAGCGAAGTATAGTTTGCTTTTGATCGTTTTTAACCGGAAGGCGACTGGAATTTACTAAAAAGCGAAGTTTACTGCGCTTCTCACAACAGACTTCCCGGTTGTGTGCTGTCCGTTAGTATGTCTCTAGCTGGTCCTTCCCGCCGCTGATAATCCTTCACTGGTAGCAACACCCGTAAGGATTTCTC
Organism: Paraflavitalea devenefica; assembly: GCF_011759375.1. Taxonomy (NCBI): domain Bacteria; kingdom Pseudomonadati; phylum Bacteroidota; class Chitinophagia; order Chitinophagales; family Chitinophagaceae; genus Paraflavitalea; species Paraflavitalea devenefica. Next base: position 284,707 of record NZ_JAARML010000007.1, on the reverse strand, counting down.
AAATTCCTCTTCACTACCGGCCAACGTTGCATCCACTTCGTCCATAGTAAATTCAACAGGCGCTGCTGCTGTAGCTTCAACTTCCAACACGTTCGGTTCCGGAAACTGAGCTGACTGCTCAACCGCTGTAATAGTAGCATCCGCTTCAGCAAATCCTGTTCTCTCCAGGCATGCAGCTAAAACCTCCTCCATGGCTTCCCTGTACGCTGTACCAATCTCCTCCACAAAAGGAGCTGCAACCACTTCTATGGTAGTTGCACCAACCTCCTCCATCACAGGCTCAACAGGCTCGACTTTCCCGGCATACACTTCGGTTAACACCTTGTCTGCAACATCCTCAACTACATTAACAGGCTTATCAGTATGTGCCTGCCCAATCCACTCCATCACCCGCAAGGCGCCACCTTTTACTAATACTGGTTGCTCATTCACCATTTTATAAAACTCGATCCCCATCAGCCAGAAGCAACCTTGTTCATTGTCGGGTTGCACTACCTGTTCAATGCAAAATGCACTGCCCGACTGCCGGCCCATCGCTTGCAATGCCCCTTCCTGTTTGTCTTGCCGGAAGGTCCGTTTTTCGAAATCGATCGTCAGTATACACGATACCAGCCGGTAATGCGTGGCATCCGCTGGTAACGCTTTTTTCTTGCGCAGCCGGAATGCCGGGATATTCACCGCTACCTTGCCTGGCTGAACAGCCATGCAATTGGCTATATTCAAGGGCAGGGCGTCGTCCAGCGACAGTTTATAGTTGAACTCAAAGCCGGCTAACAGCGACAGATCGCCGGAGGCAACCACCCGCTCGCCCCGGTCATGGATCCGGTCAGACTTGAGGACCGCCAGCAACCGGCCAATCATACGGCCACTGAGTTTTATATTCTTTACCGAATGCCGCAGGTTGCCCAGGGCCAGCCGTGTGAGCTTGGAGGCCGCCGTGGCCCGCTTCCACTCGGCCGCATTGCGGCGGGTATTGGCCATACTGTCCAGGTGTTTTACCTGCCATTTCGTAGGGCCGCCTTTTTCCTTCACCTGGGGGCCATACTCATTCTCGAAATAGGTAAGGCCACCGAGTGACCCGCTGAGCTTAAAAGGAGATATAACTTTAGCCATACATGTGTTTTTCTCTAATTTACAACTGCTCATAACGGTTTCCAAATCACCCATGTTCCAAAACGGTCTTTTTGCACGAAAGTGAAACAAATGTCCGTTTTTGTCTGTCTTATTTGACCTACCTGCCCAGGTTGCCGCACTCTGAGGCACTGAATGGCCATCAAACCACCTGCCTGGGGGCAGTCCTCCGGTACTCCCCGGGCAATCTGATAGTAATCTCCGGGTAAAGGCAAAGGAAAAGTAAACCAGCAGTAAAGGAGTAGTAAAGGAGAAGTAAGACAACAAGGGTCAAATGCAGGCGGGACGCGGGTTTGTATTGTTTTGAATTGGCAAACCCTGTCCGGGTAAGGGTTTGATCGAAACGAGGATGTTAAAAGTAATACGCCTGGTCATATCATAAACGGATAAATCAGTGTTCTTACAATTTACCCAAAAACAGACTAAACCCCAAAAAACTCCTGGAAAAACATAGCCACTCCGCAGAAAACCTAACATGGGAACATTCCCTCAAGGTGGGAACATTCCCATAAAAAAATATCGTGGCTTCTTCATTATTGGCAAATTGCTTTTTGTGATACTTGCTATCCTAAAGCGATGCCATATGAAAAGAAGTATACCCCTTATATTCTTCGTATTTCTTATTCCCAACTGCTTCTCTCAAACATTTGTTCCCGGAAATTTTGTGGTAGTAAGGATAGGTTCAGGTGCTGACTCACTGACTGCAGGAGAAGCCAGGCCCGTTTTTTTGGATGAATACAATCCTTGCGGTGACCTGGTACGAAGTATTCCTATGCCAGTATCTGTCTCAGGGAATAATAAAAGACTAACGTTACCCATTTCCACCAGTGATTACACGGAAGGATATATTAGCTTATCGCAAGACGGGAGTAAACTGGCGCTCGCCGGATACGATGCCGACCCGGGGACAGCTTCCGTATCTTCTACGCCAAGCGCTTCCGTAAAAAGAGTTGTTGCCATCATTGATCAGCATGGCCAGGTGAATACAACTACTGTACTCAGTGCTTTTAACGCCGCGGCTGTTCGGGCAGCCGTCATCAATGATTCTGCTATTTGGGTAAGTGGCGGATCGGGCGGCATTATATATACCACTTTGGGCAGCACCACCCATACCCAAATAACTAATGCCACAGCACGCTCATTGGTTGTATTGAATGGGCAATTATATGCTTCCTCTACTTCGGGAGCTTTCAGGGTAACCAAAGTTGGTACGGGACTTCCTACCATAGCAGGGCAAACGATGGTTAATCTTCCTGGCCTTCCAATTACAGGCAGCCCGTATCAATTCTTTATGGTTAATGCCAACAGTGGTTCGGACGTACTTTATATGGCACATGATAATTTATTGAGAAAATATTCTTTGTCGGGCGGTACATGGGTCAGCAATGGCGCCATTGGTATTGCATCGGATAAATACCGGGCTGTTACAGGAAAACTGACAACAAACGGACATGTGCTGCTTTATGCAATAAGAAGAAATGATAACAGTACTTACGCAGGAGGAGAAATAGTAACACTTACAGATAGTACAGGTTATAACAATGATTTTTCCTCACTTACACCCACAGTAATTGTCAAGCCAAATGATAATAATGTTTTCAGGTCAATCGTAATGGCTCCCGAAGCAATTACTCCGGTATATGCTTCAAAAAAAGAAAAGGCTTCTCTTAACCCGGTAAAATAATGAAATATATGACGCTCCCGTATAGGCTACTTGTTGTTTGTTCTTTTATTGTATGTGCAATTGCTGCACCAGCCCAACAATTACCAGCGTTAAAACCAATCCTCGATGCGCAAATAGGTAATTCCGTTATCGAAATTCCACCTGGAAAATACCTGCTCGATAACCTGACTAATGGCGCCTATCAATTTATTAACAAGAATAATGTAACCATCAATGGGAATGGCTCCTCTATCATTTGCAATTCCCAGGAGTTGGCATTCAGGTTTTATAACTGTACAAATATCACTATATCCAATTTTTCTATTGACTATGATCCACTGTGCTTTACACAAGGAACTATTGTTGCCAAAGATAGCGTGAGCAATTTGTGGTATGAGGTGGAGATTGACCAGGGATATCCTGTAGACAATGTAAGGAATAGCCGTGTGCAGTTTTATGATCCGGCTACCCGGCAATTAAAAAGAAACAGTATTACCACCAGCGAAGGGCATTATGCTGCGTTTGAGAAAATTGGCCCCAGGAGGTTTAAGTTAACAAAAAGCGCCGCCTGGGTGGCCTATGAAAAAGTGGGTGATCTGGTGGTGCTTGATGTTGTATCTGCCAAACCTAATCCTGCTGCCCATGCTTTTCAGCTTGAGAAGTGCGTAAATGCAACGGTGCAGGATGTTTCCATATACGGGTCGAACAGCTTTTCTTTTTTTGAAAGGGATTGCAGTGGTACGCATTACAATCGTTGCAAAGTAGGGAGAGGCCCTACGGCGCCAGGTATACCGGCCCGGTTGCGTTCGGGAAATGCAGACGGTATTCATAGCAGTTATGCCAGCATTGGTCCCCTGGTAGAAAATTGTGAGATAAAACACAACGGCGATGATTGTATTATTGTATGCGGACGCTCATTCCCCGTATGCAAAATTGACAGCGCCACAAACAGTATTTATGTTTTAAGCAGGGAGGCGAACCCCATTTTTTATGCCGGCGATACGTTGCAGCAGGTGCTGTATGCCGGTGTTAAGAGCGGCAAGATGACGGTGCAATCCGTTGTATCCTATGTTCCTTCTGCAGCGGAGCAGCAGGCAATAGTAGCCATGTATCCCGACCTTTTGTTTAAAACAAGTTATACGAAAGGAGCGCGTATAGTAGTAGATTCCTTGCCTGGCATGGGGATTGGCGACATTATTTATAATGAAAACCATATAGGGAAAGGGTTTATCATTCGCAATAACAAGGTAGGGTATAACCGTTCGCGCGGTATCCTGATCAAAAGCGGTAATGGCATTGTACAAAACAATGAAATTACCGGAACAGCCATGAACGGTCTTTTAGTGGCGCCCGAGATTCATTGGATGGGTGGTGGTTTTGGACATCATTTGGAGATTAAGAACAATCTTTTTTTTGAATGCATGTTTGAAAAAAACAACCAGGGCATGCCTCCCGGCGTGCTTTCCGTATTTTGCGCAAATGGGTTAGCACAGGTTCCCGCAGCCGGGGCCTTTGGACAGATCAATGTTCATGACAACACGGTCCAAAAATCGCCGTACCCTGCCATCGTATTTACATCAGTGATGGGATTACAAAGTTCGAATAACCAGGTTGCACCTTATCCGTGCAACAGCAGAGAACATGGAAAGAAGTTTGGAGTAACTTTTACTGCACCGGTATGGGAGAAAAATAATACGCAGTAAAGCATATCATCATCCCACCACCGCCTGCTCAGTCTCCTCAATTTCAGCTTCCTCGCTGTTTGTTTCAACTGCATCCTGTTGAGCTTCAGCAACCGTCTTTTTTCTGCCAACGGTAACAAAGGTGAGCCCGAAAGTGATCAAAAGCAGGAGCGAGCTTGTCCAGACCACTTCCTGAACACCGAAAGCAGTAATGATAAAACCTCCCAGCAGGGTGCCCAGGGTTACACCCGCATTCCCGAAAGAAACCATCAGGCTGGCTGCCAGTTCAGGTGCTTCCGGCGCTTCTGAAGTAGAACGTGTTTGCCCGATCAGGAAACCGCCGGTGTGAATAAAGCCCCACACAGAGATGATGATGGCCATGGGAATAAACAAACCACCAAATGTATAAGCTGCCAGGTGAATAAGTATCAGCGAAAGCAGGAACACCCTGGTAGTAAGCAATACATTTTTACTCAGTGCAATACCCGTAAGCCAGTTCCCAACAATGCCTGTTCCGCCAAACAATAAAAGCATCAGGCTGATCTGACCGCCACTCATGTGCGAGATCTTCCCTAAATATTCTGCCAGGTAGCCATAGGTGGCAAACATACCGGCAATCATGATAAGGGTAGCCACCAGGTTTACCCATAGTTGCCCTTTACGTAATATGGCCAGTTGGTTTTGGGTGGATGTTTTTTCTGTAACAGGCATGGATGGAACAAAGAAGGCCAATGCAGCAAATGCGATCAGGTTAATAACGCCAGACAACAGGAAGGATGCCTGCCAGTTAAAAAGATCAGCCACATACGTGGTAATCGGCACACCCAGCACGGTGGCGATGCTTAATCCGCCCAGCACTACAGATACTGCTTTGGGCGCATCTTTGGGTTCCACCTGTTTGGAGGCAGCCACCGTGGCCACGGCCCAGAATACGGGGTGCAGGAAAGCCGGTAAAATGCGGGCGATCATCAGCATGGCAAAGCTGGACGATAATGCGGAAAGCAGGTTCGACAATACAAAAATGGCCAACACCAGGCACATGATCACTTTACGATTGATCTTTGCAGTCAGCAGGGTGGTGAAGGGGCCAGTCAAAGCAATGGTAAGCGCAAAGCCACTCAACAGCCATCCCGCCGTATCAATGGAAATATTGAATTCCCTGGCTATTGCAGGCAGTATACCGATTACGCCAAATTCAGTAGTAATGATCCCGAAGGCGCCCAGCGCCATGATGTAGATTGATCTTTTCATAAATACGAATAGCTGAATGTTTCGATTAACCCAATAAAGCACCCCGATAATGTGCTTTAAAAGCAGGGACTATCGTTTTGCATTTGTCAAAAAGGCAATGGAATCGTTGGTAACAGGATGCGTTGGCAGCGTTGCAGAAGACCAGCTCTGCGCATATTTACTGCAAACTTACATAGAAACATCGAAATGTATCGATATGTTTTAAAGGCTCCCGGATTTTTTAACAAATTGATAGAATGACAAGCGCTGCATTTACTGGACCAGGCATCACCCTGTATATTCATCCTCCCGAAAAAAGTACGACCTTTGCGCTCTTTGAACGATTATGAAGGTTTGCATTGCAGAGAAGCCAAGCGTGGCCAGGGATATTGCACAGATTATCGGCGCCAAAGAACGCAAGGACGGATACCTCGAAGGCAACGGGTACCAGGTTACCTGGACCTTTGGGCATTTCTGTACCCTGAAGGAACCGCATGACTATACAGACCAATGGAAGTTTTGGCGACTGGAAGACCTGCCCATGATCCCTCCCAGTTTTGGCATCAAACTCATCAACAACGATGGGGTACAAAAGCAATTCAAAGTTATAGAACAACTGGTGCAGCAATGCGAGGAAGTCATCAATTGCGGGGATGCCGGCCAGGAAGGGGAGTTGATCCAGCGTTGGGTATTGCTCAAAGCGCAATGCACGGCGCCCGTTAAAAGACTATGGATATCTTCCCTTACTGAAGAAGCTATCCGCGAGGGCTTCCGGAAATTGAAGGATGCTGCGCAATACGACAACCTCTATGCCGCCGGCAGCGCCCGGGCTATTGGCGATTGGCTGCTGGGCATGAATGCCACCCGGTTATTCACCAAGAAATTCGCCCAAGGCAAAACGGTGCTGTCTATAGGCAGGGTACAGACTCCCACCTTAGCTATGATCGTAGCCCGGCAGAAAGAGATCAATGCCTTTCAGTCGGAAGAGTACTGGGAATTGAAAACAGTATACCGGGAAACGGAATTCACCGCTACCATTGACCGCATCAAGGTATTGGACAGGGCGCAAAAAGGATTGGCCTACCTGCAGGAACATCCTTTTGAGATCACCTCCTTTGAAAAAAAGGAAGGGAAGGAGGGCAATCCCCGCCTGTTTGACCTCACGGCATTACAGGTGGAAGCCAATAAGAAGTATGCCTATTCTGCGGATGACACACTGAAATATATCCAGAACCTGTATGAAAAAAAGCTGGTCACCTACCCCAGGGTAGATACTACTTATCTCTCAGAAGACCTGCATCCCAAAATTGAGGGCATCATGCAGGACCTTACGCCCTATGCTGCGCTGACAGCCCCCATTCTTGCCAATCCTATTCCCAAGTTGAAGACGGTGTTCGATGACAAGAAGGTTTCCGATCACCATGCCATTATTCCCACAGGCGTGTATCCATCCAACCTGCCACAAGAGGAGAAGCGTATTTATGATCTGGTAGCCAGGCGTTTCATCGCGGCTTTTTACCCGGAGTGTAAGATATCCAATACTACGGTGCTGGGCAAGGTAGGGCAGGTGCCTTTTAAAGTCACCGGAAAACAGATCCTGGAGCCCGGCTGGAAGGAAGTATACGCCAATGATGTAACTCCTAAAAAAGAGGGCGAGGAAGAAGAAAAGGTCCTGCCGGTATTCGTGGCAGGGGAGAGCGGCCCGCATACGCCCAGGATACACCAGGGGAAAACCACACCGCCCAAGGCTTTCACTGAAGCGACCTTGTTACGGGCGATGGAAACAGCCGGCAAGCAGGTGGAAGATGAGGAAATGCGAGAACTGCTGAAAGATAATGGTATTGGCCGTCCCTCTACCCGCGCGAATATTATTGAGACCCTCTTCCGCCGGAAGTATATAGAGAAACGCAAGAAGAATATTTATGCTACCCAAACCGGCATCGACCTGATCGATACGATCCAGACGGAATTACTGAAAAGCCCTGAACTGACAGGTATCTGGGAACGTAAGTTACGCCTCATTGAAAAAGGAGAATATGCCATGGATACGTTCAAACAGGAACTGATCCAGATGGTTGTAGACCTTACTACAGAAGTAAAGACCGCTACTTATAAAGTGATAGCTGTTGCACCTGATCAACCGGCGAAGCAAGAGAAAGAGCCCGAAGAAAAGCCTAAAAGAGAACCCAAGCCCAGGGAGCCGAAAAAGACAATCGTGATAGAAGAGCTGCAATGCCCTAAATGCAAAGCGCATCTGCTGAAGAAAGGCAATACGGCTTACGGATGCGCCAATTTCAAAGTCTGTGGTTTTAAAGTGCCGTTTGAAGTCTTTGGCAAGAAGCTGTCTGACAAACAGATCGCCGACCTGCTCACCAAAGGGAAAACCGGTAAGATGAAGGGATGGAAACTTACAGGAGCAGCAAGTGAGACCGAAGGCAAGCTGAAACTGACTACCGCTTTTGAGCTGGAAATAGAGCCGTGATCCGCGTATTTATAGCTACAGAAATACCCTTACACCAATAAAATAAGATAATTACCGCATATAATTTATCGGGCTGATGCTTGCAAAGCTGGTATTTATGTATTAACTTTGAAATGCAAAGTACTTTTAGGGTGAAGGAAAGGCAGCATTATAGGATGAACAAGAGGAGAGGTTGACAGCAGGCAGGGCGGCTATTTATACCTTACTGGGGGGCTTTTGTGTCTGGATTGGCTTTGACGGAATGTCAATTTTTTTTGTCCCTCCACTTTGAAATGCAAAGCTCTTTTAGGAGAGAGTCAGCCGGTATTGCTTACGGTCTAACAAAACAAGTATTAATCAATTTATTATAATGGTTATGAGAGATCAAATATTATCCAACCTTGATAATCCTGCACAGTTGGAAAGACTGTACAGGGAAGATAAATCAGGTTTTAAGCGGTCATTTAATGTGTTGTACCCGGAGCTTAAGGACAGCACCTTCGCCAGCTTTTGGAATGCACGGCTGAATTTTGCCAAAGAAGAGATATCCTGGGGTACTGCCAAAGACCTGGTATTTGTGATTATTACTGCTCTCCTGGCAGGGCTGATCGCCAAGCTGCCGGTCATTTTATCTATAGATGAAGAGTTCTTCTATATGAGGAATGCCGGTTTTATTGTTTTCCCGATGCTGTCGGCATACTTTGCCTGGAAGAACCAGTTATCTGCCGGTAAGATTGTCTTTATAACCGGCGCCACCCTCGTTGGCTTATTGTTTATCAATTTCTTTCCTGATGATACCGGGAGGGGCGACTCACTGATTTTATCATGCATTCATTTGCCCATATTGCTGTGGGCAGTACTGGGTTTTGCTTTTGTGGGCGAGCAACGCAATGATGTAGAAAAGCGGCTTGGTTATTTAAGTTATAATGGCGACCTGATCGTGATGACAACGCTGATCCTGATAGCAGGCGGCATCCTGACGGGTGTTACCATTGGTCTCTTTGATCTGATCGGGTTTAAGATTGAAAAGTTCTATTTCGAATATGTGGTACTTGTCGGACTTCCTGCTGCCCCCATCCTGGGCACCTACCTCATCCAGACCAATCCACAACTGGTGGGCAAGGTTTCACCGGTCATTGCCAGGATATTCAGTCCGCTGGTATTGGTGATGCTGGTGATTTATCTCATCGCCATTATTTATTCGGGTAAAGATCCTTATAACGACCGGGAGTTCCTGCTGATCTTTAATGGGCTGTTGATTGGCGTTATGGCCATTATTTTCTTTTCCGTGGCGGAAGCTTCCCGGAAAGGTCAAAACCTGGCGGAAACCTGGATACTTTTACTGCTCTCAGTTGTCACCATCGTTGTTAACGGCATTGCACTGTCGGCCATCCTGTTCCGGATCTCTGCCTGGGGCTTTACGCCCAATAGGGCTGCAGTGCTGGGGAGCAATGCTTTAATCTTAATCAACCTTTTGTTGGTAACTGTGCAACTGTTCAGAGTAGTTTCAAAGAAGACAGACATTACCGGTGTTGGAAAAGTGATTTCCTGGTTCCTGCCCGTTTACTGCGTATGGGCCATTATCGTAACCTTCTTATTCCCTTTCCTGTTTGAGTTTAAATAAATAACAGAAAAGTATAGCCATGAAAATAAACTTTGCCAGGGTCCTTGCAGGATCGCCTGTGGTCATTGCCTTGCTTACCGGCACGACCGCTTACACGCAAGATAAAACGAGCGAGATTGACAAGCTCTTCAGTTGGGCCACGCCGGCTACACCCGGGTGTGTATGCGCTGTTTCACAGCACGGAAAGGTAGTGTTGAACCGTGCTTACGGCATGGCCGACCTGGAACGCGAGGTTCCACTGACCCCCAACTCGGTATTCGATGCGGCATCGCTGACGAAGCAGTTTGTTGCCGCGGCTATCCTTCTCCTTGTGGAAGAGAAACGTCTTTCGCTTTCAGATGACGTGCATAAATATATTCCGGAGTTACCTGATTATGGACAGACAATCACGATAGATCATCTGCTCACCCATACTTCCGGGCTGCGTGACTGGACGGGCATCACGCCGCTGGCAGCCGCAGATGTGGATGCCCTGACATTGGTATTGCGCCAGCGCGGCCTCAATTTCAGGCCCGGCGAAGAATGGTCTTATTCAAACAGCGGTTATGTGCTGCTGAAAGAGATCGTTGCCCGCATAAGCGGCATGTCGTTTGGGGATTTTGCGCGCAAGCGCCTGTTCGAGCCGCTTGGGATGAAGGCGACCGTGTATCAACATGATTTGCGGGAGATAGTTAAGCACCGTGTGCTTGCTTATGATAAAGAGAATGGCGAGTGGAAGCTGGATATAAAGCTCGACAATGATCGCGGCGGCGGTGGCGCCCTGTTCAGTACGGCCAGCGACCTCCTGATCTGGAACGAGGCGCTAACGGGCAATCATTTCGGCACGTTTGTGACCGGAAAGCTCCAGGAACCGGCCAGGTTGAATAACGGCAGGCAGGTGCGTTATGCCCGCGGCCTGTACCTGAACACCAGCCGCGGCGGCAAAGTGATCATGCATACCGGCGGCTCGGCCGGGTACAGATCTATATTGACACGTATTCCGGAGCAGGGCTTTTCTATCGCCATACTGTGTAATGCAGGCGAGACCGGGGACAGGGGAGCGTTCGTACGCCGTATTTTTGACCTGCTGGTGCCTGCCACAGCTACCCAAACTGCTGAATCAAAAGCGCCGGTCATGATTACAGACAGTGCCGGCGCGGCGGCTACAGACCTGAATAGTAAAGCTGGATTGTTTTTCAACGAGCGTACCGGTGAGCCATTGCGTCTGATAGTGAATAATGGCAGGCTGGGTATTGCCGGCGCTTCTGCGCTGGTCACCGTGGCGAAGGACCGTTTCCGGAATCCAACTGGCCTTTTGATGTTTATGTCGGGCGATGAGTTTGAACTGCAATTCCTGTCACAGGACCAGTTCGAATTAAAGTCCATGGAAGGCCAAATCACCCGGTATCGCCGGGCCTGGCCTTATACGCCTGCCCCGGGTGACCTGAAGGCTTTTGCAGGCCGGTATGAAAGCAAGGAGATCGGGGCGGTTTTCCAGATTGAGTCCCAGGAAAAGGGCCTGGTCATACGCCTCGAACATTCACCGGACAAAACTTTACCCTTCCGTCCGGTAGATCCCGATGCCTTTCAGGCAGAAAGGATGACGGTGCGGTTTGTCCGGAACAAGGCCGGAAAGGTAGTGGCTTTATCATACAGCAACCCAGTACTTCGAAACATATCATTCACACGATTGAATAACCAGTAAGTCCTTTTCCCAAAGGCCAAAGACACAGCTTTGCCTGATTAAGATTTGTAGTCATTACTTCTCCTTAAAAGTAATAGTTGATTTCCCTTATTCTCTTGAACTGTATTTGCCGGTTCTATGTCTTTTTGAATGTTCACTGTATCTTTGGTGCAGGATAAGGTTTAATGGTTAATGGTATTTGATTAGTGGAGCCCCGGTGTAACAGCCGGGGCTTTTTTGTATTTGTGTTCGACAGATAACCGAAAGATATATACGTTGTTAAAAAAACAGGCCCCTATGTCAGAGGGGCCTGTTTTAACATAACTCTTTTCCTGGAATTACGATATTTGAAGGATAACCACTTAAAAACCTTTTTATGAAGTATCTCAACGCCGTACTGACCGTCATTGCTGTTTGCCTTGTTTTGATCACTTGCGCCGTTACCGGCATTATTCCTGCAGCACATGCCAAGGAAACCAATCAACGCTTTGTTTCAGTTCCTGTAAATCCCGACGGTTCGCTCAACGTGAAACTCGTTAAGGGACAAACGATCGATGTTAATATTGATGAGATCAATGGCTCCAGCCTGTTTGAGTCGAAACTCCCCATTTCAGACAGGAGCGTAATCCCCGTAAATATTGAAAAGGTGAGTGGCTACTCCGCCTCCAATACACCTATACGGGTTAAAATAGAAGATTAGTTTAATGGCTGACCGGCATCACTATTTTTAGCGATAACAATAACAGATACGGGGCGACGGCCACAAAAATGGAGAATAACAGCTCCCTTTCCTTGTTTGGATTGTTGGTCCAGGCCGCTTCGTATTTGTTGTAGATCTTTTCATCGTAATTGTTCGTGATGAAAATGCGGTAAAAGATCAATGCCGTGAATACATAGACCAGTATGGCAAATGACATGGCCATAGACTGGGAAGCAAACCATGCGTGCCGTACCAGCCGGAGAAAGATAGCCTGGGCCAGCAGTACCCACCCGCCGGTAGACAGGGCAACCGTATACATGGTTAACAGGCGTGCCGATAGGGTAGTGAGGTCCTGGTTGCGTTGGTGATAATAATTGTAAAGATTGAAGTAAATGTACTCGAAATGTTTCACCGGGTTTCAGTTTTTAGGGTTTACGGATATTAGGCTTCTTTAAACGTCTTTTTGGAAGAGACTGGTATAGAGATTTATCAAATAATGGGCTTATATATGGCCTTTCCGGTAGTTTTTTTAGTGATAATTACTTATTTATAATATGACTTTTGTACAGCATACCCTGCTGGCCCGGCCATGAAAATACGTTAAATTTACTATTCAGGACCGCTCCCCGTTGATTGTTCACCATTTAAAACCATTTGCCATGTCTTCACAATCACGCAGAGACGCACTCAAAAAGATTGCCGCCGGAAGTAGTATTATCCTTTTGTCTCCCGGTTCCTTATTTGCCAGTCCCCGCCCGAAAAAAGACCGCCTGGGCATCGCCCTCGTTGGCCTGGGTTATTACAGTACCGACCTGCTGGCGCCAGCCTTACAGCAAACCAAACATTGCTACCTGGCGGGTATTGTAACAGGCACTCCTTCCAAGGCCGAAACCTGGAAGAAGAAGTACAATATTCCTGATAAGAATATTTACAACTACCAGCAGTTTGATAGTATTGCCAATAACCCGGATATTGATGTAGTGTACGTTGTATTGCCCCCTTCCATGCATAAGGAATATGTGATCAGGGCAGCGAATGCAGGTAAACATGTGTGGTGCGAAAAGCCTATGGCCATGACTGAGAAGGAATGCCGGGAAATGATTGATGCCTGCCGTAAGAACAAGCGGTCACTGGCCATTGGTTACCGTTTACAGCATGAACCCAATACGCAGGAATGGCGCCGCATTGTGCAGCAACAATCATTGGGCAAGGTAAAACGGGTAAACTGCGCAGCCGGCTATCGCGATAACCGTACAGACCACTGGAAGCAGAAGAAGGAAATGGGCGGCGGCGTATTGTATGATATGGGGGTTTATTCCATCCAGGGAGCGCGGCTTGGAACAGGTATGGAACCTGTTGCGATCGTGTCGGCTACCACCTCTACTACGCGCCCTGAAATATACAAGAACGGCCTGGATGAAACCACAGTGGCTACGCTGGAGTTTCCCGGCGGTGTAATAGCGGATATTAAAACCAGCTTTGGTGAAAATATCAATTTCCTCGATATCACCTGCGAGAAGGGAGCCATCAAGATGAACCCTTATTCTGCCTATAATGGGCAAAGAGGCAGTAGTCCGTTGGGAGAGATCCATCATCCTTACCAGGTACCCTGGCAGCAGGCTAAGCAAATGGATGATGACGCCATGGCGATTATACAGGGGAAACCCATGCAGGTGCCCGGCGAAGAAGGCCTGCGCGATATCCGGGTCGTGGAAGCCATCTACCGTTGTGCCGGCAGCGGACAACGCGTCAACTTATAGTAGCGCAATCGGGGCCTGTTACTTTTTCAAATATAGCCGTCTATAATATTTTCCACCGTTGGGGCTGCTATTGCTCCAATCGAAAGTGGCTGCAGTAGCGGTAAGGGTTACTACTTTCCCGGTGCCATGCACCTCCAGGCCTTGTACTATCAATTGGTTATCGGCGCGTAATTCATATTGTGAATTGTAATGTTGTTGGTTCTCATGGACAGACAATGCCCCACTGGCTAAAAAGTCCCAATAGTCATCGGCTGTACCCCAATATACACCGGGCGTAGGATAATGAGCCGTACCGTTGTCCATAAAGTAATAATTGCCGGTATTCGTGAGGGAGTCTTTAAGCACTTTCCACTTTCCTTGTAACAAGGTTAATGAATCTTCCAGGTTTTCGGTTTCCCGTGTTGCGTTATCCTTGCGACAGGAGAAAATAAATAGGCAGCTTATGATGACGGCTGCGATAAGGTTTATTCTGTTCATATGGCTAATGATATGAGTAAATCTACAAAAAATATCATTAAATTTTACAGAACTGTCAACCCTATGCAATAGCCACACTAGCTTTCCTTTGGGGCAATTTCATAATAATCTAAGTGTTGTAAGAAGTTTCTTAATTTACCAGATCAAAAAAAATAATCTATGAACAAGGAAGTGCAGGCCTATAATAACGCCCAGGCAGACGAGGATAAGGCCATTTGTAATTTACTGGCCAAAGAAATAAACCGCCATTTGCCGAAGGCTGAAAATAAGATCTGGCACCGGCACCCGGTGTGGTTCCTGGATGGCAACCCGGTTGTTGGCTATAGTAAGTTAAAGGGCAGCGTTCGCCTGCTTTTCTGGAGCGGCCAATCGTTTGATGAGCCCGGCTTAGAAAAGGAAGGTAGTTTCAAAGCGGCAGAAGCCCGTTACACGGCTGCAGACCAGGTCAATACCAAAGACCTGCAACGCTGGCTGGAGAAATCAGAAAAGATACAATGGGATTATAAGAATATCGTCAAAAGGAAGGGTGTATTGGAAAGGCTTAAATAAATAGCCAACCGTTCCATGCTATTCATGCAGCATAAGTCTTGCTACAAATGTTGTCAGTCAGGATGACGACACTTCACACTTTTATCCGTGCTATTTGTTTCAAATGTAATAAATTTGGTTTTTCCCTGCTCATTATCATCACTGCTTGTCCAGCGAACTTTTATCCTAAATTGTTGACCATTAATGACTCTAAAGAAAAAGTTGGCCGGATCGCAACCATACAATGTGAAAGAAGTGCTGCAACGTATTGCCACGGGTGATGAAGCTGCCTTTTCCTTCCTGTTCTATCAGTTTGCTCCCCGCCTTCATTCCTACCTTACGGGGATTACCGGTTCTGAAACCGTTGCCGAAGAGTTGGTGCAAAACACGTTCATCCGGGTGTGGGTGTATCGTGATCAATTAATCAATGTGCATCATCCCACTGCCTGGATTCACCGGGTAGCTGCCAATGAAGCCTTCAATTTCCTCAAAAGAAAGAATACCGAGCAAAAGGCTATGCTGGAGGTAAGCCGGTCGAACGAGTGGTATGCCGGCGATGATGTGGCATATAACGAACTGAAGAAGAATATTGCCGAGGCCATTGCTGCGCTCCCTGAAAAACGTCGCCGGATCTGGAGACTGGTCAGGGAAGAAGGTATGAAGCCTGCAGTGGTAGCTGAACAATTAGGTATTTCGCTCAGTACGGTAAAAAACACGCTGGCAGAAGCGCAAAAGAATATCCGGGATTTTCTGGAAGACCGGGGTTTTTGGATGCTGGCCTTACTGTTTATGCGCTGGTAGATTTTTTTTTACCCACGAATAGTCCTTTTGCCCTCCCCGGTTTTCATAGTAAGTATGGAGAATCCCGATATCAAAAAACTTGTACGTAAATACACCAATAGTTCCCTGACTGCTGAGGAACAGGAACTGTTGTTGGGTTATATGGAAACCCATGAAGAAGCGGTGAAAGAGGCTATCGCCGGCGAACTGGCTGAACATGAAACCCTTCCAGCCTTTCGGCACAGGAATTATGACCACCTGATCAGGAAGGTGATGAGTGTGGATGATGGAAAAATGGTCGCCGGTGAAGCGCCTGTTGTTCCTGTACGCCGGGTGCGTGTGTTCAACAGAACCTGGCTCAGGTATGCTGCGGCTGTCCTCATTATATTGGGTGGCATTGGCATTTACAGGTGGAATGCAGTCAGGGACCAACTGCCCCATCATGACGCACCGGTGGCAACTGTTAATAAGGTGGAGCCGGGGAAAAATGGCGCTGTATTAACCCTGGCGGATGGTACAAAGGTGGTTTTAGATAGTTTGGCAGATGGGATCGTCTCGTCTCAAAACGGCGCCCGGGTTGTATTGCAGGATGGCCGGCTTACTTACCAGCCAACGGCTGCATCTTCTGAAGCCATTGTTTACAATACGATGAGCACACCCAAGGGCCGGCAATTTAGTATGGTACTTCCTGATGGAACAAGAGTTTGGTTGAATGCAGCGAGCTCGCTCCGCTATCCGACGCTGTTTACCGGTGGTGAACGCCGGGTTGATATTACGGGAGAGGCTTATTTTGAAGTGGCGCCCCTAACCCCTACAGGGAGAAAGAAACTGCCTTTTATTGTTGGTTTACCGGGCGGAGCAACCGTAGAGGTTTTAGGTACACACTTTAATATCAATGCCTATTCTGATGAGCCTGCTATTACAACGACGCTGCTGGAAGGAAGCGTGAGAGTGGAAACCGGAAGTCAGAAGCCGGAAGTCGGAAGTCAGACTTCAGACTTCAGACCTCAGACTTCTGTATTTTTAAAACCCGGACAGCAAGCTTCTATGCCATTCATATCCTCAAAATCCAATGAATCTTCGCCAATCGAGGTTCAGACAGCCGACATTGCCAAAGTCATGGCGTGGAAGAATGGTTTGTTCAATTTTGAAGACGCGAGCCTGGAACAGGTGATGCGCCAGTTGACGCGCTGGTACGATATTGAAGTGGTATACGAAAAAGGAATTCCAGATACTTATTTTATCGGTGAGATAGGGAAAAACACGCCATTAAACGATGTGCTGACATTTCTTGAAAAAACGGGCGTTCACTTCCGCCTGGAAGGCCGGCGATTAGTTGTACAACCTTAATTACTATGAATAGGCTATCAAATAAAAACCGGAGGTGTTGGAACCACTTCCGGTAAAGTTTTGATGGTAATCAAACGCTGTCGAGGCATTTTTTAAACAACCAAAACCAATGCAATTTATGCAAAAAACTGCTTATTGGTGCCGCCGTCTTATGGCTTATCCTGATTGTTGCCGTCCCGGCTTTCAGTCAGGATGTGGACCCGGAACGGACCGGACCATTACCAAAATCCTGCGTGTGATGAAACTTACTGCTGTTTTGTTAACTGCCGCCTTCCTGCAGGTGTATGCTTCAGGCCATTCCCAGTCGGTAACCATTTCGGGGAAAAACATGTCTCTTAAAAAAGTGTTTGCTGTTGTTAAGGAGCAGACGGATTATGTTGTGTTTGCCAATCGCAGCGACCTGGAAAAGGCGAAAACCGTATCCGTGTCGGTGAGCAATATGCCCCTGCATGATTTTATGCAACTGATCCTGAAAGATCAGCCGCTTAATTTCCTGATTAAAGGGAACACGATCGTGTTGTCGCGCAAAACAGAAGAGCAGGGAGGCGCACCGGAAACAACAGAAGCGTTGTTGCCGCTCCTGACCATACAGGGCCGTGTTACGGATGCTGATGGCAATGTGCTGAAAGGGGTATCTGTAACCGTAAAAGGAATGAGCCTGGGCACACAGACGGATGATAAAGGGCGGTTCACGCTGAATAATGTAAAAGAAAATGCCCAGTTGCAATTCAGCTTTGTTGGCTATGCGCCTCAATCGTATAAAGTAGCCCGCACCACCACTGATATAACTATTGTTTTAACGTTGCAAACACAAAACCTCGATGAACTGGTGATGATAGGGTACGGTTCATCGAAGCGTAAAGACCTGACCGGCTCTGTTGCTTCGTTAAATGTGAATGAAGTACGCAATATTCCTTTTGTAAGTATCGATCAGGCGCTGGCAGGGAAAGCGCCCGGCGTACAGGTGATACAGGCCGATGGTTCACCGGGCGGTGTAGCCAAGATCCGTATACGCGGCGGCAGTTCCCTGATCGGCGGCAACGATCCCCTGTATATTATTGACGGGGTGCAGGTAACCATTCAAAACAGGTATGTGCAAAGCGCTGCAGATGTAATTAACCCGGTAGAGAACCTGGGAGGAGACGACAATTATGCAAATGCCACTATCGGCTCTTCCTTTGCGCGCGGGTTAAATACACTGGCTGGTTTGAACATCAATGATATTGAGACCATTGATATTTTGAAAGATGCCTCTGCTACCGCCATCTATGGATCGCGGGCGGCCAATGGTGTGGTGATCATTACCACGAAGAAAGGCAAGAAGAACCAGAAGCCGGTGCTGGAGGCGAATTATTATACAGCCGTAAGTCAGGCCATTACAGAAAAGTTGCTTTCTGCCGGTCAGTACCGGGCCGTTATGGTGCAGGGCGCCAAAGACCTGAACGCACTTCGTACCGCCCAGGGCAGGCCGCTGAACGCGGTGGCCACCGCTATCATCAACGATCCCAATGCAGTGTTCGGTACGGCCAATACAGATTGGATCGATGTGGTGACCAGAACAGGCATTACACAGAATGCCGACCTCAGTGTACGGGGAGGAGGGACCGGTTCGCGGTATTATACATCTCTTGCTTATCAAAACCAGACGGGCACATTACTGGGCACTGATTTTTCCCGTATCGCCGGTAAAATGAACCTGGACAATGAGATCACTGACCGCATCCGGGTGATCACCAATCTCGATTATGGTTTTAGCAGGAATAATATCACCAACGGCATTTATTCTTCCGCTTTGTATGTGCCGCCGACCTTTGCGCCATATAATGCAGACGGGTCGCCGGCTGTATTTAATCCGGTTTCCTTTGGTTCCTCTGTTCATTCGGGCGTACAAAACCCTTTGTTGCTGCTGCAGGGACAAAACCGTTCAAAGACCACCATGCTGCTGGGTTCTGTAGCGCTTGAGATAGATGTACTGAAGTCGTTGAAGTTCAGAAGTACTGCCTCTGTTAACTATAACAACTATCACCAGTTGAACTATGTGCCTTCGAGCGTAACCGTATCGAGCCCCTCCGGTGGCGCCAGTTCCAATGGAGGCGTAGCTACCCAGGCGCAGACACAGCAAACGGATGTGTTCTACGAAAATACGCTCACCTGGGATAAACAATTTAATGAAAGTAACCGGTTGAATTTACTGGTAGGCACCTCCTGGCAGCAATCAAAAGCGCAAACCTTTTCAGCATCGGGGCAGGGATTCCCCGATGACAATTTCCTGAACGGGTTGTCCTCGGCGGCGCTGGCCCTTCCGCCCAAAGCCAGCGAATCGCAAAGTGCGCTGCTGAGCTTTTACCTGCGGGCCAATTATGCACTGAAGGAAAGATATTTATTGACGGTAACAGGAAGGTCCGATGCCTCTTCCAAGTTTCCCAGGACCAACCGGGTGGGTTATTTCCCCTCTTTCGGTCTTGCCTGGAGAGCGAGTGAAGAATCATTCTTAAAACGGCTTAAATGGCTCAATGAATTGAAGTTCCGGGTAAGTGCAGGTTATACCGGCACGCAAAACCTGGGCGATAACCTGTTTTACACGTTGTATACGCCCGGTTCTTACGCGTCTACCAATGCACTGATCCCTACACAGCTGGGTAATGAGCGTATCAAATGGGAATCGACCGTGCAAAAGGATGCAGGCGTTGATTTTGCCCTGTTCAATTCAAGGCTTCGGGGCGCCATTGGTTATTATGAGAAGCGTACATCGGGACTGTTGATGGCCTACCCCGTTGCTACCAGTTCAGGATTTACCTCCGCCCTGGTGAACCTGGCTGATATCAGTAACAAAGGGCTGGAGATCGATCTGCGGGGAGACATCGTGCGTGGTAAAAAGATAGGGTGGACCATTGCCGCCAATATTTCCGGGAACAGGGCCAAGGTAACAAATATTAACCGCGACCTGCAGAATCCACGGCAGGCTGCTGACCGTGATCCGTTTTATAATTCCGTTTTTTCCATTGGTAATACTGTTTTGCGTGAAGGAGAACCCGTGGGGCTCATTTACGGTTACAAGTATGAGGGTGTGATTAAAACACAAAAAGAACTTGATGATTATAAAGCCGCCAGCTTGTATGCACGCTATGGCCTGCTGACAAACCTTGCTTTGGGCTATCCAAAGTATGGTCTGATTGATACCGGTACCTATAAAGGTTATTTTGCGCGGGACGTTATCGGGCATGCACAGCCCCAATTTTATGGTGGCATCACCAATACGGTCAGTTTCCAACAGTTCAGCCTGATGACCTTGTTCACCTTCTCGTACGGTGGCGACCTGTTGTATTTGCCAGATGTTAAATCGCTGGGTTTGGGCGACTATTATAACCGTAATACGCGGGTGCTGCTTGACCATTACAGTGCTTCCAATACGGATGCCAACCGTCCAAGTCTTGTGCTGACGGAACCCAATACGTACGGGACCGGCCCGTCCAACCTGGCCGTTCACGATGCATCGTATATCAAGCTGAAGTCGATCTCGCTCAATTACGACCTGCCTGTCTCGTTGCTTAATAAACTACACATGCGTACCGCCATGGTGTATGTAGCAGGCAGTAACCTGTTCTCCATTACAAGTTATCCCGGTCCTGATCCGGAGGTGAGTAACGACCCCTACAGCCTGATCAACGGTTATTCAGACGCGGCTACTTATCCCAGTATGCGTCAATTCAGTGTTGGTGTACGGATCGGATTTTAATGCTTAAAAATAGTTGACATGAAACGCTTATTAACCTATATACTTTTGTTTACCCTTGTGGCGGCCCAGTTTTCCTGCGATAAGCAATTAAGCGCGCCACCGGCCAATGCCCGCGTGGAAGGTACAGCCATTACGAACCAGCAGACAGCCCAGATCGCCCTGAACGGCGCATATTACCGGTTTGCCAACGTCAATAACAATAATGTGACTGACTGGGCATCGCACCAGGTAACCAGCGGTATGTTGTCGGGTATGATGGGCTATGGATTCGGAGCCATGCAAGAGGAGTCGAATGATATGGCAAACGGTGGTTATGGCTCCTTACTATGGAGCCAGAGCTACCTTTTGTTGAACGCTGCCAATGGTGTGATCCAGGGCATCAACGCGGTGGCCGATAATGCCTTTATCGGCAATAAAAAAAATGAATTGCTGAGTGAAAGCCGCTTCCTGCGCGCCTATGCGCACTTCCGGCTGCTGATCTATTTTGGCGAGTGGTACAAACCCAATAGTGCGTATGGCACGCTGCTGCGGGACCAGTTATCTACCCTGGGCAATATTCCCAAGGCGCGCAGCAATGTGGCTGATAGTTATAAGTTTATCCTGGAAGACCTGGATTTCGCTATTGCCAATGGACCGGCCAGCAATAGCAATTACTATGCTACCAAATGGGCGGCGATGGCCCTCAGGATGCGGGTGCTGATCTGCCGGGGACAGACCAACGATTATGCGGAAGTGATCAACCTGGGCAATACCATTCTGCAACAGGGGCCGTATGAACTGGAGAGCAATTTGAAGGACCTGTTTTATGTGAAGGGATTAAATAGTAAGGAAGTGATCCTGGGAGTAAAGCCCCAGCCTAACCAGGAAGCGTTTTATTATATTCTCAGCAGGGCCTATTATCCTGCTCAATCCTCTTTGTATGTAGCCAAAAAAGCGTTCAAAGACTTGCTGCAAAATGATCCGAGAAGCAGTTGGATGATCGGGCCGGCCACTCCTTACCAGGCTTATAGTCCGAACACTTATTACTTCACCAAGTACATTGCTTATGGCGGCGCCACGTCGCAGCTTACGGAAACTTCTTATGCCATCCGTTTAACAGAAGTGTATTTACTGCAGGCAGAAGCCATCATCCGTTCAGGCGGTGACCTTGCCACTGCCAAAGACCTGATCAAAACCGTTATGGGTAAGGCCGGTGTTACGGATTTCAGCGCTGTGGATAATGCTACTACGGTCGACCAGTTGTTGCTGCAAAACTATTACGAAGTGTGCAGGAACCTGACAGGTGAAGATGCTATAGAGTGGCTGACCTTACTGCGGCTTCCTTTCGATACTGTAAAACAATTAAAGCCCACTATTATCAACCAGTTTCAATACATTTACCCGGTGCCGTTAACAGAGTTCGAATCGAATCCTGCTTTTGGCGATCAGAACCCGGGATACTCAAAATAATTACAAATAATAATGAATATGAAAGCAAGCTATCTTCTTACGGGGATATTGTTGTGTAACCTCGTTGCCTGGACACAAAAACCTTTTCTTATTAATGGTACCATCACCGGCAAGACGAACGATTATATTTACCTGTATTATGTATCGGGACCGGATGAGACGACTGCCACAGACAGCGCCCTGATCAAAAACGGCCGATTCTCTTTTACGGGCAAACTACCCGGACCGGTGCAGGCCACCCTTGCGATGGATAAACAAAACCGTATGGCCGCGAAGTACACGCAGGTGTTTATCGGGCCGGGCAATATGAAACTTGCCCTTGACTACAACCGGTTTGCCGAAAGCGTTGCATTGAAGGGATCGCCTGTACAGGAAGAAATGGATGTGTTGACAAAAGCCAGGGCGCCCATTTATGAGCAACTAAAGCCTTTGAGTGAGGCGTACAACAAAGCCAATAATACCTATATCGAGGCCATGAAGGCAAAGAAAGACGAGGCCACGCTCGAATCGCTGAAAGGGGCGGCTAATACAGCCAAAGAGGCCATGGAGCCTTTGTATGAACAGATGAATACCATTGACGGAGCGTTTATGGATAAATACCCTCAGTCGTTTGTTACCGCCTCGGTATTACGCTATAGGATCAGCGGCATGCTTTTACCTGAAGCCGAAGCGCGCTATAACAAATTGAAGGAGGAAGTAAAGGCCAGTTATCTCGGTAGAGCTATAAAGGCGGAAGTAGACGGCCTTCGTAATGGTTCTCCCGGGGCGGCAGCGTATTCATTTGCCGCTATGGAGATCAATGGCTCCGGTCTGAAGCTGTCTGACTTTAGGGGCAAGTATGTATTGCTCGATTTCTGGGCTTCCTGGTGTGTGCCCTGCCGTAAAGGCAATCCCCACCTGTTGTCGTTGTATGCAAAATATAAGGACAAAGGTCTTGAGATTATCGGCATCTCCGACGATGACAGTAAGCCTGAAGCCTGGCGTAAAGCGGTAGAGCAGGATAAGATCGGCGTATGGAAGCATGTGTTGCGTGGCCTGAAGCATAAGCCTGATGGCGGTTTCGACAGGAGTGAATCCATCAGCGATCAATATGGCATTCATTCGCTTCCTACGAAAATACTGATCGATCCCAAAGGGGTGATTGTAGGCCGCTATGGCGGTGGGGGAGAAGATGATGCGGCGATGGACAAGAAACTGGCGGAGGTATTTGCGCAGGATAGCCTTACCCTGCATATTGGTGATGCAGCGCCTGCCATCAAATATTCCCAATGGCTGAAGGGCACACCGGTCACTTCCTACGATGATAACAGGGTGTATGTACTTGAGTTCTGGGCTACCTGGTGCGGGCCTTGTATTGCCGCCATGCCGCATTTATCAGAACTGTCGGATAAGTATAAGGACAAAGCCACTTTTATCGGGGTGAATGTGTATGAGAAAACCGGTGATCAGCCGTATGAATCTTCCCTGCCAGCTGTTACCCGGTTTGTGAACAGCAGCGCCAACCGGATGCGTTATGATGTTATTGCTGATAACAATGCGCAGGAAATGGCCAATTTGTGGTTAAAGCCGGCGGGCATAGGGGGGATACCCACCACCTTTGTAGTGAGTAAAGGAAAGATCGTATGGATCGGTCATCCGATCAAGCTGGACAGCATTATGGACCCTGTCATAGCGGGCACTTTTGATGTAGCTGCCTTTAAAAAAGATTATGAAGTTAAGTCTGTAGCATCTTTAAAGCAAAGCAATGAGATAAAGGCCATATTTGCCGCCGTGAAGGAGGCTGCTGATGCGAAAGACTTTAAGAAGGCCTTCCTGGCAGTTGATGAGGGTATTCAAAAAATGCCGATACTGAGTATGGTACTAAAAGGAGAAAAATTCAAGATCCTGCTGAACCATTTCACCGAATCAGAAGCCTTGCAGTATGCAAGAGAGCTGAACAAGGAAAATAAATCCTTTGCGAGCATGATCGCTGTGGAGATCTGTGAGAAAGAAGGCCTTTCCAAAGAAGCCTACCTGTATGCTGCTGATAGTTTCAGAAGTGCCCTGGAGGGCTATAAGTTTTCGTTGTTGTATGATAAATTGGCTCTTGCCTACAGCAAAGCCGGTGACGCGAAGGCTGCTGTGGAAGCGGAAGAAAAAGCCGTAGCCGCTGCCAAAGCAGAAATAAAGGACCCGCAATTCGGCGGGCGTGTATTTGATTATACCATTACTGGTTATGAAGAAACACTCAATAAGTACAAAAAAGCGGTAAAGAATTAAGCTGGTAATAAAAGCAAAAATCCCCCTAAGCAATAAAGCCCCGGTTACCGGGGCTTTATGCATAAAAGCCTACCCTGGCCGAACAACCATTGCCAACTGTATTTTGCCTAAATTTGCCTGCTCAACAAGCTATCAGCGCACACAATTCCATGAAGAAGACAAAGCTCCCTGCAGATGAATCGCCTGTTCCTTCCAAGGCTGTGCTTGAACAGGAAAGAAAGGTTTTGCTCGACCTGGGCAATGATATTACGCGGGTCCGTGATAAGAATGACCTTATTGTCCTTTTTTCCAAGCGGATCAAAAGTCTGTTCTATTTTACGCATACGATCGTTACGCTGATTGAGGCCAAAGACGAAACCTATACACCCTTCCTGCTGGACCACCAAAATTCACCCATCAGGGCGCACAACCGGTATGGGGAAATGGTAGCCTCTCATTTCAACCTGAATGAACCCTTTATCCAGGCAGTATTAAAGGCAGATGGGCCTATCTCGTTTTGGCTGGAAGATATCATGGATGAACCGCTAAGTCCCCCTTTCCTCCGCGTAAACTATGATGCCGGCGTAAAGGAGATCCTGATGACCAAGCTGATGAATGAGGAAAAGCCGATGGGCTTTATTCATATCTATTCCGACCGGGTGGGCAGCTTTACCAACGAATTCAGAAGCATTATCAAGGGCATTGCACCGCAGCTCTCCAGCGCTGTATCCAATATTATCAAAAATGAGGA
Source organism: Paraflavitalea devenefica (assembly GCF_011759375.1). Lineage (NCBI taxonomy): Bacteria > Pseudomonadati > Bacteroidota > Chitinophagia > Chitinophagales > Chitinophagaceae > Paraflavitalea > Paraflavitalea devenefica. The sequence goes on along the minus strand of NZ_JAARML010000007.1, from coordinate 259,484 downwards.
GGTCCTCAGGAAAGAAAAAGAAAAGTCCTTCCTGCTTGATTTCAGCAGCGATATCGCAACGGTAAGAACGAAAGATGAACTTGTCCGCGCCGTTCAGGCTGCCTTAAGCAAGTTAAATCCACCGGGCGGCTTTGTTATCCGCAGGATCAATGAAGACAACACTACGATGAGTCCCTACGTGTATGATCTTAAGAAAACACAGGATCCAAAGATCGTGAGTGCACTGGAGAAAGCGCGGTATCCCATCAACGACGGATTGCAGAACCGCGTACTGAATAGTCCCATCCCTTTATTGTTTAATGTAGAGCGGGAAATACAACGTGGCATCACATCCGCCTATTTACAGTATTGGAAGGAGATGGGGTTTAAAGAAATAGTAGGTATCCGGTTGCGTAACGGGGAAACGAATCATGGTATTTTGTTCCTGGACATTGGAGAGATCAATGTGCAGTTGCTGCAAGGTATTTGTGCACAAATATCCATCGCCCTGGCCAATATTATGGCCAATGAGCAGATCAGTAAAAAGCAGGAGGAGCAGTCCTTCCTGCTGAATTTCAGTAATGATATTACGCAAGCAAGAACAGCGCAGGAACTGCAGGACGCTATTGCGAGGGTGCTGGATAAAACGATGCATACGAAACTCGCCATGCTACGGCTGATTGACGATGATGGTCTTCACTTGTCGCCCTTCATGTTCGACAGGACGTTGTTTGAAAATGCGAAAGTAGATTTTGATAAGATGGCGGGCGACCGCATCACCATCCACGAAACATATACTGCGCAGGTGCTGGCCAGTAAGGATGGGTTGGTGTTTAATGTAGAGGAAGAATTGAAGAGCGGCAATGCTTATGCAAAACTATGGCAAACAACTGGGTTAAAAAATATGTATGGCCTGCCCTTGCGGGTGGGCGACAAAAGTATTGGCACCATCTGGATGTTGGCAAACCGGCTGAGCCCATTACTGTTGAAAGGTATATGCGCTCAAATATCCATTGCTATTGATAATATCCAGGCGAACGAAAAGCTGCTGGCTTATAAAAAGCGATTGGAAGTTGAGAACGATTACCTGAAAGAGCAGATCAAAACGATTTACAATTTCTCTGAAATTATCGGCAGTGGCGAGCCCATGCAGAAGGTGTACCGCCTGATGTCGTTGGTGGCGGAAACCAATTCTACGGTATTGGTATTGGGTGAAACAGGCACCGGGAAGGAATTGATCGCCAGGGCCATTCATGGTGCGTCGTCCCGTAAGGATAAACTGATGGTAAAGGTGAACTGCGCTGCTTTACCTGCCAACCTCATCGAAAGTGAGTTGTTTGGCCACGAACGCGGCGCGTTTACCGGCGCTATTGACCGGCGGATCGGTAAGTTTGAACTGGCCAATCATAGTACCTTGTTCCTGGATGAGATTGGTGAACTGCCGCTGGAAGCACAGTCGAAGTTGTTACGGGTGATCCAGGAACGTGAACTGGAGCGGCTGGGTGGTAAGCAAACCATCAGGATCGATGTACGGTTGATTGCCGCTACCAACCGGAACCTGGAGGAAGAGGTAAAGGCCGGCCGCTTCCGGGCCGATCTGTATTTCCGGTTACACGTATTTCCTATTAATCTACCGCCTTTGCGGGAGCGACCGGAAGATATTGAACCGCTTACGCATTTCTTCGTACAGAAGTACAGCAAGAATACCGGCCGCAAGATCAAGAAGATTGCACCCCGGGTGATGCAGCAATTGCGCAGTTATACCTGGCCGGGCAATGTGCGGGAACTGGAGCACCTGATGGAGCGCAGCGTACTGCTGACAACTGATGGCCAACTGGACGATGTATATATACCCAGGGAGACTGATTCCGAAAAACAGGAGCAGGCGTATCTTTTAAACCGCTCATTGGAACAGGTAGAACGCAGTTATATTATTGAAGTATTGAAGCGATGCGCCGGTAAAATTTCCGGCACAGGAGGCGCTGCCGATATCCTTGATGTTCCAGGCAATACTTTGCACTCCAAAATGAAAAAGTTAGGCATCACCAAGGCCGATTACTTTACCAAATAATCCTCTCCCGCAAACTGCCCAATACTTCCCTCTATATCGTGAAACAGTCCGTGCTTTCACGATATACAGTGAAAAATGCGACTACTGGTTTTAGCTACCGATTTGACTTTCATTGATTTGCATGTTTGGCATTCCGTTGGCCTCTATAAGGGCAAATCATAAACGCTAAAAACTCAAATTATGAAAATCGTCGTCATCGGAGGCACCGGCCTCATCGGAAGCAAAGTAGTAGCCAATCTTCGTCAGGGGGGGCACCAGGTGATCGCCGCTTCTCCGGCCACCGGAATCAATACCATCACCGGTGAAGGTTTGGCGGAAGCCATGAACAACACAGATGTGGTGATAGACCTGGCCAACTCGCCCTCTTTTGAAGACAATGCCGTGATGGAATTCTTCCGGACTGCAGGCGCCAATTTACTGGCAGCGGAGATCAATGCCGGTGTAAAGCATCACGTGGCCCTTTCCATTGTTGGTGTTGACCTGATGCAGGACAGTGGTTATATGCGCGCAAAGTTGGTGCAGGAAAACCTGATCAAACAATCCGGAGTGCCTTATACCATTGTCCGGAGCACGCAATTCCTCGAATTTCTGGCCGGCATTGCCAACCAGGCTACTCAAGGCAATGAAGTACACATTTCTACTGTGCAATTCCAACCCATCGCTGCTGATGATGTAGCTGCTTTTGTAACCGAGGCTGCGCTGGCAGCACCCATTAATGGGCATTTTGACATTGCCGGCCCCGATCGTTATATCGCGTCTGACATTGTTGCGCAATACCTGCATAAGACAAATGATCCGCGAAAGGTTATTTCCAATGGCGAGGCTCAATACTTCGGCGCACAGATCAGTGATACTGCCTTAGTGCCAGCCGGTAAAGCCAAACTGGGTGCTATCTCTTTTGAAAAATGGGTAAGTAATTCACTGCAAAAAGCTTAACGCTCATTTACTATGTGCCTGCTGACCGTTGAAACGAAGATGACGGGTGTCAGTTTGCCGAGGCGGTTGTAATGGGCGTGCACTTTCCACCTGTTCGTGCACCAGGATAGCCCTACGCCGGCGTATGATCCTTACGAAAACCGGTCAACAACACGGCAAGTCAACCGTCAGCAGGCAATACCTTCGCATTTTTCTTCCCCTTTCTCCTCCGCTATTGTACCCAAGCCAGATTATTCACTTATCAAAACCAACGTTATGATCTTTTACTTTTTGCACCCTGCCGGGAACCATCTGCATCATCCATCAGATGAACACAAGCTGGTAAGACTTCATGAACCACCCCACAATACCAACGAGGGTAGTGAGTTTCTGGACGATGCTCTCCGGATGGACGACGAGCCTGTCGTTTATACCGAAGAAAGTATTGCTGCAGGCAGTCCTGAAAACCTGTTGTAGCACATTGCTTACGTATAAACGGAGTGTTATGTACTTAAAAAATTATACACCTGATACTGCTTCCATGCTGGAAGCTATTGCGGGCCGGGTCCGGGAGCTATCTATTCCGGTAAACCTGTACCTGGACCATATCGGGGAAGATACAGGGCCCAACGAATGCTGGGAAAGGCTTGGCATCTATCCTGTTTTATCAAATATACATCAGCAAGGCATGGATGTAGAGCGGTATTGGCCTATAGTCAACAGCAAAACCGGTAATACGGTTTGCAGGTGGGACAGTTTCAAGAATGATGTGGTGATCGAAGGACTCAAAACACTCATCAGTGATTGCTCAGTGATCCGGTTTACCGGCTGGGCGAAGACAGATGATGTCTCTGGTTGGTGGTACGGGCTGTTTGCTGATGTCATAAAACGTCTTAATAAACGGGACCTTGAATTCCTGTTTCATCCCGGCGATGTTTCAAAGAAGCTTGTATTCGAGGTGGACGAATTACTCGATATCATGGGTGATTATTCTTCTTACGGCAGGGTTACGCTGGTACTTGATGAACAGGAGGCCGATCAGTTGTGGAACCGGTTGAACGGACGGGCCTCTTATGCTACCAGTGCTGGCTTCAGGTCGCCCGATGCCAGGGAAAAATACCTGTTCCTGTTCAATACGATGAGTATTGATGTGTTGCTGATCCAGGATGATAACCGCACTGTGCTATTATCAAGGGATGGGCAATTGGACTTAGCCGGCCGGCCCATCCCTCAGCTTAATATGCCACGTGATTGCAGGGAGTATTTCTATGCCGGTTATGAACTTGGCTTGTTGCTTCACCTGGAAGTGCCGTATTGTGTTGCCCTGGGTCATGCTGTTGCAGGGGTTACCAGGATGCCTGCGGCAAGGCTGGATTCGAAGGCATTGTTTACCTATATCAAAGACTGGATGGCAGATCTGCACCCTGATGAGGTTTTTCAGCAATCAATTTAACACGAGCCTTTAACAAGGCTACAAAACTTTTATTATGAAAATTGTAATAATTGGCGGTAGCGGGCTTATTGGTTCAAAGCTCGTCTATAAGCTTCGCCAGCTTGATCATGAAGTGATCGCAGCCTCGCCTGCGAGCGGTGTTAATACCGTCACCGGTGAAGGGCTCGATGAAGCACTGAAAGGTACGCAGGTAGTGGTGGATGTGGCCAATTCCCCGTCGTTTGAAGAAAAGGCGGTTATGGAATTCTTTGAAACTTCCGGACGGAATTTACTGAAGGCAGCAGCGGCCAATGGTGTGAGACATCACATCGCTTTATCTGTGGTCGGTACCGAGCGGCTTCAACAGAGCGGGTATTTCCGGGCAAAGCTTGCCCAGGAAAGGTTGATCAAAGCGTCGGGTATTCCTTATACCATTTTGCATTCCACCCAGTTTTTCGAGTTTGCCCACAGTATTGCCCAGGCAGGAACGGTGGGGGATGAAGTGCATATTTCTCCGGCGGCCATTCAACCCATTGCATCGGATGAAGTTGTGGATGCGTTGACAGGTATCGCCCTGGGGGCTCCCCGGAATGGTACTGTTGAGGTGGCAGGCCCCGTACGCATGCCCATGGATGAATTTATCCGTTTTTACCTCAGTTCAACGGAAGACTCGCGCCAACTGGTAACGGATGAACGGGCGCTTTATTTCGGCTCCACCTTGAATGATGCAACACTTGTTTCTGATGAAGTTTTCCTACTTGGAAAAGTAAAGTACGAAGATTGGTTCAGGGCCCAGCCCTATTAATAACCGTATCCTATCCAGCACTTTTTTAAAAACATAAAATCAAATCAAAATGCAAGAGTTCTTAATTGCGATCCACAGGGATCTTACCAGCAAAAACCCAATGCCATCACCTGAGCAAATGAAAGCGGCGTTAAAGCCTTACCAGGATTGGATTGCCAGTATAGCGGCTGCCGACAAGCTGGTGGCTCCTGTCAAGAGATGGGACGTTGATGGAAGGGTAGTAACAGGAGCCGGTGCCGTGCATGAGGGGCCCTACGCGGAGAAAAAGCAATCCATTGGTGGTTTATTCCTGATCAAAGCGAAAGACTACGAAGAAGCGGTGGAAATTGCCAAAGGATGCCCCATTATTCAATATGGTGCTGTTGTGGAAGTGCGTATGGCTATTCCTGCTGCATAGTGCGTTGTATGTTGGAAGAGGCTGCCGCAAGAAAAATGTTGTGGGCAGCCTCTTTCATTTATAGGGTGCAAGGCCTAACCGATGGGCGTGCATATCTCTACCAGGAATCCATTGATGTCTCTCACATAGCCCACGGTTTGTCCCCATGGTTTAACGGCAGGGCGGGTAACCTCAATAGCACCGGCCTCTATCGCTGCCTGGTATGCCTGTTCTACATGGTCTGTGGAAAAGGCCACTTCCACTCCTAAAGGTTGTTTGTTGGCATCGCTTGCAATGAAGCCGCCGGGAATTTCGCCTGTTATTAATTCAATGGTGGCAAAGGAAAGGGCTGTGCCGCCGGTATCGAGTTGTCCGAATTCGGCTGTATCTGCAATAAAGGCCCTTTTAAAGCCAAAGGCCTTTTCATAGAACTCAATGGTTTTGATAACGTCTTGTACATAGAAAATGGTGTAGGCAAACTTTAGCATGGTGAAGGTTTTGGCGGAAGTTACAAAGTCTTCTTCAGCTTTACTTCTATTTTGTCGCCGTCTGCTTTTATCGTTATTGTCTTTTTAATGGCTGCCGCCGCATTGGTGCTAACGTTGTACGTGGTGGTGTTGGCGCGGGAACCCTGGAACATGCCGTTGATGTAAGTATCTGTATAACCGACTACTTCGGTCCTGCTGGAGGTATGCTCGTAGCCAAACTCAGTGTACAACAGGTATTCGCCGGGCATAAGGTTGGTAAATTCAAAATGCCCTTCTTTGTCATAGACTGTCGTGACCTTGATGCATTCGGCGGCTTCTTTCGGGAGGGGAATAGCCCGGCCTTTTTTCCGGGCGGCATCATTCAATTTTATCCACTCTTTATAGAAATCAGTATAGGGGATCAGGATAACCGATGTGCCCGCCTGGGCGTGTTGCTTTTTGTTGATGTTGAAAATAGCTATTCCTTTCAGCATCCCTTCATTCTGGTTGTCCCGGGCAAAAGCCTGACCGATAATAACCGAATTGCCTGTTGTGACCAGTTTCAGTGTTGTTGCTTTGTCAAACTGTGTCGTAAACGGATTGTAGTCGATCTCTTTATCTATCAGCAGTAATTGCTGTCCCTGGGTGAGTATCTCTACTTTCCACAAACGGCGCGTATCCTTATCAATGTAATACACATAGCTGTCCTTAGTGGCTTCTTCATATACATTTACCTGCCATACTTTGTGTTCACCCGTCAGGTTGCTGGTGTACAGGTTGCTTTTTACTTGTTCAATCCGGGCTTTCTTGGTATTTGTCTGGTTGCCTGGTTTGAAATCATATACTGCCAGGTCGTTTTTATAACCGGTCGTGAGCGGTAATAGGCCAAGCAGGTAGGGATAGGTATTGCTGTCAAAGAAAGCGTTGTTTCCTCCCTCCTTAATGGTATGTCTTTTTTTAGTCTGCTTGTCGTAGTAATAACCGGTCACTTCTTTACCGTAGTTGACCACCATTTCTTTGGCCGGGCTGAAAGAAGAGCGGTAAACAGGTTTAAAGGTGTTGCCATCGGCAATGCTGGTATCGACCCAAATATCATCAGACCCTGTCATTTGTAAGGCAGTATAGACTGATAATGCTTTATCGGTGGAGTTAATTTTTATGGTGAATGAGCTTATTTCTACTTGTTGGCCGCCCGAACTGGCATAACAAGCCATTTCATAGGTACCGTTCCTGATCCACTTTTTGTCTAATACCTTTTCGCCGGGTACTAAAACTGTTTGGGCCTTGCACCATGTTGTTGTAACAATAAGCAGCCCTGTAGCAAGCGCGCGTAATGACTGGGAATACGTAAGATTATTAGCTATCATATAAGTACATTATGACCGGCTAAAGTAAGACGTATTTTAATCATTCAACTACCGGTAAATGAGGGATTTATTTCTACTGGTTTTCCGGTAGTTTTTGGTTCGTTCGACTAACTTTTACCTGTCACCCAGCCATTCTAAAAAAGCGGTGGTCTTCTCTTTTCCGATTAGTAGTTCGTCGGGGGCGGGGACTACGAGCTTTACAAATAATTTACGGGCCGAGTAATGTTCCACTTCCTTCACTGCACTGAAGTTAATGAGGTATTGCCTGTTTAACCGGTAAAATTGTTGGGGGGATAATTGTTCCTGCACCTGTTCAAGTGATTGCGTAAGCGGATAGGTTTGTTTCTGGAAGGTCATGATGGTAGTGGTGTCATACCTGATATAAATAAAAGCTATCTGGTCGGTGGGTACCGTCACGTATTTGTTGTCTTTAAATACCAGGAAGCTTTTTTTGCCTTCCTGTAAGCCTGCTTTTTTAAAAAGGCTGTTCAGGTCGGGCTGTTCATGCTGCTGGAAAAAGTTTTTCAGGTTATCTACTTTTTCAAAGGCCTTCTGTACTTCTTCTTTTGCAAATGGTTTTAATATATAGTCAATGCCATTGGCCTTGATGGCTTCCATGGCGTATTCCCCGTAGGCGGTGCAGAATACGACCGGGCAGCGTAGCCGGACAGCAGTGAAGATCTCAAAGCACAAGCCGTCGGATAACTGGATGTCCATAAATACCAGGTCGGGCATCTCATTGCCTGAAAAGTAGCTCACCGCACTTTCAATGCTTTGTAAAGTGGCCACCACCTGGGCTGCCGGTCTGACGGCTGTAATCATGTTGGCCAGTGATTTGGCTGCTTTTATTTCATCTTCAATGATGACGATATTCATATACAACGGGCAATTTTATGGTGAACAGGGAATCGGTAGGGTGGATGCCAATGGTTTTATTTAGCAGGTGCAAATACCGCTGGTTAATGTTCTCAAGCCCCATGCCCGTGGAAGATTCTTTGGTCCTTTTTAACTGGATGTGGTTTTCAACAACAATGTTATCCTTGTCGGAGTACAAGCGAATGTGCAGCGGACGATCCAACGACACGATGTTGTGCTTGATGCAGTTTTCGATGAGCAGTTGCAGGGTAAAGGGAGGTATGTAAGAAGTATAGTGGGCCGGGTCAATGTTAATGGTGATATCGATCCCCTCTTCGAAACGGGCCTTTAAGAGGAATGTATAAGCATCGAGTATGTTCAACTCTTCTGAAAGGGGGATCATGTCCAGTTTCCTGCTTTCGAGGGTGAAGCGGTAGAAGTCTGACAGCTTGAGGATAAAATCCACTGAGTGGTCATCCTTGTTCTCTACCATGTATTTCAGCGTATTTAAGCTGTTGAACAGGAAGTGTGGATTGACCTGTTGTTTGAGTAGTTCATATTGGGCGGCCAGGTTGTCCATTTTAGCCCGTTCCAGTTCAATACCTATTTTTTGATGCAGGTAATTCTGGTACAGGTAATGAATGAACATGTAAAAACAGATATTTACCAGCACTCCTCGGGCCTCTATCATTAACATGGCCGGTCCAAAGTCAAGCTGATCTATCAGTAACTGTTGCAAACAGGCCAGTAAAAACATGACGGCTATACCCAGCGCCAGGCTTTTGACAAGCCGTATCGGGGAAAAGCCTTTGACTATATCGCGCGCTGTGTATTTGGGAAGGGTCAGGATGTTGTAATACCAGACGAATAAGGCAAACACAAAAGTAACAGCCGAATTAACGACTGTTTCATAGCCGTTAAAATGCCGCTCAGCTAATTTAGGAATAGCCACCAGCAGGCCCAGCGCCAGTGAGCTTAGCCATATTATTTTGCCGGAGACGGTAAAGTTTTTTGTATTCATTGGTTGCGCCAAAAGTAGGATTAAATGGGTGATTATTGAACCGCTGAATTGCCTGGTTCAGGCGCCAATTCGCCTAACTCAGGGTTTTATGGATTTTCATTCCATCGCTTTGCTGTCAATTTGTATCCGCAATCAATAATTACCAAAGCATGTTAACAATGAAATTATTCAAACGCAATACCATCCTCGGAATGCTGACTGTAATGCCGTTGGTATTATGGTATGTCTCGTGCAACGCACAAAATGACAAGCCTATGAACCTGCCGGCAATAACCAATAGTAATAAAGGATTTGCCGTAGTGGAACTTTTTACTTCTGAAGGTTGCTCCAGTTGTCCACCAGCCGACAAGTTGATGGAAAAGCTGCAACAGGAAAATGTTGACAAGCCTGTTTACATTGTCGCGTTTCACGTTGATTACTGGGACCGCCAGGGCTGGAAAGACACCTTCAGTGCTGCTGCCTTTACCTACAGGCAACGCCGGTATGCCGACTGGCTGCACCTGGAAACAATTTATACGCCGCAGGTAGTAGTGAATGGAACGAGCGAATATGTAGGTTCACAGGAGGGTGCTATTGTACAGGCGATTTCCCGGGAGTTGAACAAAGGTGCTGATGCTACATTGGCGTTGCAGGGTAAGCTAGATGGCAACAAACTTCATGTTGAATATAAGGTAACCGGCCATAAAGAGAATGCCGTACTGTTACTGGCCCTCGTGCAAAAGAATGCACAAACCCAGGTGCGGGCCGGTGAAAATGAAGGCCGCCGTTTATCGCATGTACAGATCGTGCGGCAACTGGTGCAGGCAGCTATAAACAATAACAGCACCATGATCAATCTGCCTGAAGGCTTTAATAAAGAAGGCTGGGAGGTGGTTGGATTTGTACAACGCAAAGAAGACGGACGAATTACTGCTGCCGCCCGGCTTAACCAGGAAGCTAATTAATTAATAACAATAAAAACTAAAAAGATGATAACAATGGAACAACAAGTAATTACTGCCCCGGCAATTGAAAAAGTATTGTATACCGGTAAAACACATACCACAGGTGGACGTGATGGAGTATCTCAGAGTTCAGACGGACGTCTTGATATACAACTTTCTCCTCCCGGCGCTAAAGGCAATGGCACCAATCCTGAACAATTGTTTGCAGCCGGCTGGTCGGCCTGCTTTTTAGGGGCCATCGGCATTGCTGCCAAAGACAGGAAGGTGGTGCTTCCTGCTGGCACCGCTGTAGATGCAGAAGTAGACCTTGGTATGACTGGCAGCGCTTATTTCCTGCAGGCGCGCCTGCATGTTAGTCTGCCCGGCATAGAACCAACGTTGGCCAGGGAACTGGTAGAAGCAGCCCATCAAACCTGTCCGTATTCAAAAGCTACCAGGGGTAATATTAACGTGGAGATCAATATTGTCTGAATGGAATAATGCGATCGGCTGGCATTGGGTAAGAACAAGACCCGCTCATTCTTTAATGAGCGGGTCTTGTCCGTATTGTGGACGACTATGGGACCCGTGGAAATCCCTAACTTTAAGGATACCAGAAATAAACAACCATGCATAAACCGATCCTTGCCATACTGCCCGTGCTGCTTGTTGCAGCCGCTTATACGTCGCTCCCTTCTTATCGCCATAAAAAGATACCTGCACCTATTGTTACGGCAGCCGTTAAAAGTCGCATCGACGCTACATTGAAAAGCTTTACCGATTCAGGCAAAACAGCCGGCGTATCGGCGCTGATCTTCGAAAAAGGAAAAGAGGTGTACTACAATGCTTTTGGTTATGCCGACCGGGAAGGCAACCGGCCTATGGACCGCAATACCCTTGTGCGTATTTTTTCCATGACCAAACCCGTAACCGGTGTAGCACTGATGACCTTGTACGAAAAAGGCGCTTTTCAACTGGATGATCCGCTTGCGAAGTATGCTCCTGAATTTGCCGATATGAAGGTGTACAAAGGGGTAGATGCCAACGGCCAATTGATACTGCAACCGGCCAGGCGTGCCATCACCATTCGTGATATTACCCGCCATACAGCAGGGTTTGCAGGTACAGAGATCCCTGCCCTGGCCGCGTTGGTGCGGCAGGCAGATGCCATGAACCCAGCGAATACCCTGTCCGAAATGGCCAGGAAACTGGCCAGTGTGCCCTTGCAGTTCCATCCCGGCGATCAATGGGCTTACGGGCCTGCGGTTGATGTGCAGGCCTACCTGGTGGAAAGGCTTTCGGGCAAGCCGTTTGATGAGTACCTGCAGTCAACTATTTTTGGTCCCCTGGCCATGACCAATACCCGGTACCTGATACCGGAAGGCGACCGAAGCCGGTTTGCGGCCTTGTACAACCGCAGCAACGATGGTAAGTTGACAAGAGTGCCCGATGAGCAGGCGAATGCGATCAATACAAAGCAATGGGCATTAAAACCGGGCGGCTGGGGGCTCACCTCCACGCTGGATGATTATATGAAGTTTGCGCGGATGCTGGTAAATAAAGGCCATCTTGGCGAGGCGCGTATTTTAAAACCTGCCACTGTGGAGTTGATGTCGACCAACCATTTGTCGGATACCATTTCACAGCGCATGTGGCTTCCCAGTAAGGGCAGGGTTGGCTTTGGGATCGATTTCGCTGTACGTACACAACCGCCTGCCAATAAGGACGAGAACAATGGGGTGGTGGGTGAGTTTTTCTGGGATGGCGCCGCCAGTACTTTGTTTTGGGTGGACCCTGAAAATGAACTTACTGCTGTATTGTTCACACAACTGGTGCCTTTCGACAAAGTAAAACTGCACAAAAGCTTCCGGGACGCTATTTATGGTGTGTACGAGCCGAAAAGGTAAATAATAAAAGACTGGGTGCTTTGCCGATGGGGAGGTGGAGTTGGTGAAATGGTAATGGCAGGTTGGGGGAAGGGGTATGGCAGGTAGGTGTCTGGTACCTATGGGGGTACTATCTGGTTCGGAGCTGGTATTGAGGAGGGTCTCGGTAAAGTCTCGATAAGGTCTCGACAAGGTCTCGTTAAGGTCTCGATAAGGGTGTTAACCCGGGTGGGAATTTTTACTGTAAGTATTGGTAGGGGCGAGCGCCCTGTTGGTAAAGCTTACTCATAATCAATTAATTCCAATTTTTATGGCAAGATCACTTGTTTGCCGCGTTAAAAGCCGGCCAGCCGTTGGGCTTGGGCATGGCTGAAGGCCTTGCATGTAATTTACAACATAAGCTGCCGGAAGTAATCGCCGGCGGCTATGATTTTTCTGCAACTTCAATGCAGGCTTATACCATCAGTCCGTCATTCAATTTACCGCTTTACACCCTCTTTTTGTCGCAATCCTACCGTTCCCCTGGTGGGTGGTAGTCGTATGTTTGCCTGTAAATAATCTATATGTTCATATTCAAACTGGAAAAAGATATCCCGGTCTTGTATAAGGATGTGCCATCCTTCCCCCTGGGCATTAAAGAAGCATTTGATGAATTGTACAGTAAATTCGGAGGATGTGATTATTATGGTATTTCACACATGGATGCGCATGGCCGGGTGGTTTACAAAGCGGCAGCAGCAGTCTTGCGTCCAGATGAGGAAGCAAAACAAGGTTACGGCAGTTTTACCATTCCCAAAGGCGAATACCTCGCCGAAGAAGTCATTGATTGGATGTCGAAAACGGAAAGCCTTAAAAACGTATTCGAACAGCTCATGGCAGATCCAAGGTTCGATAATACCCACGATTGTATAGAATGGTACAAGAGTGATGAGGAGATGCTTTGCCTTGTGAAGTGTAAGTGAGGTGAGGGCAGGCTGGGGTGAGTATGGGATTGGATAAAAAAAGCCTCCCGCACAAGGGAGGCTTTGGAGTGAGAGATGCTTGCGGTGTTGGCAGCACGTTAATACTTCCGGTTCTTCCGGTGCGCAAAAACCTGTTTGCTGATCTTCCCGAAATGCCGTTCGATCCTTTTCTTATCGGCTGCGCTGGTTTGGTAATGCTGTTGCTCGCGCAGCAATTTTACATAACTGCGGTACACCTGTTGGGGCAGTTGGCCGTTATCGACGGCTGCCAGCACCGTGCAGCCCGGCTCGTGCAGGTGGGTACAGTCGCTGAACCGGCATTGACCGGATAGTTCGTCGATGTGTGGGTGGGATACTGTTGTCGCATCATCTTCCAGCGTCATCCCAAACTCCCGCATGCCGGGGGCATCGATCACCAGGCTGCCATTGGGCAACAGCACCAGGTTGCGGGCGGTGGTGGTGTGCCTGCCCTTGCTGTTGGCCGTGCTGATGGCGCCTTCCTGCTGCAGGTGGTAGCCGAGCCAGGCATTGAGCAAGGTGCTTTTTCCAACACCGGATGAGCCCAGCAGGATATAGGTTTTGCCCGGTTGCAGACAGGCGGCCGCCCATTGTTCCTGGTCCGCTTTATCGAGCGCACTGGCCAGGTATACCGGGCATTGATATCCTAACTCTTCCACCGCGTGGAGATAGTGGCCTGGGTTAGAAACGAGATCGGCCTTGTTCAGCACCACAATGGGCGCAATGCCGCATTGCTGCACCTGCTGGAGGTAACGCTGCAGGCGCATCGGGTTGAAGTCGTGGTCTACCCCCTGAACAATAAAAGCTGCATCGATATTCACCGCCAATACCTGCCGGGTAGTGGCAGCGCCCGGCGATTTGCGACTGAGTTCGTTCAGCCGTGGCAATACATCGAGAATAATCCCTTCCGTTTCATACCGCTTAAACAGCACCCAATCGCCTACTTTGGGATAAGCTTCGGGCTCTTTACTGTTCATGAGCGCCCCTGCCAACAACGCTTCCTGTTTGCCTGTACCGGTGATCAATAAGTGTTTGAATCCTTGAATAGCCATCACCCTGCCTGCTTCGAGGCCTTGATTTTTAAAGCGGGTGTACTGGTTTTCAAAATGGCCATTCCATCCGTACGATTGTAGTATCGACATGGGTAATAATATAACATCATGCGCAGAAGCTTTTATAAGCTCAGGCATAATAGATTGAATAAAATAAAGTGGGAACCTTAGCGCAGGCGGATAGGAGAAAGCTCTATAATAACGATGCTTTAGTGGCCTGCGTTAGACGGCAATGGTTGCCAGGAGTTGATATGAAGTAGCGCGTGTCATCGGGTGCAAAGATAGAGGATTTGGAAATAATAGTGAAATTTTCACATCGTTATTACTACTTTCCCTTTGTGTTCTCCTTTACTAAAAATCCTGAATGCTTCCCGAAACTCATTTAGTTGGTAAGGCCCATCTATCACAGGTTTGACTTTGCCAGCTTCGAAAAGCCCGTTCACATAAAGTAAATCCTTGTTTTTCTTCAAAGCAACGATACGTATGTGTTTTTTACAGATCATTGAAATCCACGGCCCCAGGAATAAAGCCTGGAAAAGCCGGCTCGTGGAGCCTCCAACTGTAACATACACCCCATTGCGACTTAATGCCCGGGCATAATCGAATAGGGAGCGATTGGTTTTAACATCAAGGATCAGATCATAAACCTGGCCATTTTTAGTGAAATCTTCGCGGGTATAATCAATGACATGATCAAAACCAATTGAGCGCAGCATATCCAATTTATTAGATTATTATTTTTTAGCTACGGCGTGTGTCAGGAATCAGGTGTAAAAGTCAGCATTTGACATTACAACAGTCGGATGTAAGGCAGAACGGTTACTTCGCCACAGGTATTTTTAATTAATTGATTAATAATGAACTATAAAATGGTATTTGTGGCGTTGAATACAATTGATTCTTTATTTTAGTGCCGCAATGAAGCGTCTATTTTTATTAACTCCATGTCTAATTGCATTTATTTCTTTATTGGCCCGGCAAAAAGCTGATGACCAAACCCTTCTTACAATACTTAGTAACAAGGATAAACAACTTTTTGCCAAAAACGATTCGCTCATTCGCAGCTATTATGAGCAATCCGATTCTGCAGCCAGGGTTCAGTTTTTAAATTTGTTAAACAATCAAACCAACAGTAATGATTTGTTTTTGGCTGCCCGCAGCCTGGCCTGGAAAGCAGTGGTAATAGTCCGTTTCCCTTTTCACAGTAATGAAGGCAGCCATTATATGAGGCAAGCAATAAACAAAGCCGTGGAAAGCGGTAATGAATACCTGATGGTACAATGTTTTGAAATATACGGCGACCATTGCCTTTCCACAGATAAGCCGGAAACAGCGCTGTTTTATTTTTTAAAATCAGCCGAATTAAGAAGAGAATTAGGTGACAACTATTTTTTCAGCAAGAATAGGCAGGTGTTTGGGGCCCTGGGTGAAATATTGTATAAAATGCAGGAATATGAACAGGCAATACAATACATGTATCAAGGCGTCAGCTTGCCAGCCAGCGAAAAATACCCATATACTTCTTCATTAAACACGATGGGGCTTGCTTACCAGCGGTTGTGTAAGTATGATTCTGCCATCTTTTGGTATAATAAAAGCTTCGCCAATGCAACGGCCAACAACGATACAATATGGCAAGCCATCGTAAAGGGGAATATTGGGTCGCTATATTTTGAGCAAAAACAAGATGACCAGGCGTTGCCTTTACTTTGGGCCGATTACAACATGACTGTTAATAATGAAATCAATAATGCAGGCAATACACTTCACCGCATTGCGCTCATATACCTTCGGCAAGGTAAAACTGACAGTGCTTTTCTTCTTGCTAAAAAGAGTTTTCGCATTGTAAGCACCTTTAAGCCGGCAAACCAATGGTTTATCCGCAACGCTTATTTTACACTCAGTGAAATATTCAGAAAAAAAGGAAATATAGATAGTGCCTTTTATTATGCCAATATCTATCACCGGTTGAATGATTCACTTCATCAGGCCGTGGCCAGGAACCGTGCCGATGTGGTGCAAACCAGACTTGACTTTGAAAAAACGAGTAATAATATCAATATTTTATTGCGGGAGAAAAAGGTGGAAAAGAACATGCGCAACCTTTTATTGGCCGGAATATTATTGTTATTAATTGCTGGTTGGTTTTATTTCAGGTGGCAAAAACAATGGCATCAAAGCAGGCAACAGCAATTGATGCATCAAAAAGAAAAGGCTGAGACTGAAATAAAAAATGCACAGGAACAACTGTCCGGATTTACCGGGCACATTGTTGAAAAAAATGAATTGATTGAAAAACTGCAGCAACAATTGCAACTGCAAAATATGGAGATCAATGAAGGACTGCTCAATCAATCCATCCTTACCGAAAATGACTGGCTGCGGTTTAAAGATATGTTTGATAAAGCCAACCCCGGTTTTATCAATCAGCTAAAATTGATAGCTCCTGATATTTCTACTGCCGAAATACGTTTTGCGGCACTTACCCGCCTTAATTTAGGTAACAAGCATATGGCTTCTATGCTGGGTATTGGTACCGATGCCGTTCGTAAAACAAAAAGCCGTCTCCGCCAAAGGCTACAACTTGCTGCCGACGTAGAACTGGATGATTTTATTAAGAGCATCAGCTAAAAACGGCTCCTCATTCTCTATTGATTTACAGGCAGATAGCCTTTCATAAATGTATTGTCCCGTTTTGTCACGGGGCATGTCCCGCTATGTCCCGCTCAAAAATGGCATCCCCTTTTTCGTAAGTCTACTTTCACATCCTCAAAGAGATCGATTGACAAAAAAGAATCATATCGGTTACTGGATACTGGCAATAGGTATGCTGCTGTTGCTGTATTTACTTATTGAAAGCTGGCAACGCAGCAGGAAAATAGATGATGCATTAAAACAAACACCATTAGAAATCAACCAAAAATGAATTCAATACTCACTTTCACCTGCCTTCTTGTTTCCATCACCTCATTTAGCCAGAATGTAGGTATCGGCACCACAACTCCCTTACAAAAGCTGCATGTAGAAGGGAGCTCCTATATTAAAGACAGTCTGGGATTGCGTATTACAAAACCAATCGCCCTGCTGGATGTAAACGGAACGACTCTATTCAGGGGAAATAATACCAATGTATTTACGGATCCGATCAGTGCTGCGGTTGAATTTTTTTCCGGCAGAAACGCTCTTAATACAAAGCCCATCGGACTTTCTGCGGCTGATATTGCATTTAATTTCGGTGGCAGTGGTGGGGGATACAAGCATTTTATCGCCACGCGTCATGATAATAGTATGGTCCCTTCGAGCACGAACGGCATTGATTTTTACATCAATAATTTGTCCGATCCATCCGGATCTTTTGCTCCCGGTATTGGTAATGTACTCGCATTGTCTATTACCGATATGGGCATTGGGCTGAGTAAAATCAATCCTGTGTATCGAATGGAAATACGGGGAACGGGTATGCGGAACCAAATCCGTTTTCTTGACACCGTAACACAGGATCAGTTGAGTTTAGGCACCGGCCTTTA
The DNA here is from genome assembly GCF_011759375.1 of Paraflavitalea devenefica. Lineage (NCBI taxonomy): Bacteria > Pseudomonadati > Bacteroidota > Chitinophagia > Chitinophagales > Chitinophagaceae > Paraflavitalea > Paraflavitalea devenefica. Next base: position 241,828 of record NZ_JAARML010000007.1, on the reverse strand, counting down.
CAGTTATATAGGAACACCAATATCCAAAAAATTTGGAATTGTTACATCCGGTTTATATCGGCTTGTAGTTAACGAAAACGGGAATGTGGGCATTGATACAGACGATCCTTTACAAAAACTGCATGTTACCGGAGGCGCCCTGATTACCGAAAACCTTGGGATCGGTACAGCATCGCCACCAACTGAAAGATTATATGTAAATGGCGATGCAAAAGTAGAAAATGAGTTTGTTGTAACCGGACGTACCAATTTAATAGGTGCCCTGGCCATTGGCACAACAGCAGTGCCGGGGGAAAGGTTATATGTAAATGGCGCTGCAAAAATTGAAAGCAACCTTACAGTGGGTGGCGATGTAAATATGGGTTATAGTAGCAATTTTTCGGACGTTGCTGTTAACGGAAATGGGATTTCTGTATTGTACTTATCCTGCCCGGTCGGACAAAAACTATTGACTGGCGGAGGTGGATACAAAGATGCGGATGTGAATGCTCAAAATATTGTTATCAACTACAACGGACCGGATACAACAAATCCCACTACTACGTGGAAGCTTATCGTAAACAATACCGGGCCACTGGCCCGTTCCATAAGAATTTACTGCAACTGTGCAAAGATTAATTAACTGTACAATATATCGGTGTGTCCAAAAGAAAATAACACTTTTTCCTTCAAAGCTGGATCGTTTGAAATCTAAACCAATCAAAATCCACCCAGCCGCCGGCACTCTCTGTCGCCCAATTAAACAACCCATACCGGTACCCCATAAAATGGGGCAGGGTATATTCCATCTGCAGTACACCACCGATCTTTGTCCAGGTTTTTCCATCCAGGCTGTAATAGAAGTATGCCTTATCAGTCATGTCTCGGAAATCGCATTCGGCTTTCAAAAATATGGTGCTCTGGTTCAGCGGCACCCGCTGCAGTTCTTCCGGTTTATCCTTAGCGCCACTCACCATTACAATTGATTTGCTGCCATTCTCTGCTTTCACGCCCACCCAGCCAAACTTCTTTTGTAACAATGCCAGCCCGGCGCAATCGCCGTCTTTCATGTTTGATACGTCAATGGCTGTAGTGCCTGCACAGGTGGGACCAACCGTGCGTTGCGTAAGCATGTTTTTCACCAGCAGGAGGGAGGTGTCTGCCCGGCTGGTAGTGAGGCGCAGGTGACCGGGACGTGCGGTGAGTGACCAATGGGCGTTATCCGGGTTATGATTCCATTGCCATACCAATGGGAGCGGTGCGTCTTTCTTTTTCCGGGTGAACTCATCCGAAGCTACAATGCCCGGCATCAGGCTTTTATTGGCGGGTAGGTTCAGTGTATCGGGCACTTTGCCATCAACACCCAACACAGGCCAACCATCTTCCCATTTTACCGGCACCCAATAAGGGATACGGCCTACAGCACCATAATCGCGGAAGAGGTAGGCGAACCATTCGCCTTTTGGCGTGCTGATCAGTCCACCCTGGGCTACGCCTTTATCCTGCAGACCCAAACGGCCCTCATAAGGACCGGTGATCTTGTCCGCCCGGTGAATGGTGACGGTACGCATACCGTTCCGGGGCCAGGCAATGTTGAATAGATAGTACTTGCCGTTGACCTTGAATAGCTGCGATCCTTCGGCCTGTAACCAGATGTTGTTTCCCGCCGGGGCACTGGCATTTTGAATGAGCACCTGGGGCGTGGAGCCGGCCTTGATGCCGGACAGGTCTGCTTCCAGCTCTGCCATCATGATCTTGCCTGCGCCATAGAGCATATACGCTTTGTCATCATCGTCGAAGAATAAAGAATGATCGTGCAGCATGGGTTGGAAGGCGATCTTCTTCCAGGGACCCTTTTCAATATTTTTAGTGGAATAGATGTAGGTCTTGCGGGTGGTGCTTGCGAAGGTAGATACATAGTAGGTGCCGTTGTGGTAACGCAGGCTGCTGGCCCAGGAACCAGCACCATAGGTGCTTTTCCCATTGTTGAGGTTGAGCGCATCTACATCATCCAATATATCATACGCATAACTGACCAGTTGCCAGTTGACAAGGTCTTTCGACTTCATGATGGGCACCCCCGGACTCATGTGCATGGTGGTGCTGCTCATGTAATACGTATCACCCACGCGGATCATGGACAGGTCGGGTACATCGGCATGGATGATAGGGTTGATGGCTTTTTGTGACCAGGTACGGAAGGGGCTTGCAAAAAGGATAACAATAGCAAAGGCAAAGCCGGCAAGTGTCTTTTTCATGTTATGGCAAGTGAAGTACAACGAATGTTCTGTTAGTGATAATAAGTGTACAAATGACAATCAAATATACGGAATAGATGGATGCGGGCAACTGCTGGTGGCTGGAAACTTGGTGGAATTGTCTCAATCTGGCGGGGAATGTGCCTGTAGGGCATTACAAATGCAGGAAGGTGAAGAAGCTGCGGTGGGCTACCTGCAGCGCATGGCGCAACAAGCGGAGCGCTTTACGCATGTGCTGCTCCACCGTATTCTCGGAAATATTCAACTGATGGGCGATCTCTTTGTTGGATAGTTCCTCTTCCCGCCGTAGCCGGAATACCTGCCGGCATTGTGGCGGCAGTTTCAATATTTCTTCCCGCAAATATTTTTCCAGTTCCCGGGTGTCGACATAGGTATCCACGTCGTTCACATGGGCATCGGCCTGCAGGTGGGTGGTATAGGTCTTATACTGTTCCCGTACCTGGTGGTGCCGGAGGTGGTCCAGTATCCGGTTTTTCAGCATGGTATAGAGATAGGCCTTGAGGGAACTGATGTCACTGGCGGCAGCTTTATAATGAAAGAAAGCAACGAAAACGCCCTGTATCAGTTCCCGCGCCACTTCGCGGTCGTTGGTCTTCTGCATGGCGATGGACAAGAGCTCTGTAGCGTAGCGGGCATGCAGTTGTCCGAATGCATTTTCATCACCTTCCTGCCAAAGCAGGATGAGTTCCTGGTCGGTATGGTGCAGTTGCGTTTTGATAGCTTAATCGTTATAGCCTGAGCAATATTAAGGCTTTTTCTGAAAAAACAAAGCCACTTACAATAGGTCGGATGGCCATTCCATTACCCTTAACAGCCCCCCAAAAAAATATTTTCAGGTGGCATAACGGTAAGCTCCTGCTGCCCCGTCTATTAATTGGCGATGACCTATGGCATGGAAGCTCCCGATCGCATCAAACGTATGAAATCAATGAATGAGGACCGGTTAAAATACCTGCTGGAACGTTACCTGGCGAACGCCTGCAGTCCTGAAGAGCAGTCAGCACTGGATGAATGGTTTCATAGCTGGAATCCGGGTACTGCCGGTATGCAAGACTGGCTGCAGGAAGCAGGCGGCGCCAAAGCGTTGTCTGAAGAACTGTATGCTGATTTCAGGGAGCGGCTGATACCGCCGGCAAAGCGCAACAAGTGGGCAGGTTGGTATAAAGCGGCCGCGGCGGCAGCCATATTGATAGCCTTGGTCATTCTCTTCTATCCAAAGCAAAAGCGGCCCGGCGATCAAACAGCGCAGCATGGATCCGGCGTACAGTCTGCACAGCCGGCTCACGATATTAAGCCGGGCAGCAATAAAGCAGTGCTAAAGCTGGCGGATGGTTCGGAGATTGTGCTCTCCGATTCGGGCAACACGCATATCGCTACACAAAATAATATGGAGATACAGCGCCTGCAGCGTGGAAGCATTGCTTACACCGCTTCGCAAGGGCAGGAGGATGATACCCCACCGGTATACAATACGCTCACTACGCCCAGGGGCGGTAAGTACACCCTGACGCTGGCCGACGGCACTGTGGTGACCCTCGATGCCGCCTCGTCCATTACCTATCCTGTAGCCTTCACGGGTAAAGAACGGCGCGTGGAGATTACCGGCCAGGCCTATTTTGAAGTAGTACACAACACTGTGCGGCCTTTCCGCGTAAGCGCTAAAGGTCAACTGATAGAAGACATCGGCACGGCCTTCAATGTGAATGCTTACGCAGATGATCCTTTTATCAAGGTCACCCTCGCGGAAGGACTTGTGGATGTAAGCAACAAGGTGGAGAAAGTATCCCTCGTGCCGGGACAGCAGGCGATGGTGAAGGACGGGGAAAATAAGATGCGGGTGAAAATGGTGAATGTAGAAGAAACAGTGGCCTGGAAGAACGGCTGGTTTATTTTTCACCAGGAAAGCGTACAAAATATCATGAAACAGGCAGCGCGCTGGTATGATGCGGAGATCGTTGTGGAAGGAGCGCCCATCAATAAGAAATTCGGGGGCAATATCTCCCGGTATAAAGAGATATCCGAACTCCTGGAGAACCTGAAACTGACAGGAGGCATCCATTACCGGATCGAAGGACGAAAAGTGATCCTGACGAAGTAATCAAGGTATCCATAAACCGATAGAACGATTATTGACTTCCCTGGCCAGGAGAAGCAGGAATAACTATGCTATTACTATAACAGCTATAATTACACTAACTGCTAACCAAAACAATTGTTGCCATGCGATTATTGACCCTGCACCTTACGGCATTGCTGCTCGTAAGCCTCACTGTTCGCGCGCAAAAGATCAGCCTGGAGAAAAGCAATATCCCCCTGGCAGAAGCCCTGAAGGATATCCGGCTGCAGAGCGGCTACAGCGTACTCTATGATGAAGACCTGATCAGCAAAGCGCAGAAAGTAAGTCTGCGTTTGAAAGATGTCACCCTCGAAGAAGCCTTACAGCAATGCTTCAGTAACCAGCCCTTTACTTATGTCATCAACAAACGTACGATCGTGGTTACCCCCAGCAAGCCACAGCCACCAGCCGTGGTGCAGCAGATTACCGGCAAAGTAACTGATGAGAAGGGGCAACCGCTCTACGGCGTAACGGTGTCGTCGAAAGACGGCAATACCGTTACCACCACGCAAAAAGATGGTACGTATGTTATTTCCCTGCCCGCCGGCAATGCGGTACTGGTATTTACTAATGTTGGCTATGCGCCACAAGAGGTACCGGTCAACAATCTCAAAGAGATCAATATCACCCTCAAGGCCCAGGCAGCCGGTTTGGAAGATGTGGTGATCGTGGGCTATGGTCAGCAAAAGAAAGTGAGCCTTATTGGCGCCATCAGCACGGTGAAGGCAGAAGAATTAAAACAACCTGTGGCCAATATGACCAACCTCGTTGCCGGCCGCATTGCCGGTGTGGTAGGCGTACAGCGCAGCGGCCAGCCCGGCTACGACAATGCCGAGATCTATATCCGCGGTATTTCCACTTTCACCAACAGCCGGCCGTTGGTACTGGTGGATGGGGTAGAGCGCGATTTCGCCAACGTGGACCCCGAAGATATTGCCAGCTTCAGCATCCTTAAAGATGCATCGGCTACGGCTGTATATGGGGTAAGAGGCGCCAATGGCGTGATCATTATTCAAACGAAGAAAGGAAAATCGGGCAAGCCGCTGATCAATGCGCAATACGACCAGGGCATCACCCAGTTTACCCGCATCCCTGAATTTGCCGATGGCCCTACTTATATGCGCATGGCGAATGAAGCCAACCGCAACAGCAATCCCGACGATCCATTGCCCAAATACACGGAAGAGAGAATTCAGAAAACCATCACCGGCGAAGACCCCGACCTGTATCCCAATGTGAACTGGTTTGATGTATTGTTCAAGAAATACGGGCAGAACCGCCGGGCGCGTGTGAATGCCAGCGGCGGATCGGAAAAGGCCCAGTATTACCTGTCTGTTGGTTACTACGACGAAAATGGTTTGTACAAGACCGATGAACTGGCCAATTACAATTCGGCCATCAAGTATACCCGTTATAATTTCACTGCCAATCTCGGCCTGAAGATCACCAACTCGACCAAGGTGGATTTTGGCGCTTCGGGCTGGATCAGCAATGGTAATTTTCCCGGTAGTTCTGTGAACGAGATCTGGGATGCTGCCTACCTGCTGCCGCCCGTGCTGATACCTCCGGTGTATTCGAACGGTTTGCATTCGCAGATACGCACCGGCGATATTTTCAACCCGTATAACCGCCTTACACAAAGTGGCTATGTTACCGAGTTCAGGAGCCAGTTGTGGAGCAATATCCGGGTGACCCAGGAACTGGGGGCGATATTGAAAGGGTTGTCGGCCACCGCCATGTACTCTTTCGACAATTACAACTCACACACGATCAGTCGTACCAAATCGGTGGACGGCTACCTGGCACGTGGACGTGATACGGACGGTAAGCTCCTGCTCGACCAGACTTCCATCGGCACCAGTTTCCTCGGTTTTAGCCGCAGCAACGGCGGTAGCCGCCAGTACTATACAGAAGCTGCGCTGAATTATAATAATAGTTTTGGTAAAAACAGTGTATCGGGTCTTATCCTGTTCAACGCTTCTGACCGGCAAGACGCTTTTGCCAACGATTTCATCAATTCCATCCCTTACCGTTACCTCGGCATTGCTGGTCGCGCCACTTATGGCTGGGACAGTAAATACCTCGCAGAGGTCAACTTTGGCTACAACGGATCGGAAACTTTTGCTCCCAAGAAGCGTTTTGGTTTCTTCCCCTCTTATGGCGTGGGCTGGTTATTGTCGGAAGAAAAATTCTTCGCACCGCTCACCAAAGTATTGCCCTTCTTCAAGATCCGGTATTCCTATGGCCTCGTCGGTAATAGTAATATCGGAGGCCGTCGTTTCGCGTACATTTCTACGGTAGGTGGTGGTAGTGGCGGCAGCTACTCTTATGGCAGTAATGGTACCGACCGTACCATTGGCTCCCTCGATATTGGCGATTATGCGGTAGACGTGACCTGGGAAAAGGCCGAAAAGCAAAACCTGGGTGTAGAGCTGAAGACCTGGAACAATGCCCTTTCATTCACGGTGGATGTGTTCCGCGAAGTGCGTACCGGCATCTTCCGCCAGCGTGGCGATGTGCCCAATTATGTAGGCGTGCTCTCTTTGCCCTGGGCCAACCTGGGTGAGATCCACAACCGCGGTATTGATGGCACTTTCGACCTTAACAAGCAGATCGGTAAAGACTGGCAGATCGGCTTCCGCGGCAATTTCACCTGGACGCGCGCCAAGGTGATTGACGATGCGAATGCGCCCTGGCCTTATCCCTGGCAACAACGCATCGGCCGCAAGTTCGGTCAGCGGTTCGGCCATATTGACCTCGGCCTGTTTAAAGATGACAAGGATGTAGCGAACAGTCCCTCACAACCCGGCACCAATAAAGCCGGCGATATCAAATACAAAGACCTCAACGGTGATGGCAAGATCGACTCGTACGATCAGGGCCCCATTGGCTATGGCAGCTTCCCGGAGATCGTGTATGGCTTTGGTCCCACTATTTCCTGGAAAGGATTCTCCGTGGCAGGTTGGTTCAAAGGCATCAGCAACGTGGATATCTCCCTCAATGGCGATGGACTGCAACCCTTCAGTCAGGGTGGCGAACGCGGCAACCTGCTGAAACAGATCACTGACCGCTGGACGCCCGACAATCCCAATCCACGTCCGCTGTATCCCCGCCTTACTTACGGCAATGACAATATGAATTATGCCAACAGTACCTGGTGGGTGAAGAACGGCGCTTTCCTGCGGCTGCAAACCCTGCAGGTGAATTATGACTTTGTCCGCAGCAAATGGCTGAAGTATGTAGGTATGAGTAACCTCAGCATTTATTTCATTGGCTACAACCTGTGGACCATTAGCCAATTCGATATGTGGGATGTGGAACTTGGCGACGGCAAAGGCGCGCAGTACCCGCTCATCAAAACCTACAATTTCGGCATCAAATGTTCATTCAAATAAGGCATTCCAAAAGACTACGCTATATGAAAATGCATTATCACTTCGTTTTGCTTACGGCCACCGTGCTGCTGCTGTCCGGCTGTAAAAAATACCTCGACCAGGTACCTAATGACCGCATCACCATTGAGCAGGTATTCCAGAAAAAAGGACCTTCGGAGCAATACCTTGCCAACATTTATAATTATGTGCCCGACGAAAGTAACCAGTGGGCAGATAATCCCTGGGGCGCCAATTCGGATGAAATGGATGCCACCTGGAGTAAATATGCGCCCTACGAACTGAATATCGGCAATATGAGTGCCGGTAGTGTGCTCTTCGATCGCTGGGGCACTTACTATCGCGGCATCCGCTCGGCCACTTATTTCATCAACCATATTGACAATAACGCGGAGATACTTGCTGTGGACGGTCAGGGCCTTATTGACCAGTATAAAGCAGAAGCGCGTTTTCTCCGTGCTTACTTCTACTTCCAGCTCATGCGGCAATACGGCCCGGTGGTGATCGTAGGCGAAAAGGAGATAGCCGCTGATGCACCAGCCGAAGCCATGCAGTTTCCGCGCAGCCCCTTCGATAGCTGTGTGGATTACGTGGTGAGCGAACTGGACAAAGCTGCTGCCGTATTACCCAAAGTGCCTTCGAGCAACGGGCAGGCCAGTGATATCCAGAATGGCCGCATCACGGTGGGTATTGCACTGGCCGTAAAGGCCAGGCTGTTACTGTACGCGGCAAGTCCGCTATACAATGGCAATGCCGAGATGGCCAGCCTGCAAAGCAAAGAAGGGAAGTCGCTCATCAACCAAACATACGACCCCCAAAAATGGAAGCGTGCCGCCGATGCCGCCAAAGCTGTTATTGACCTGGGTTTGTATTCGCTGTACAAAGATCCGGGTAATGATCCGGTGAAATCTTACCAGGGCGTTTTCCTGCAGGCCTGGAACAGTGAGCAGATCTTCAACCGCAAAAGCAATGGGCTGGGCTCCTGGGATGTGCATTGTATGCCCCGGCAGGCAGGCGGCTGGTGTGGCATGGGCGTTACGCAGGAACAGATAGACGCTTACTTTATGAGCGATGGCCATCCCATCACCAGTTCTCCCTTGTATTCGGAAACAGGATTCACGACTGTTAACGGCGTCCCTGTATTTAACATGTATATCAACCGCGAGCCGCGGTTCTACGCTTCCGTTACTTATAACAACAGCTTCTTCCAGGGGGGCACGATGACCAGCGCCAAGGCGATCACTTTTTATGCCAGCAGTTCCAATGGCAAGAACGGTCACCCCACCGACTGGACAAAGACCGGCTACCTGATTCGCAAGAACGTGGCCCCGCAAACCAATGCCGGCAGCGGGGGCAACGGACAGCAGTTCCAGCGGCCGATCTGCCTGTTGCGCCTGGCGGAAGTGTACCTCAATTATGTAGAAGCGCTGAATGAATACGATCCGGCCAATGCCGACATCCTGCAATACCTCAACCTCATCCGTACGCGCGCAGGCATTCCTGTTTATGGCTCGGCAGGCCTCCCGGCGCCGGCCAGCCAGGCGGCCATGCGCAGCAGCATCTGGCAGGAAAGAAGGATAGAGCTGGCCTTTGAATGCCATCGCTGGTTCGATATCAGGCGCTGGAAGATCGCGCCACAGGTAATGGGCAGCATGCACGGCATGAATATTAATAAGGACGACAACAGTTTTTATACGCGGGTAGTGGCCAGTGAGCACAAGTTCCGCAACCCGGCTTCTTATTGGTTCCCCATCAGTCAGTATGATATGGACCGGTCGAAGCTGGTGGTGCAAAATCCCGGTTGGTAATCCCTATTCTTTCACTATTATTTTATTATCATGCGCAATAAACTTACTTACTTCCTGGTACTGTTGATGGCAGTCTGCTTCCTTGCAGCCGGCTGCAAGGCGGACCTCAACCTCCCTTACCAACCTGTTGAAAGCTACAACCGCGTGTACATGCCGCAGGCCGTGAATGGCCCCATCGTTCGAACGTTAAAGATCACCGACAGTGCACAAACGCTGGTATATGGCGCCAACTTTGGCGGACAGGATTACCCGGTTAATGATATCGCAGTGAGCTTTACCGTTGATCAACAGAAGGCGGACAGTTTCAATACGGCCAACAAAACCAATTACCCCATCCTGCCTGCCAGCAGTTATACCTTGTCGGCTACAGAAGCGGTCATCCCACGGGGTAAGCTCAGCACTGAGCCGCAGACGATTACTTTCAAAACGAATGGCCCGGGCGCGATGGAAGCACTACAGACTTATATATTGCCGATCAGCCTTGCGACGAAATCGATGACCGTGAATGAAGGCCTGCGCACGACTTTCTATATCGTGAAAACGCAGCCCGACCTGAAAGATTATCCCAACTACGACAGGACTGGCTGGCAGGTTACCGGTTTCTCATCCCAGGAAGCGAATGGGGAAGGGCCCGACAATGGGCGTGTTGTCCATGCGCTCGACAACAATACCGGTACCTTCTGGCACAGCCAGTGGCAAGGTGGATCACCCGGCCCGCCCCACTGGTTCACCATTGATATGGGCACGGAGAAAATCTTACATGGTTTATCCTTTGTGGGACGGCAGGGAGACTATAACGGCCGGCCCAATGAAGTGAATATACAGGTGAGCGTGGACAATAACACGTGGACCGATGCCGGCACCTTCAACCTGCAGAACAGCAAGGACCTGCAATCGCAGTTCCTGCCGGGTGGTTTCAAGCAGGCCCGTTATTTTAAAATAAGCATCAACTCCTGTTACAATGCAGGGTATACACACCTGGCAGAATTAAATACATTTTAAGCAGTAGTACAGTTATCAGCAAGCAGTCGAAAAAGCAGCGGTCGTCAATCAAGGCGGCCGTTTGCGCTTTGGGAATTTGTTGCGGGTAAGTGGATATTATTCTTTTAAATAATCAGGCGGGCGTACGCCGTTCACCAACACTATTGCGTCATAACTTTTACCTGGTGTGAGGAACTGCCTGTCTTTGCCCCAATGTAAAGTGACCATTTTACGATCAAATAGGGGATGGCCGGTTTCAATAAAGGTAGTCCTGAATCCTGTGGCGGTCAATGCTTCTTCCAGCGAGCCCTTTGGAGCAGGCTGCACCGGTATGATGGTCCGATTGTTTAAAGCGGTGGTCCCGTTTACCATGTACAAACCAATCCCATAGAATTGGTCTTTAAAATGCGCTGCCAGCAGTTTGCCCATCATCTTCTTATGACTGGGATTTTTGTCAATATGTGTATTGTGCGCCCAGATGATGATCTTTTCATGGGGATACAGGTTTTCGGCCATCCATATAATATTTTTCGCCATGCAGGAATCCCGTTGATCGCCCTGGTTAATCCGCGCATAGTAGCTGATATTGGTAGTGATCATCTGTTTCATCCATTGCTGTAACGGCGAAAGCGGCAGTGCCGACAATTGTACGGCCAACTGGTCATAGGCGGCTGAAAAGCTGTCTTTTAAGGAAAGATATTGCCGCGGTGTTGTAATGGTGGCTGCAATCCTGTGTTCCAGTTGTAATAAGGTATTTTTTATAGGGGGATAAGTTTCAAACGCATCAGTCAAAACCGCTTCGGGATAAGGGGAGTACATAAACTGCGGATCGAATCCACCAAACCGGATATGCCTTTCTTTTACGTAAGCAAATAACCGGCGAACCGTTTCTGTGTGCCAAACAGCTTGAATGCTGTTGCGCACCAACTGCCGCGTGGCCGTATCCGGGGAAAGGTTTACGTAACTGCAGTTGGCCATCGGGCTTTCGAACAGGAGCACATTATAGCCCAGTTTTTCATGCATGTATTGAATGAGCTGGAATTTTGTTGCACTGTATTCTTCCGTACCGTGGCTGCTTTCTCCCAGCGCCACAATCCTTTTACCTTTTAATAACGAATCCAGGAAAGAAAAGCCTTGGAAACCGGCTATAGCCGGATTGATCTCTTTGGCATACAGGTTAAGGTATTCCTGCAATGCTTTATCCTGTGCAGGGGCAACCAGGCATATCAATATAAATGGCAGGAGAAAATAGGTGCGCATGGATGTGGTTGCTTAATAAGGGCTCAATCTAAACATTTTTGCCCTTCATTTAAACATTTGTGCTACCCGGTAGCGGGTGTGTGGTAATATCTTGCTGCTATAATAAATAAAGTCTTGCCAGATGATTACCAGAACGGTTGCAGTTGCTTTTTTTAGTTTGTTGCTTACCACTCCATGTTTATATGCACAACCCAGTGGCCCCGGATCAAATGCTTCCGGGATAGCGGATGCCGATTCAGCGCGTTTCTATAATACAGTCAATACGTATGTGAACCCGGTACTGCCGGGCGATCATCCTGATCCTACGCTGCTGAAGGTGGGAGATGATTTTTACCATTGTGGTTCCTCGTTCCACTTCAATCCTTATTTACCGATCTATCATTCCAAAGACCTGGTACACTGGAAGGTGATCGGCCGGGTGCTGCCACCTGCGCAGGCCAATATGGTGAGCGATGGTCCCTCAAAAGGCGTGTGGCAGGGCGCCATCACTTATTTCTACGGTTCATACTGGATCTATTTTTCCTCGAATGGCCAGTGGTTTTCAAAAGCGGCTTCGCCGGCAGGGCCGTGGTCGGCCCCGGTGAAGGTGGAGACCAATCCAAAAACAGGCAACCTGGGTTATGATAATTCCATTTTTATAGATGACGATGGCAAGCCGTATATGGTGATCAAGAACGGCCAGAAGGTGAACCGCCTGCAGGCCCTGGGCCGTGATGGCCAGCTCACCGATTCGGTGATCAACCTCGACTGGATCAATGCCCATTTGCAGTATAGCTGGGCGGAAGGTCCGGTGATGTGCAAGCGCAATGGATACTATTATTATTTCCCCGCCGGTGATGTGTCCGGAGGCCAATATGTACTGCGGGCAAGGGAGTTAACAGCCGATTCCACCAAATGGGAGCGGCTGGGTGATTTCTTCAAGCCAAGCCCTGATCCCAATAATACTTTTCCCCGGCCCAATCATATTTCAGCCCCCATTCAACTCGCTGATGGCACCTGGTGGACGATTGGCCAGAGTTATCAAAAGCATGGCGCTGATGATTGGAGCGGTATGGGCCGTCAAACATCGCTGTACCAGGTGATATGGGAAAACGACAGGCCCTGGGGTTTGCCTCCGGTAAGCACGCCGGTGTTGAAGCCTGCTTTGAAGAACAACAGGACGCCCTGGCGCAGCGTGCACTCTGATGATTTTGGGGCAGACAAGCTGGGCGCCTGGTGGCATTTCCTGAACAAAGGTTCTGCTGCCAGTTATTCACTGTCGTCACGAAAAGGATGGGTACGCCTCACGCCGGACAGCAGCCGCACGCACCTGGTGCAAAAGGAAACAGACCATTTCTATTCGGCCCTCACGCGGCTGGATATAGGGCAGGGTAGTGCTGCATCGAAGGGCGGTATTTACCTCACGAATGGCGATCAACGTGTGTTTGTTCGGTTATTCTACGCATCGGAAAAGGAACAGCACATCGTATTGCAACTGGATACAGCCATGCGGAAGGTGCCTTATAATAATAAAGGAAAAGGCGTGTGGCTGAAATTAGAGCGGTATGAACACCGATTGACCGGCTATTACAGTGTTGATGGCAGGCGCTGGCTGCCCGTTGGCACCATCAACGCTGTACCGCTCGATAAAGTGCAGCCCAATTTCAATAGCTGGGTCGGTACCAGTATGGGGTTGTTTGCCGAAGGCGGGGCGGTTGATTTCGATCTGTTCATTTGCAAAGACGGGTTCTCTTCACTGCCTGTTGTTGGCAACAATAATCACTTTGGCATTCAAAAAATACAGCAGGGGGGCGAGTGGGCAGTTACCAATCATTCCAATTATGGCGGCTGGCTGATGATTGCCGGTGTGGATTTTGGCATTGCCGGCGAAGCCAAAGCGATTGAGGTGATGGCCGGTGCGGCCAAAGGCGGGGTACTAGAGGTGGTGCTGGATGACTTGCAGGAAGGGGAGAAGATCGCTGCGGTTCCTATTAAGTCCGGTAAAAGGGCAGGGCACGTGGCGCTGCTGCGCGCTGGCGGAGGAAAGATATCCGGTCAGCATGATCTGTTTGTCAGGTTTCCTGCAGGTACACCGCAGGATATAGTCATCAACAGTATCCGTTTGCTGAGAGCGGGTAAATAAGAAACGTCACCATTAAAATTTGCTATATGAGTAATGTATGCAGTGAAAATCAGTATGTTATTGTAAGCCTGGATCGCATGGAGGTAGCTGGTTAAAACATTATTACCCTCCTTTTGGCGATTCGTGCCATTCGTGTCAGTATGACAATTGTAGATTCGTGTATTGTTATCTGTGTTCTGTGCCATGTGACTGAAAAAATTGCTTATTAAACGCTAAAATGATTGCTTATGAAATTCGAACACCTCCCAGGTCGGCAAGCTCCGTTCCGACCGTTTTCCCTATCATCATCACGTACATAACAGCCAGTAAAACCCTGTAATCCGGCAATCGGCAGTCGGCAATGCCTTTGCTTTGGATATGACAACCTGTTACGGGTTGCTCCGAAGGAGTCCTTATGGACCGGGACCGCTTATTGCCCCTCATATTAAAATATTTACAAACCCAATGCTTAAAATGATCATTACACAAAAGTCGTGGAAATGGCTTGTTGTAACAGCGGTAACGCTGACGATGACGCTTGCCCGTTCGCCGTTGCAGGCGCAGGATGCCCGCGTGGTGCAGGGCGTGGTGCTGGATGAAAGGAATGTACCGGTGCCGGGCGTGACTGTCTTTGTAAAACAGACCACCATCAGTACGAGTACCACCGCTGATGGGAAGTTTGCCCTGCGTGTCCCTTCCGACAGGTATATCCTGGTGTTCACTTCTGTGGGCAAGGTGATGCAGGAAGTGAATGTCCGCAGCATCAATAACGCAATCGTCCATTTAAAAGACAGTGTGATCGGCCTGGAAGATGTGGTAGTGGTAGGTTATGGCCGGCAGAAAAAAGAAAGTGTGGTAGCGGCTGTTTCCCAAACCACGGGCAAGACGCTGGAAAGGGCCGGCGGTGTGTCGAATATCGGCGCGGCGCTGACCGGTAATGTGCCGGGACTTATTACTGCGCAAAGTACGGGCCTGCCCGGTGAAGAAGACCCGCAGATCATCATCCGTGGCCGCAGCACCTGGAACAATAGCAGTCCGCTGATATTGGTGGATGGGGTAGAGCGTCCGATGACGAGTGTAGACATCGGTTCCGTGGAGACCGTGGCGGTATTGAAAGATGCTTCCGCTACGGCAGTATTCGGATCGCGCGGCGCCAATGGTGTTATCCTCATTACCACCAAGCGCGGTAAGACCGGCAAGGCCTCTATCCGTGGTACGGTGAACACCATTATGAAAGTGCCCTCCAAATTGCCGGGGAAAGCGGATTCGTATGAAACCTTCCGTACGATGAATGACGCGATCGAATACGAGCTGGCGCTGAAACCGGAGAGCTGGAACAATTATACGCCGATGGACATCATCAATAAATACCGTTACCCTGCCAACCTCGAAGAGGCGGAACGGTATCCGAATGTGGACTGGGCAAAGGCGCTTTTCAAAGAGTATGCGATGTCGCACAACGCGAACCTGAATGTTAGCGGCGGCACCCGCTTCGTGAAGTATTTCACCAGTGCCGACTTCCTGCATGAGGGCGACCTGTTCAGGGTGCTTGATAATAACCGGGGTTATAAACCCGGCTTCGGCTTTACACGGCTGAATGTTCGCACCAACCTCGATTTTCAACTGACGTCTTCTACGCTTTTCAAGGTGAACCTTTCCGGCTCGTATGGGGTGCGGAAAAGTCCCTGGGGCTTTACGGGTAATCAATACGGTCCCTGGATCGATGCGTATACGACAGCGCCGGACGTGTTCCTGCCAAAGTATGCCGACGGTTCCTGGGGTTATTATGCACCCAATGAAGGAAGAGCGGAGAACTCTGCACGGAGCCTGGCTACAGGGGGTATTCAATACCAGACCACCACCCGCATCACCACCGACTTTTCGCTGGAGCAGAACCTGGACAGGTTGGTGAAGGGGCTGCGCTTCAACGGTACGGTATCGATGGACAATACTTTCATTGAAAGCGACCGGGGTGTGAACGACCTGTACAATGGCGTGCAGCGTAAATGGGTCGATCCAGAAACCGGTATCGTGAGTTATAAGGAGACTTTTGATCCACCCACTTCTTTCGATTTCCAGGAGGGCGCCAAGTGGTCGCCGGCCGCGGGCGCCGTAACGGGCAATCAACGCAGGCTGTTCTACCAGTTGCAATTGAACTATGCCAGGACCTTTGCAAAGCGGCATGCGGTCACTGCCATGGGATTGCTGAACCGCAATATCACGGCCAATGGCAGCGAGATCCCCTCTTACCGGGAAGATTGGGTATTCCGTACTACATACACTTACGACAATAAATACACGATCGAATACAACGGTGCTTATAATGGTTCTGAGAAGTTTGCCCCCGAATACCGTTTTGCTTTCTTCTCTTCGGGTGGCTTGAACTGGATCGTTTCGAACGAGAAATTTATGCGAAGCATAGGATTCCTGGACCTGCTGAAGTTGCGTGCTTCTTATGGCCAGACGGGGTTTGATAACGTGGGCTCGCGCTTCCTGTACCTGACGGAGTGGGCCTATGGCGGTCGCGCACGGTTGGGGATGAGCGGTGAAGGAGCCGAGCAAAGTCCGTTCAACTGGTACCGGGAAGCCACTGTGGGCAATCCGAATGTGCAATGGGAGCAGGCGGAGAAGTACAATGTGGGCGTCGATTTTGAATTGCTCAAAGGATTCATTAAAGGTAAGGTCGATTTCTTCCAGGATAAGCGCACCAAGATCCTGATGGGCACCCGCACTTCTGTTCCTTCTTATTTCGGAACCACCCCGCCGGTGGCCAACCTGGGCAAGGTAAACTCACAGGGGTATGAACTGGAGCTGCATTTTAATTATATGACGTCGCGCGACCTGCGGCTGTGGGCAGACCTGAATTTGACGCATACCAAGAACAGGGTCGTTGACGGTGATAATCCTGCGTTGCTACCGGACTACCAGAAATCGGATAATATGCAGATCGGTCAAACCTATTCGTATGTGAGCCAGGGTTATTACAATACCTGGGATGAGCTGTACGGCAGCACTATCCACAATACCAACGACAACCAAAAGCTGCCTGGCAATTATCACATCGTGGATTATAACGGCGATGGGATAATCGATACGCGCGACAATATTCCTTATGGTCATAGCAGTTGGCCGCAAAACACCTACAATGCCACTTTTGGTGTTGACTGGAAGGCACTCTCCTTTTTTGTGCAGTTCTACGGGGTGAACAATGTAACCCGCCAGGTGGTGTTCAACAGCCTGGGCAGCCAGAACCATATCGTATATGACGAGGGCACTTACTGGTCGAAAGACAATTTCAATGCGGATGTACCGATGCCCCGATGGCTCTCCACCCCGGCCGGTTATTACCGGGGTACGCAATATATGTACGATGGTTCCTACCTGCGGCTGAAGAACGCCGAGATCGCTTATACGTTCAGCAGTGGCCTGGTGAAGCGGGTAGGGCTGGCATCGCTCCGGATCTACCTCAACGGTAACAACCTGGTGTCCTGGAGCAAGATGCCGGATGACCGCGAAGCGAATTTCGCCGGCACAGGCTGGGCCTCGCAAGGTGCTTACCCTACTGTAAAGCGTTACAACCTAGGTGCTAATATTACTTTCTAAACAGGACCGTTATGAATAAATATAGTAAGACTTTGCCGGTGGTGTGCGTGGTGGCTGTCTTGTGGGGACTGACCTCCTGCAAGAAGTTCCTGGACCGGGAACCACAATCCATCGTATCAGCAGAAAATGCTTTTAAAGACTTTACCAATTTCCAGGGTTATACAGAAGAGCTCTATCATTGTATCCCGGATTTCTCGAATGCCTACTGGACCAATAGCTGGAACTGGGGCGAGGACGAGATCCAGAGCACTGCGCGTGATTTCCACTTTGTGGTGAAGATCGATAACGGTGATTTCTGGGGCTGGCAGGCACAGTACGATGGCTGGCAGGCCGGCTGGATGGACCGTAACAATACGAACACGAATGATGACCGTTTTACCAAGTCGCTCTGGAAGCTGGGTTGGTACGGCATCCGCAAATGTAATATGGGCCTGGAGAATATGGACAAGCTGACGGATGCCACACAGGAAGAGAAGAACCTGATCAAGGGGCAACTGTTGTTCTTCCGTGGCTGGTTCCATTTCATGTTCATCCAGTATTTTGGTGGGTTGCCTTATATTGACAAAGTGTTGCCTGGCGACCAGAAGCTGACGTTGCCCCGGCTGAAATACAGTGAGTGCGCCGATAAGGCGGCTGCCGATTTCCAGGAAGCGGCGAACCTGCTGCCCATCAACTGGGACAATACCACAGCGGGTAAAAGAACGCTGGGTAAAAACCAATTGCGCATCAACAAGATCATGGCGCTGTCTTACCTGGGTAAGAACTATCTGTGGGCGGGCAGTCCGCTGATGAACTATGTTTCTACCGGCAACAAAACCTATCATGCTGAATACTGCAAGAAGGCAGCGGTGGCGTTGGGCGAAGCGCTGCAGTTGTGCGAGGTGGGTGAAGCGCCTTATAAGCTGGTGGAGTTTTCGAAATATTATACCAATTTCTATTCTTCCGGTCAGAACTTCCAAATGCCGGGTAGCACAGAAGCTATTTTCCGCGGTCCTTATTATTTCGCGCACGGATCGACTTATGGAACGGCCAAGCAATATGGACCTAATTCCGTCCTGGTAGATGAAGCGATCACTTTTGCCCCTACTGCCAATTATGTAGATTATTATGGCATGGCGAATGGGTTGCCCATCAAGGATATTACCCAGCCGGATGCAGAGTCGGGTTATGACCCCAACTATCCCTGGAGAGGCAGGGACCCGCGGTTTTACAACGATTTTGTGTACGACGGTGTGAAATGTATCCAGGGCGCGGCGCCTATCGAAGCTAACCGGTATGCCAACCTGTTTACGGGCGGTAGTTACCGGGATGTAAGTACAGGTAGCCGTACAGGTTACCTGTTGTACAAGTTCATTCCCATTACTTCGAACAAGTTTGACAATGGCTATTCCTATGATAAAGGCCTCAATATTCACCTGCCCTATATGCGCCTGGCCGATGTGTACCTGATGTATGCCGAGGCGGCTGCGCAAGGGTATGGCTCTGCTGCCGGTAAGTCGGACAATTACGGCAGGACTGCCACGGAAGCCATCAACGTGCTCCGCGACCGGGCGGGCGTGGGACATGTGGCCGCTCAATTCACCGGTTCGCTGGAGGCCTTTATGCCTGAGATGCGGCGTGAACGGGCAGTGGAGCTCTCTTTTGAGGGACATCGTTTCAATGACCTGCGCCGCTGGATGCAGCTCATACAGGCGCCCTATACGTTGAAGAAGTCTGTAGAGTTTGACCGGGCGCCCGGTTTCAACTCCGCTGATCCGAAGAATAACCGGGTGCTCAACCTGCGGGAAGTAACGATCCTGGAGCGCCGGTTTACCGAAAAACACTATTGGTTCCCGTTAAAGAATTCAGACGCAAGCATGTACCTGGAGTTTCCGCAGAACCCGGGTTGGTGAGGAAAGACCGAAGTCCGAGGTCTGAGGTCTGACAAGCGGCTTCGACAAGCTCAGCCCCGCAGAGCGGGATAAACTCTGACAAGCGTTTTCTTAGCAAAACTTAACATAGAAATTCATGAAGCATATAAAGATATTAATGGTAACCTGTGGGCTGGTGGCGAGTGAGCTGGCTGTCCGCGCACAGGATACCATCATTACTGTTACCCCTAAGGCCCCGGAGCGCCAGGCCGTGCAGGTGGCTTTCCGCAAGGTGGACCAAAAAGACCTGTTGGGCGGTGTGTCGGTCGTTGATGTACCGGCGCAAATGAAGCAAAATTATATGACCTATAGCCTTGCCAATATGGATGCCTGGGCCAATGGCTTTAATGGCAATAGTATGTGGGGCATGGGCAGTTACCTGCTGGTCATTGACGGGGTGCCCCGCGATGCCGGTAATGTGTTGCCGACAGAGATCGCTCAGATCTCTTTCCTGAAGGGCGTCAATGCAGTGGCGCTCTTCGGTAGCCGGGCCGGCAAAGGGGTGGTGTATATTACCACCAAACGCGGCCAGGAAGGAGCGCAGCGCATTGACGTACGGGTGAATGCCGGCATGCATGTACCCAAGGTTTATCCCAAATACCTCGGTTCGGCCGAATATATGACGCTGTACAATGAGGCGCGTCGTAATGACGGGCTGACAGACCTGTACAGCGATGCGACGATCTTTAACTATGCGTCGGGCAAAAATCCTTACCGTTATCCCAGTGTAGACTATTACTCCGATCAATACCTGAAGAAGGCTTTGGGCCGCTATGATGTCACGGCGGAGATCTCAGGTGGTGGTGATAAAGCGCGGTATTATACGAATATCGGTTACCAGACAGCCGGCTCACTGCTCAAATTCGGGGAAGCGATCAAGAATGACCGGATCGACCGGCTGAACCTGCGGGGGAATGTGGACATCACCCTCAGCGACTATATTTCCTGTAACGTGGATGCGACCGCTATTTTTTATACAGGCAAGGGCGTGAACACCAATTACTGGGGCAGTGCAGCTACTTTGCGCCCGCACCGCTTTGCCCCGCTCATCCCGATCGATATGGTCGAGCCGGATGACGAAGCCTCGCAGGTGTTTATCAAGAACAGCGACCATATCATTGATGGCAAGTATTTGCTGGGTGGTACGCAACTGGACCAAACCAATCCCTTTGCCGCGATCTATGCAGGCGGGAATAACAAGTATACCAGCCGGCAATTCCAGTTCAACACGGGGATACAGGCGGACCTCCGCAACCTGTTGAAGGGGTTGACCTTCCGTGGCACTTTTGCCGTCGATTACAATGCTTCCTATAACCTCGCTTTCAACAATACCTACGCCGTGTATGCGCCGGTATGGAATAATTACGCCGGTAAGGACCTCATCAGCAGTCTTACCCGGTACGGACAGGACGCCACCCCGGGCGTGCAGAATGTGAGCAATAGCTGGTACAGCCAAACCATTTCGGCCACGACTCAATTCAACTATGTAAACTCCATCCGGGATAAACACCATCTTTCTGCGGTGTTGCTGATGAATGGCTGGCAGCAAAAGGAGTCGGCCGTATACCATGCCACCAGCAATGCCAACCTTGGTTTGCAGTTGGGCTATAACTTTAAGCATACTTACTATGCCGATTTCAGTGGCGCCCTGGTGCACAGCGCCAAATTGCCTGAAGGCAACCGGCAGGCTTTTTCTCCCACGGTGTCTTTGGGCTGGCGCCTGAGCAATGAAGCGTTCCTGCGCGGCAATGCCGTGGTAGATGACCTGCGCCTGACGGCTTCGGCAGGTATCCTGCATACTGATCTCGATATCACCAATTATTATTTGTACCAGGGTGTTTATACCGTGCTGGGCAGTTGGTATGGCTGGAAAGACGGCAGCGGCATTCAGGCTACCGAATCGAGAAGAGGGGATAACCCTGCTATGAAGTTTCCCAAACGGGAGGAGATCAGCGTAGGGCTGGAAGGCTCCTTCTTCAAAGGGTTGGTGAAAGTGGACGGTAATTTCTTTGTGAACAAGATCACCGGCAATATCATCCAGGCGGCTGCGCTGTTCCCTTCTTATTTCACCACCGGATTTCCTGTTTCTTCTTTTATTCCTTTTGTAAACTATAACGATGATAAACGGATCGGTTTCGACTTCAACGTCGGTCTGCATAAAAAGCTGGGTGAAGTAGACTGGACCCTCGGTGTGGTGGGCACTTATTACAGGACCACGGCCTCCAAACGGGCAGAAGTGTATGAAGACAAGTACCAATACCGCCAGGGCAAATCCATCGATGGGATCTGGGGGCTGCAGAGCCTTGGATTCTTCAAGGATGCCAGCGATATCACCAATTCACCTTCGCAAACCTTCGGCCAGGTAAAACCCGGCGATATCAAGTACAAAGACCAGAATGGTGATGGTGTCATTAACACCCGCGATGAAGTGTTCCTTGGCAAGGGCGGCTGGTTTGGCGCACCCTTCACATTGGGCGTAAACCTGAGCGCCCAATGGAAGAACTTCTCCTTCTTCGCGCTGGGTACCGGCCGTTTCGGCGCCTATGGTATGAAAAACAGTTCTTATTTCTGGATAGATGGGGAGGATAAATATTCCATCGTGGTGCGTGACCGCTGGACCCCCGAAACACAGGCAACGGCGAAGTACCCCAGGCTCACCACTTTCAACAGCGATAACAATTTCCGCTCCTCCGATTTCTGGCTGTACAAGGCCAATCGTTTCGACCTGGCCAAGGTGCAGGTTTCCTATGATATGACGGGTCTGCTCGGAGCAAAGAAGCTCGTGAAAGAATTGGGCGTGTATGTGAGTGGTTTTAACCTGCTCACGCTGTCTGCCGAGCGGGAGCTCATGGAAATGAATATCGGCAGCGAGCCGCAAACCCGCTTTTATAACCTCGGAGTGAAAGCTTTGTTCTAATCAAAGGCTGCTATGCCTAATCAAGCAAACGCATATGAAAAAAAATATCATGATCCTGTTGGCTTCGGTGGTTTTACTGAGCAGTTGCAAAGACCTGCTGGAGCCGGCCATTGAAAATAACCGGAACCTGAACCCGGACGAATATGTACCGAATGATGCCCGTTTCCCGTTTGGCATTTTGCTCAACGGTTACAATCGCATACCCACCAATGGCTGGTCGTTCAACGATGTGGCCACCGACGATGCGGTGACCAATGACCAGGCGAGCGGTTTCCTGAAGATGGCCAATGGTCAATGGACGGCCAACAATAACCCGGTGAACCAATGGACCAATGCTTATGCTGCCATCCAGTATATCAATATCGTGCTGCGTGATGCGGATACGGTGCAATGGGCTGCCGACAAAACCGTGAGCAGGCTCTTTGGCATGCGGGTGAAAGGCGAAGCTTATGGCCTGCGGGCGTTGTTCTATTATCACCTGTTACAAGTGCATGGAGGTATGGGTGAAGGTGGGTCCCTGCTGGGAGTACCCCTTATCCTGGAAGTACAGGGCGCCAATAGTGATTTCAATAAACCTCGTGCTCCTTTCGAAGCATGCATGAAGCAGCTCTATAGCGACCTGGACCAGGCGGAAGCCCTGCTGCCGCTGGATTTTGAGAACATACCCAGTGCCGCAGAGATCCCGGCCAAGTTTGGGACCATGACCAAGGAACAATACGACCGTGCTTTGGGAGTTACCTTCCGTGGTTTATTGAGCGGTCGTATCGCGAAGGCCATCCGCTCTAAAGCTGCCTTGCTGGCCGCAAGTCCGGCCTTCAGTTCTGGTAATTCCACTACCTGGGCCGATGCTGCCAACTATGCCGGTGAAGTACTAACGCTCAAGGGAGGGGTCAGTGCACTGGCCGCCACCGGGCTCACCTGGTATTCGAATGCTTCAGAGATAGCGGGACTGGCGAATGGCGCCAATCCGCCCGAGGTATTATGGCGGAACAATTATGGTGATAACCGCGACCTGGAGCAGGCCAATTATCCGCCCAGCCTGTTTGGCAATGGCCGTATCAATCCCACCCAAAACCTGGTGGATGCTTTCCCGATGGCCAATGGCTATCCTATTTCAGATGGAGCCAGTGGTTATAATGCAGCGGATCCTTATGCCAACCGCGACCCCCGTTTGCGCCAGTTTATCCTGGTGAATGGTGGTACCGCGGGACCGAATAATACAGTGATCAATACAGCGGCCGACGGTACCACGAATGATGCGTTGAACAAAGTAGAAACATCTACCCGTACCGGTTACTACCTGCGTAAGTTACTGCGCCAGGATGTGAACCTCAATCCCAATTCGGCCAATAACCAACGGCATTATAAACCGCACATCAGGTATACAGAGCTGTTCCTTAACTATGCAGAGGCCGCTAATGAAGCCTGGGGACCGATGGGTACGGGCAGTAACGCTTTTTCTGCCTACGATGTCATTAAAGCCATTCGTATCAGGGCTGGTGTAGGCACCACCAATAACGATCCTTACCTGGAAGCTGTCAAAGCTGATAAAGAGCAAATGAGGACCCTGATCAGGAATGAGCGGAGGCTGGAGCTGTGCTTTGAGGGTTTCCGCTTCTGGGACCTTCGCCGGTGGAAAGAGAACCTTACGGAAACGGCGAAAGGGGTGAGCATCGTGACCAGCGTTCCCTCGATCATTAATGTGGAGAACAGGCAATTTCAGCCTTTTATGATCTATGGCCCCATTCCTTATGGCGAGATCCTGAAGTTTGGCTCTTTGGAGCAAAACCAGGGATGGCGATAAAAGATTTCTATTGACTATTGAAAATACGAATAATGAAAAAGTTTCTGTTACCAATCATAGGGCTCTTTGTGCTGGCAGCCTGCAACAAAAAGGCGGAGTTCCCGGATTATGAATACCAGACGGTTTATTTCGCTTACCAGTATCCGGTACGTACCATTACGTTCGGTGAAGATGTGTTCAATACCGAGCTCGATAACCAGGGTAAATGCAAGATCATGGCCACCACCGGCGGCGTTTATTACAGCAAGAAGAACCTGCATATCGGGATTGCTGTAGACAATGCTTTGTTGGGCAATGGTCTTTTATTTGGCGCGGGTAAGGATGAAATATTGCCCATGCCCAATAACTATTATTCACTGGCGGCCAACAGCATCGTTATCCCGGAAGGCGGCCTCACCGGCGGTGTGGAAGTGCAATTGACAGATGCTTTCTTCAATGATCCCAAAGCAATCAAAAATACCTATGTGATCCCTTTGCGGATCATAGATAAGTCGGGTGCTGACTCCATCCTGGTGGGTAAGGATTTTATTCTCTATGCCATCAAATATGTAAATCCCTGGCATGGCAATTACCTGCGCCGGGGCAAGGATGTGATCACGGGCAGCGTGAACCAAACCCTTGTACGGCATAAACAATATGTGGAAGATGATGAGGTAAACAAATTGTACACGCGCGCGATGAAGGAGATCGAATTTCCTGTCGTGTTCAAGGACAAGAATGGGGCGAACGTAAATTGTCCGCTACTGCTGCAATTCGACAATGCCGGGAAATGTACGGTCACAGCTGCCAATGCCAGTTTTACGGCTACCGGCAGCGGCCAGTTTGTCAAGCGTGGGGAGAAGAACAGTTGGGGCGGCAAAGACCGTGATGCACTGTACCTGAGCTATAATGTTACCCTGCCCGATATGCAGGTGGCGGCTACAGATACCCTCGTGATGCGGGACCGTGCGGTAACCATGGAAACTTATATTCCGGTAGCCAAGTAATCAATTCTGCCATATTTAATCTTCATCATTGTTATGAACAAACTACATACAATTACAGCGGGTGTCATGGTCCTGGTCATGATGGTTGCCTGCAACAAATATAAAGCGCCGGGATTCGATGTAGACAAGCCGGACGAAGTGGCGGTGCAGGAAGACCTCGATGCCTACCCGGCTTTGAAGAGCTATATCAACCGCGGGGCGCATCCCAATTTTAAATGGGGGGTTGCGCTTAATCTACAGGAATACCTGGATAAAGGGGTAAAATACAGGTTGGCCAATACGAACTTCGATGAATTGGTAGTGGGGTATGATATGAAACATGGCGCGGTGGTACAGGCAGATGGGAGTTTAGCTTTAGACAAAGTAAAGACCTTCCTGGAAACAGCCAATAAGGCAGGCATGTCTGTTTACGGCCATACGCTGTTGTGGCATGCCAATCAGAATGCGGCTTACCTGAAAGGATTGCTTGCCCCGATGGTGGTGACTTCCCCTGCTTATGCCAATGACCTGAACCTGGCGGGCTTAAAGGATAAGAGTTTTACCGGCTGGAACCTGACCAACCCCGGCGCTGGTATTACAGTAGAAGATGCCGTGGGAATGGGTACCGGCAACAAGGCCGTGAAGCTGGTGTCGGCTGGTGGTTCGTCTGCAGCTACCGATCTGCAATTGATCACCCCCACCATTGCGGTGAACAAGACGCATAAGTATGAAGTGGTGGTGTATATCAAATCGGATATTCCCGGTGAAGGCCGTATAGCCTTTGAAGGGTTGAACAATAACACGCCGAAGATAGACTGGACGAAATCCGGCACGGCTACCGAAACGTTCACGACCGGTATATCCTGGAAGGAGATCCGGTTCACCATCACTGATTTTGCCGGCGACAATATCAAGCTGCATTTTGACCTGGGCTACAAACCGGGGGTAACGTATTCTATTGATGTGAATAACCTGTATGTATACGATACGCAGGGACCTCCGCTCATTACTAACCTTGTTGCGAATGGCGATTTTGAGTCGGGCAGTGGCTGGGGAGGCTGGGGCAACAACTCTACCAGGGGAATAACTGCCAGTGGTATGGGCGTGGGGAACACAGGCAAGGCCTTTTATGTGACCAACCCGAGCAAGACCACTAATTTCTGGGATGTGCAAACCAGCTATTCCTTTGCAGCACCCCTGACCAATGGGGAAACATACGAGCTGAGCTTTTGGGTAAAGGGTACGGCTGCGGGCACCATCCGCCCCGAGTTGCAAAGCGCCAACTATTCCTCCAACGGTTTTGGCCAGGTGGCTGTGACGACTGATTGGAAATTGGTCACGATCGCCACCACCGCCACGGCTGCCGACAGGATCAGGTTGATCTATAGCTACGGTGAGTTTGCCGGCACGGTATATATAGACGATGTAGTGCTGAAAAGCAACAAAGCGGTCGGGGGTACTACCACCGTGGTAGAAAAGACGCCTGTAGAAAAAACAACGATCATATCAGGAACGCTTGATAAATGGATGAAGGGCATGCTGACTGTCTGCAAAACGAATGTAAAAGCCTGGGATGTGTTGAATGAGCCCATGGACGATGGCAATCCTTATGAGTTGAAGACTGGCATCGGCAGGACGTTGGCGGCCGATGAGTTTTTCTGGCAGGATTACCTCGGTAAGGATTATGGCGTCATGGCCTTTAAGCTGGCCCGGCAATACGGTAATGCCACTGATATTCATTTTATCAACGACTATAACCTCGAATACAATCTCGATAAATGCCGCGGGATCATCGAGTATGTAAAATATATTGAAAGCAAGGGTGCCAAGGTGGATGGCATCGGTACCCAAATGCACATCAGCACCACTACCAGTAAAGACAAGATAGCCGAAATGTTCAAGTTACTGGCTGCTACAGGTAAACTGATCAAAGTATCGGAGATGGACATTGGCGTGGGCGTAAAAACCCCGGCGGCGACTGCAGAACATTACAAAGCGCAGGCGGATATGTACAAATATGTGATCGATAAATATTTTGAATTGATTCCTGCTCCACAGCGCTATGGCATTACGATCTGGGCCCCGCTCGACAGTCCGGCCAATTCCTACTGGAGAGCCGGCGAGCCAATAGGTTTATGGACAGAGGCATATGTGCGCAAGCTGGCCTATGCAGCGGTGGCCGAATCATTGAAGGCGAATACAAAATAGTGACTAAATCATCGCTTGTGCCCATCCAACTTGTTAAGACGCTGGTATTCCTGGCAGTGATCGTTTGTGGTTGTAACAACCCGGTTGACAAGGAGGATACGCTGCTGAAGATCGGGGCCTATAGGCTGAGTGTGGCTGATTATACACTTGCCAGAAACGGCGTTCAGTATAAAAACCTGGATGATGAGCAACTGCAGGATAGATTGGTGGAAGAAGGGCGTATACTGGCCTATGCGCTGGAACATCGCTTTGATACCATTGACCTGCTGAAGAAACAGCTCCTGTATGCCATGCGCTATTATGCATCGTCGGTAGATGGATACGTCTGGGATAAAAAGGTAAAACCTTTGCTGCAGGCGATCAGCGACGAGCGGAGCAAAGCGCTGGCCCCGGAAAAATACATCCGCGAAGGTCAACAGCGGGTGTTGCAGGCAACAAAACCCCTTTTGCACGAGGCCGCTATTGCCCGCATGGCTGCCGTGGTAGTGGAGCGGGAAAGAAAATGGCCGGGTATAGATCCGGACCTGTTGTTGATGGAGTATCAATTCGATGGCGCCCATAGGCGTTATACCGCGGCTGATTTCATGGAGTTTGTCCAATGCCAGCCTGTATTTATCGGATCGCTTGCTAATCCGGAGGATATAAAGAAGATGCTGCATTCCTGGCTCATCGGAATCTGTTTATATGCCGAAGGGCAACAACTGGGTATGGAAAAGGATCCCGCTTACCTGCAGGTGCGCCAGCGGTATCAATACGGTATATTCATCCAGCACTTTAAGCAGCAGCATATTTATCCCCGGATAGCTATTGATAAATATGCAGCGGCCAATATCAGGCAGTCGTTGTTTTCCCGGCAGGAAAAAGCGCTGCTTAGTGAACTCGATAGTGCTTATCCCGTTGAGATCAATCGTTTTAATGACATTCAATAACTGTTATTCATCCTGTTTCATTCAAAAACCTACAATTATGAAAAAGTTCTTTTTAGCATTGGCTTTATTGCTCGTCTCAGTGATCAGCAGTTTTGCTTATCAAACAGCTATCTATGCCGGTCCACCTACAGGGTATAACCAGGCAACCGTAAACATTAATATGAATTGCAGTTATGTACACGTGGATGCTTATTGGTCCACTTCCGTTGGCGGGCCCGGCAGCGGCAGTGTTTCAGTTTATGCTGATGATAACACTGTACTCGGGGAGCATAATTATTTAGAGGGCTCCACTGACCATTGGCTGAGCTCAGGTGTGTTCACTTACCGGTATTGGGGTTCTGTTTTTATGTTCATCTCTGCTTTTAATTGTACCGGAACGCTCAAACTTACCTGGATGCCGTAGCGGGTATTATAACAACATAGAGTACTGATAATGTCCTGAACCGACATATTATCCATATCCTCACAGTTAGCAAGCGTCCCCGGCTACTCAGGCCGGGGATATATTTTATAACATATCATGAAAGAATTAGATTTGTGGCCCCCAAAACTACAGTAAGTGATGACATCAATTTTTAAGCACAGTTCCTTCCTCGTATTCCTGGTAGTTGCCCTGTATAGTACAGGCCAGTCACAAACCTGGCAGAAAACCAGTCACGGAGTAAAAACAGTTATTGACGCTGTTGAAATAGATATCCGGTTTTATAGCCCCTCCACGGTACGCATCATGAAATGGCCTGCCGGAAAAACCTTTACAAAGGAAAGCCTGTCGGTGATCAGCGAGCCGCAAACAACAATATTCAGTGTCAAACAGCAGGCAAACAAGCTGGCCCTCAAAAGTGAAAAAGTATTGGTGCACCTGGACCTGCAAAATGGGCAGATCAGTTTTTCAGATCCGGGCGCCCGCGTGTTGCTGCGTGAGCAGGGGAAAGGAGCTTTATTTACTCCGTTCAATGACGCGGGCGTCAATACGTTCACCGTGCAGCAGTCGTTCGTGTTGGATAAAGAAGAAGCGATTTATGGCCTGGGGCAGCAACAGGCGGGTAAGATGGTGCAACGAAACTTGTCGCTGCGCATGATGCAGGGGAATACGGATGATTATATTCCTTTTTTCCAGTCGGTGAAAGGCTATGGGGTATTCTGGGACAATTATTCTCCTACCAACTTTACGGATAATGCAGCAAGCACTTCGTTCAAATCGGAAGTGGGTGATGGCATCGATTATTACTTTATGGTTGGCGGCAACGCAGATGGCGTCATTGCCTGCATGCGCAACCTTACGGGGCAAGCGCCGATGTTCCCGCTGTGGACCTATGGTTACTGGCAAAGCAAGGAGCGGTACAAAAGCCAGGATGAGCTGGTGGCGGTTGTCAAAAAATACCGTGAACTGGGCATTCCGTTGGACGGCATTATCCAGGACTGGCAGTATTGGGGCAACAACTACCTGTGGAATGCAATGGAGTTCCTCAATCCTGAATTTTATAATCCGCAGAAGATGGTGGATGATGTGCATGGTTTGAATGCACACCTCATCATTTCCATCTGGAGCAATTTCGGTCCGCAAACAAAACCTTACCAGGAGTTGGACAAAGCCGGGGCGCTGCTTCCTTTTACCACCTGGCCTGAGTCGGGTGTGGAGAAATGGCCACCGCAGCTTGATTATCCTTCGGGCGTAAAAGTGTACGATGCCTACAACCCGGCTGCACGGGATATTTATTGGAAATACCTGCAGGCAGGTCTTTTCTTATTGGGCATAGATGGCTGGTGGATGGATTCTTCAGAGCCCGACCACCTGCAGGCCAAACCGGGTGATTTTGACAGTAAAACCTTTCTGGGTTCATTCCGGAAAGTGCGCAACGCCTTCCCTTTAATGACGGTAGGCGGGGTATATCAACATCAACGAGCGCAAACTTCCGCCAAGCGTGCTTTTATTCTTACCCGTTCTGCCTTTGCCGGTCAGCAGCGGTATGGTGCTAATACCTGGTCGGGCGATGTGGTAGCTTCCTGGAAGGCGCTGCACAACCAGATTGCTGCAGGATTGAACTTTTCCCTCAGCGGCATTCCATATTGGAACAGTGATATTGGCGGCTTTTTCCTGTGGCAGTTCCCTAAAAAGCTAAATGATCCTGAATACAGGGAGCTCTATGTAAGATGGCTTGAATTCGGCGCTTTCTGTCCCATGATGCGTTCACACGGAGAAGGCGCTCCCCGTGAAATTTACCAGTTTGGCAAAAAAGGCGACAAGGCTTATGATGCCATAGAGAAATTCATCCGCCTACGCTACCGGTTGTTGCCCTATATCTATGCTACCTCCTGGGAGGTGACGGCCAACCAATCGAGCATGATGCGTGCCCTGATGATGGATTTTGCCCATGATAAAAATGCCTGGGATATCAACGATGAGTACCTGTTGGGTAAATCGTTGCTGGTTGCTCCTGTTACCCGGCCGATGTATGTAAAGCCAGTGATAAACGGTAGAGATACGTCTCTAACCGAAGATTTCAGTGCTATCAAAAGCAAGGATGTGTATTTACCGGGAGGAACCAACTGGTACGATTTCTGGACCGGCGCGCCCTTTGCCGGCGGCCAAAAAGTAACGAAAGAAACGCCATTGGATATTATTCCCTTATTTGTAAAAGGGGGTTCTATATTGCCCATTGGTCCGGACGTGCAGTATGCGGAAGAAAAGAAATGGGATAATCTTGAGCTACGTATATATCCCGGCGCCGATGGAAAGTTTGTATTGTATGAAGATGAGAACGATAACTACAATTATGAAAAAGGCGTTTATTCAACGATCACTTTTCACTGGAATGATAAAAAAAGGGAACTGACTATACAGGATAGACAAGGTGCCTTCTCCACTATGCCGGCAGAAAGAACATTCAATATTGTAATGGTCAATGCCGGGAAAGGTGCAGGAGAGCAATTAACCAACGCACCTGATAAGCGCATTACTTACGCAGGCAAAAAGATGATTGTGAAGTTGTAGTGTGGTATTATAGCTTGTCAGTTTTCGTTCCTGTTGTTTTCCCGCGCGCCGATAATGGCGTAGAAAGCTGGTTTGGGATTGTTCTGCCGGTCGAAGAGCAGGGGGTAATTCGTTCTGCCCCTGATGGGGAAATTGTTGAGCCAGGATTGTGCATCATTCACGCCCCAAAAAGTGATGCGGCTTATTGCAGAGGGATGTTTGAGAAATAGACGGAAGAGATCTTCATAAGCCTGGGTAAGCTTTGCCTGTACCGAATCGGGCAATCCGTTGGGGTAGGGGTTCATACCCGGCCTGTTGCCATCGGCCGTGCGACTGATGTCGGCCGTATTGTGATCCCAGGGATTGGGCAGTACGGTGAGGTCCAGTTCGGTGAACATGACCTTTATCCCCAGTGCAGAAAAAGCCAGGATGCTTTCTTCAATGGCTTTCAGCGGTAGCTTGCTGGCCGGCCAATGACCCTGGATACCGACGCCGTCTATACGAACACCCGCTGCCTGTATTTTTTTGATGAGGGCAATGGTGCCGGCCCTTTTTCTGGGTTGCTCAATATTGTAATCGTTATAATAAAGTTCTGCATCGGGATCTGCTTTTTGTGCCAGCCTGAATGCTTCTATAATATAGTCTTCTCCCAGTTGTCGCAGAAAGATTGATTGGCGAAGACTACCGTCTTCTTCCAACGCCTCATTCACCACATCCCAGGAAAACACTTTACCGCGGTAACGGCCTGCCACGGTATTAATATGCTCCGTAAAGAATTGCCGCAGGGAATCGGCATCCTTTATCCGCCTGGCAAAGGCCGGCATCTGGCTATGCCAGACGAGTGCGTGGCCGTTTATTTTGAGTTGGTATTTTTGACCATAATCCACCAGTTTGTCGGCTGGGGCAAAGTTGTACCTGTTCCATTCGGGATGGATATGTGTTGCCTTCATCATGTTTTCGGGTGTGATGGCATTGAATTGTTCGGGTATCAGTCTGGCTGTAACCGGTTCTCTTTCGTATACCTGTTCCAGGTTCAGTGCCGTGCCGATGAGGAAATCATTTTTAAAGGTGGCCTTCAGCGAAGGCGCTGCGTTGGTGGCTACAGGAGAAGCTGCGGAAGACGCTGAGCGTGTCGTTGCGGAGGTAGCGGCGCGCCGGGGTGTGCAACCGGCAATCAATAGCGCCAGGAGCAGGCCGGCGGGGGCCAATGGTAATTTGCTGTTCATGGTCATTACGTTTGGAAGTATGAAATGCAATGGCATGTCTAATAAACGACAAAAATGGGCAATAGCCTGCGGGCAGCAATTATCTCTCCCATAATTGAGACGATAGGACCAAAAGACGGGTGACAACTTAACTATTGTCCGTTCCTTTCCGGGCCCTGGCAATAAACTCCGAAGGCAGCATATTGAATTTACTTTTGAAGGATTTGGCAAAATAGTTGGGCGTGGAGAAGCCGACCTGGTAAGCGATCTCTGCAATGGTCATATCGCTTTTTTCCAGGAGGACCGCTGCTTTGTCGAGCCGGTAAGAGCGGATATATTCCACCGGTGTTTGCCCGGTCAGCTCCAGCAATTTGTTATAGAGGGAACTCCGGCTCATGCCTACTTCCTTGCTCAGGCTTTCAACAGATAACTGTGAATTGGTGAGGTTCTCTTCCAGGTAGCTGACAATCTTATTCAATAATTTTTCATCGGTCGATTCTATGGCTACTTCCGGCGCAAGCACCTTGATCTGTTTGGTGTAAGTTGTTTTCAGGGTATTGTTCAGTTGCAGCAGGTTTTTGATCTTGGCATTCAGCACCTCAAAGTTGAAGGGTTTGGTGATATAATCATTGGCCCCGGTTTCCAGTCCGGTAATCTGTTGTTCTTCTGCTGTGAGGGCTGTGAGCAGGATAACAGGGATATGGCTGGTACGTTTGTCGGCTTTCAGTTTTTGCACCAGGCCGATGCCATCCATTTCGGGCATGGTAATATCGCTCACGATTAGCTGGGGGTGATGGGCCAGTGCTTTTTGCCATCCCTCTTTTCCGTTCACCGCTTCCAGTATCTTGTAGCTGCTCCGGAGATTGTCTTTGAGGTAGAACCGGAAATCTTCATTGTCTTCTACCAGTAATACGAGAGGATGGTCGATGGTGCTGCCAGGTGATGTAAGGGTGGCGGATACTTCACCTGTTTCAGGCGCCCCGGTTACTTCAATCGCTTCTTCGGGCATGGGTGATAATGCGGTGAGGTGGCCGGTGGGTTCTTCCTGCGGTTGCGGGGGAGCTGTTCTCAGGGGCAGTTCTATCGTGAACGTGGCGCCTTGTCCCGGCTCGCTTTCCACCCCAATGGTGCCGCCATGCATTTTAATGAATTCTTTGGTGATAGACAGGCCGATGCCGGTGCCCTGGTTCAGGATGGCCGCAGTGGTGCTGGTTTGGAAAAAGCGTTCGAATATCTGCGCCTGTTTGTCTTTGGGAATGCCGATGCCGGTATCTTTTACCTGGATGCTTACCCACTGCTGACTGGTACCGGCCGGGCTGTCCAATGCCTGCAAGGCAACGCTTACCTGGCCTCCTTCGAGGGTGAACTTAAAAGCATTCGACAAGAGGTTGAAGAGAACGCGTTCCATCTTACCCTGGTCGAAGTAAACGTTGAGCAGGGGCAGGTCGCTGCTGAAATCAAAGTGGATATGTTTTCTTTCCGCAAAGTCCATAAAGGAATCCGTTACCTCTTTCACAAACGATATCAGTTCGCCTTCTGATAACTGTAATTGAAGTTCATGTTCTTCCATCTTCCTGAAGTCGAGCAGTTGGTTCACCAGGTTCAACAGTCTCCTGGCGTTGCGTTTGATCATGTTCAGTTTGTCGAGCCTGTTCTCCGTCTTTTCGCCGGTGATCAGTTGGTCTACCGGCCCCATGATGAGGGAGATCGGTGTTCTGAAATCATGGCTCAGGTTGGTGAGGAACTTGATCTTCAAACGATCGAGTTCCTGTACGCGTTTGGCTTCCTGCCGTTCCTGTTCGAGCAGGAATTTTTTCCGGATCCTGGTGATGCCTCTGTGCCGGCTATAGAGCAACAAGCCTCCGATGGCTGCCGCATAAAAGATATAGGCCCACGTAGTGCGCCAGAAGGGGGGAAGCACATATATTTTGATGACAGTATCGGTGGTGCTCCATACACCGTCGTTATTACTGGCCTTTACATGAAAAGTGTATTCGCCCGGATCGAGGTTGGTATAGGAGGCGGTGTTGATGGTGCCGGTATAATTCCAGTCTTTATCAAACCCTTCCAGCTTGTAAGCGTAATGGTTTTGTTTGGGGAGGGTATAATTCAGCGCAACAAAACTGAGGGCAAAATTCTGCTTGTACGCAAGGTGGATCTGACTGGCTATGGAAATATGTTCTTTGATGGGCGTCTCTTCGCCGGGAACTACCGACTTGTTGGAGATCTTCAGATCGGTGAACAATACCTGTGGTACATTACGGTTAATGGTCAGCTTGGCCGGGTCGAAATAATTGAACCCTTCAATGCCGCCGAACAGCAATTCACCGCCCGATAGCCGGATGCCCGACCCGCGCACAAAATTATTGTTCTGCACGCCGTTGTAGTGGGTGTAGTTACGAAAGGTTTTTTTTGCCAGGTCGAAACTGCTGATGCCGGTGTTGGTGCTGAGCCATAGAAGGCCGTTCTTGTCTTCTATGAGCTGATAGATGGTGCCATTTTGTAACCCGTCTTTTTCGGAGAAGTTGATAAATGTCTGTTTCTTTTCGTCATACAGGCTCAGGCCTTCTCCAAAGGTCCCTACCCATATATTGTCCCGGCTGTCGCGCAATATGGCCTGCACCTTATCGCTGGGCAACCGGCTGTTGCTTTGTGTGTAGGTAGTCCATTGTCCATTGTGCGGGTTGTATACATTCACGCCGCCGCCATGCGACCCGATCCAGATATTGCCGGCCGTATCCTCTTCGATGGCCCGGATGTATCCATTCATGGGCAGCAGCACTTCATTGCCGGCATCCGGCCGGGGGTGAGTGGTAAACTTTGTAATGACCTTCCCCTCTTTCAGCAGGTTGATCCCCTCACCATTCGTGCCCACCCAGATCTGGCCTTTGCTGTCTTCCCTGATGCAAAAGATATAGTTGGAGTTGAGGTCGGCAGTCCCGGGTCCTTGCTGAATATATTGACGGGCGCCTGTGGTAAGGTCGAGGATGACGAGCCCCCAGGCATAGACGCCGGCATAGAGCTTGTTGTGGCGGGTTAGGTGCAGGGCCAGCACGGAGAGGGGATGCTGGTCGTGTACCGGTAAGCCAAGATCAACCGGGCTCACCTGTTCTGTCTTCCGGTTGAACCGGAACAATCCTCCTCCGTCGGAACCGATGAATACCTGGCCATCCCGGCTCTCTGCAAAAGAGCTGATGATGGAAGTGGCCCGGATTTGCTTAAAAAAGGTTCTGCTCAGCTTGAGATCAAAGAGGTTGAGGTTCCTGTCGTATTTATTGATGCCTCCACGAAAAGTGCCCAGCCAATAAATGCCCTGGTTATCAACATAGGCACACCTGATCGACTTGCTGGTGAGGCTATGGATATTGCCTTCCCGGGGAACATAGGCGGCTACCTCGTGTGTACGGGTATTTACAATATGCAGGCCTTCGGGCGTACCGATCCACAGGTCGCCTGCTTCATCGGGCGCGATGCAGATGATCTCATTGCTGTTTAAGACGGAAGCAGGGCCGCTGAGGTAATCATAAGCAGTGAACCCCGTGCCATCGGGCGGGTAGCTGCACAGGCCGGCGGAAGTGCCGATCCAGATACGGCCGTCCTTATCTTCGGCAATGGCCCTGATGTCGTTGCTGATCGGTCCTGCCGCGTGTGATGGGTTGTATTGAAACCGCCGGACCTTGTTAACCGCGCTTTCGTATAGGTAGAGGCCATTGGCAGTGCCCACCCATACACGTTGCTTGCTATCTACCAATACACAGGTCAGGATCTTAGGGATATGCCGGCCGCTGTCGGCCACCGTCAGATCAATCCGGGTGATATGGCTGGTGGCGGGGTCCAGCATGAACAGGTTCTCGTATTGCGCGATCCACACCTTGCCGGCCCGGTCGCTGCGGACGCCCCTGATCACTGCGTTGGAGGGCAGTTCGGGGGTTCGGGCATTGATGGGATAGTGGATGAAGATATCTTTTTTCCGGTCGTACCGGCTTAGTCCGCCGCCGCTGGTGCCGATCCATAAATTACCGGCCGGGTCTTCGTGCAGTGACAACACTTCGTTTGCCCGCAGACTGGTGGAGTCGCCGGGCAGGTGGCGGTATTGGATAAAATTGGTGCCGTCGAACTTATTCAGTCCGTCGTCGGTGGCGAACCACATGAGTCCATAATGGTCTTTAATGATGGCATTAACCGAGTTGGACAAAAGACCATCTTTGGAGGAGATGGTGGTGAAATTAATATGTTTTGGTTGCGCCCATCCGGTATGAACAAGCAGTAAGAAAAAGGAGAGGAGCGTATATTTATAATTAAACATATATGCGTGGCTATCGTTAAGGGCGAAGCAGGAGGCTACTGGCGCTGACAGGACATTTGTGCCACCAATTTCAACAAATGAGGCATGTCCCGGATCCCCTGCTTTTTACTTTTGTTTCGGTGTGAAATTGACGTTTATTTTTCACTTTCCGTTCCAAAAGTAAGCGTTCCCCGTAAAACGATTTGCCATGTGCAGTAATGTTGTAAAAGTTGCCCGGCCGGGGGCTGACCGGGAAAAAGAGCAGGCCCTGAAGAAACTGTATGAATGCCTGTCCGGTCATGTCCACGATAAAGACCTGAATATTGACCGGTTGGCGAAACTGATGTATATGAGCCGTCCGACCCTGTACCGGAAAATGAAAAGCCTCACCGGCCAGACGCCGAACGAACTGATCCAGGAAGCCCGGTTGAAAAAAGCGGCGGAACTGCTGGCGACCGGGGAATACCGCGTTTTTGAAGTAGCCCGGATGGTAGGCTATACCTCTCAAAGCAGCTTTGGCAAATCTTTCCTCAAACAATTCAAAGTAACGCCTGCCACTTACCAGCGCTGTAGATGATAACCCTTATTTCAATGGATGAAGAATCCTGGGGCACAGAAAAATAACAGACGCGCGCATTTTTCAATTCGAAAATATGTTTAAATTGTGTGCACCACACTGTTTCTCTTTTTTTATTGGACTGGCTGAATCCTGAAAGCCATTAACATATCCTGTATATGAATACTACGTCCAATAATAAAAAGGGGGATTCATCATTTATTAATACTCCTCCAAAAGAAGCAGGTTCAAAACCTGGTGTAATACAAATGCCTTCCATGGCGTTGCCCAAAGGCGGGGGCGCCATCAAAGGAATGGGAGAAACATTTAAGGCCGATGTATTTACAGGGGCAGCAAACTATTCTATCGCCATTCCTGGTACGGCCGCCAGGGGATTCGAACCACAGTTATCCATTGATTATAGCTCAGGCAATGGAAATGGCGTATTCGGCATGGGCTTTTCATTGCCTGTCTCCAGCATTTCCATAAGAACGGGAAAGGGAATTCCCCGGTACGATGGCCATGATATCTTTATGTTGGAGGGAAGCGAACTGGTCCTTAAAAAGCAAAGCCCTCACAAAACCGGTAATGAGTGGGAAGTATTTGAATACCTGCCAAGAGTACAAGGGGCATTTTCTTTAATACAGCATTTTGTTAAAGCGGATCAGTCGGAATCTTACTGGAAAATAACCACCACTGAAAATACGGTATCGGTTTTTGGCGGGTCGGAGCATTCAAGGATCTTTAATCCTGACAACCCGGCGCAAATAGTGGAATGGTTAATGGAACAGTCAACAGATGCCAAAGGGAACAGGATCGTTTATACCTATAAGGCCGAGAATAAAGACAATGTGCCCGACAAGCCCTGGGAGCAGAACCGCTCCTACAACAATAAATACCTGCAAAAAATACAATACGGCAATTATACCGGTCCGCAGGGCACGGCACAATTTGCTTATGAATTGATCTTTGACTATGGAGAATATGAGCTGCCTTCACTCAATGCCGGTAAGCAACCAATAACCGATCCCTATCGCCCGGTCAACAACTGGAAATACAGGCCCGATGCGTTCTCGTCCTATGACAGTGGTTTTGAGATCCGCACCTGCCGGCTGTGCTACAACATCATGCTCTTTCATCTTTTTGAAGACGAATTGGGCGATCCCTGCCTGGTTAAAAGTGTACATATTGATTATAAACAGTCCTGTAATTATAATGATAACAATAACCCGGGGCTTTCTTTACTCAGCCAGGCTACCATGGTTGGGTACAGAAGGCTGGGGAAGAAGGCCACGGATGAGTATGACATACAGCAAACCCCTCCAACATTGTTTAGTTTCTCAGCCTTTGATCCTCCCCTGAATCCCCCATTTAAAAATATAACGGTCAATGATCGCCATGTGCCGGGGTATTTAAACAATACCGGGTTTCAACCGGTTGACCTGAACGGAGAAGGCATTGCCGGATTGCTGTACCAGGAGGGAGCTACCCTTTATTATTGTGCACCGGAAGGCGAAGGACAATATGATCAGCCGGAATTTCCTTTCCGGTTTCCGTCTGACCGTGATTTTGCCAATACAGGACTGTCGTTAACCGATCTGAATGGTGATGGTGTACTTGACCTGGTAGTCAGCGATCGGCAAAGGAACGGATACTACCTTAAAAAGGGTGATGGCGACTGGCAACGGTATACACCTTTTAAGTCGGTGCCCACCAATATAGACAGTCCTGCCATAGAAATGGCCGGGTTAAGCAATAATGGAAAAACCGATGCACTGATTGTTGACCGTGCTTACCTGACCGTATATCCTTCACTCGGTACCGATGGATATGGACCGGCAGTCAACGTAAAAAAGCCAACAGGCTTTCCATCTGTTAAAGAGGGGTATTTACAGCAGTACGTTGGTTTTACCGATATGATGGGCGACGGGCTTTCGCACCGGGTGAAAATAGCCAATGGAAGCGTGGAGTGCTGGCCCGATAGGGGCTATGGTGTTTTTGGTGAAAAGATCACCATGGGCAATGCTCCCTCGTTTGGCGATGACTTCGATATAGCAAGGTTATCGCTGGCCGATATTGACGGCTCCGGCACAACAGATATCCTGTATGTGCAGCAGAATACCATAACCCTTTACATCAATCATAGCGGCAATTACTTTTCAGCTCCCATTACCATTGATCTGCCTGAACCCTATAGCGCCATTGACCAGGTAAGCTTTGCCGATATAAACGGGAATGGCACCAATTGCCTGGTATATACCAAGGCCGGGCCGGTGATGCGGCATTATTACTACGATTTTACAGGAGAAATGATCATAGATGGCCGGCCGCAAAAGAGCATGAAGCCTTACCTGCTCATTGAAATTGATAACAACCTGGGCATGGCCAACCGGATCCAATATTGCAGCTCCACCAAATTCTACCTTGAAGATAAAAGAGCAGGCGATCCCTGGGTTACCAGGCTGCCATTCCCGGTGCAGGTGACGGAAAAAATAAGTGTGATTGATAAGATCAACGGGGCTTGCTATACCAGCAGTTTTACATTTCATGACGGACATTATGATCCTGTTGAAAGGGAGTTCATAGGTTTTGGCTATGTGGAAACATGGGATACGGAAACTTATGAAAACAGCCACAGCCAGTCACCCTATCTCACTACGAAAGAAGAAAACTATGTACCCCCGGTGTATAGCAGGACCTGGTATCATACCGGTGCCGGTTTTGACGATCCCGCGGTCATGACCAACTATAAAGCGCATTTCTTTAAGGGGGATACCAAAGCGTACGATTTTCCCGACACCGTTTTTGATGAATTAATATACCGTCAGGATCCCGATACATTGCGCCAGGCCTGGCTGGCGCTTAAAGGGCAGGTTATACGTACGGAAGTATATGCAGCCGATAAAGACATCAATCCTTTGCTATACCAAAATCCCTACACCGTAACGGAAGCAAACGAAAAAGTTTTTTTATACCAGGAAAAAGGAAGCCAGCCGTATGCTGTTTTTTTAGTAGTGCCCAGGGAAAGTATTGCTTACAACTATGAGCGCAATCCCCTGGACCCGCGCGTGCAGCAAACCTTTACGCTGGCAACAGATGCTTTTGGCAATACACTTCAATCCTGCATCCTCTACCTGTCAAGACGCCCCAACAATTCGGTTGATTTTGTAAAATATCCCGAACAATATACCGTGCGGGGCACACTGGCGCTGCAACGGTATGTAGACGTAATAGATGATTTCCTTTTTTGTCAGGTGCCCTGTGAAGAACAAAATCTTGAACTGGCCGGTATCCTGCCGGACATCAATGAATACTTCTCTTTTGACGGCATAAAAAAGCAGGTGGATACCATTGGACTGCCCAACCGGTCGGTCATTATTCCTTATGGAGGCGTCTTCACGGGGGGCGTACAGGTCAGGCAAATTACCTGGAGCCGGCAATACTTCTGGAACTGGGCAAACCTTCACCAAAACCCTGTGCTCGGTTTTATCTGTTCGCCGGCCTTATTGCACCATACAGAAGAAGCCGTTTTTCCCAAACAGTTTACCATTGATACGTATGACGGCAGGCTGATTGACGAAGCCGGCTATACCCATGACGGCTATCTCTCCAATGTGATCTGCACGCATGGCGGATACTTTTATACGCCCGGCCCTGATAACGGGTACTGGTGGAACAAAGGACTTGTGCAATATTATCTGGCGCCTTCCATGGACCTGGATGCTCCCCAAACTTTTTATTTACCCTTTAAAAGCGAAAATAGTTTTGCCCTTCAACCCCTTTCGGGCGCAGCAGGAACGTCCCGGGCGCTGCTCACCCAGGACCCTTCCCTCCATGTGTGCACCTCCATCTTTTATGATCACTATTACCTGTTCCCTGTACAGCTCACAGAAGAAATTGACAGTAATACTGTTAATACGCAGTATGCGCAGATGGATTACATAACAGGTCAGCCACGCCAGTTAGTGGACATCAATGGTAATACAGGTCAGGTATTGTTCGATCCGCTGGGCCAGGTGATCGTGTCTTCTCTTTTTGGAACAGAGAATGACACAACAGCAGGCGGCATGACCTTGTATCCCGACGGGGGAAAACAAGCGGAGTACCAGGACCCCGGTAAAGGCTCTTTTACAGCAGTGATCAATAACCCCGGAAAATTTTTGCAGGGGGCCAGCACCTATTACTTTTATAACCTGAATGCCTGGGTGGATGCGCAGCAGCCCGT
Source organism: Paraflavitalea devenefica (assembly GCF_011759375.1). NCBI lineage: Bacteria > Pseudomonadati > Bacteroidota > Chitinophagia > Chitinophagales > Chitinophagaceae > Paraflavitalea > Paraflavitalea devenefica. Next base: position 200,334 of record NZ_JAARML010000007.1, on the reverse strand, counting down.
TGCTGCTATCCAGCTCGTCAGGAACCATTACTGGCAGGCGCCGGATGGGAATAGCAGCCCTTATTGCCAGGTAATGATCAGTTATACAGATGGGTTGGGCAGGAGTATTGAAGCGAAATTAAAATGCACAGTAAATGGTAATGAAGCTAATAATATTCCAGGCGAAGAATGGCAGGTAACCGGTAGAACGGTGTACAACAACAAAGGAAAACCCTGCGAACAATACCTGCCTTATTTTACGGCTTCCCCTGACTATGAGGACCAGGAAAGCATTCCGGGGCCACCACCTACTGTAACACACTACGATCCTTTATTGAGGGTCATCCGGATAGACACACCCAAAAGGTTTTTCTCTAGGGTAGCATTTACTCCCTGGGAGCAACTACAGTATGATGAAGATGATACTATATTGGACTCCTGGTTCTACCAGCATGAGTATCCCGGCAACCTGACGCCCAACGAAGTGGATGCCATTAAAAAAGCCGTGGCATTTTACAACACTCCTTCCGGGACCATCTTTGATAACAGCGGCCATCCATTCCTGGACGTTAGAAACAACCTGGGCAATGTACCCAAAAATGCTTTTGCCTCGCTTCAAACGCCCGTCATTTCTTCAGCAGCCATCTGGAACGATCTTATCTTAAATGGCTACCTGGCGCCGTACCCGGATTTTCCGGAGCTGGAGCTGCATTTTCTCACCCCCAAATTCCAGCCCTATGCAAAAGGGTTTGTCTTGCACCTCAATGCAAGGTATAATGATATACTGCAGCCAATTATTGATATACTTAAAGAGAACTGTCTTACTACTTATTATATCAGCGATATTTCAGGCAGGGTACTGATGGCTGTTGACCCAAGGATCTATTACGGGAACATCATCAACAATACCAGCCATTACAACTTCAGGTACAGGTATTCCATGACGGATAAGGATCCTGTATTCATAGATAGTGCGGATGCAGGCGTAGAGAATCCACTCCTGGGTTTATCTGCCGAAAAACACCTGTCGAATATCTTTAACGCGCAACTATGGACCTGGAGCCCGCGCAGCTATTGCCAGTTTATCCTGTACGACAGATTGCAACGGAAGACAGCCCTGACCATTAAAAAGATCACGGAACCGGGGCCTGTTACGAACTATGATAATTTTAACCTCGTGGAAGTATTCACTTATGGAGAAAGCTGTACCGGTGCGGCCGGGTATAACCTGCGCGGACAACTGTACCAGACCAAAGACCTTTCCGGTATCGTAGTGAACCCTTCCTATACCATGACCGGATTGCCCTTGGAAACGACCCGCCAACTGCTGAAGGACTATAAAACGCCGGCCGACTGGAGAGACGAACTGTTGCTTTTGGAAGACAGGGTTTACCGCACTGCATTTACCTACAATGCCATACAGCAGATGCTGACGCAAACAACACCCGATGATTCCGTAACCACCAATACTTATAACCAGGCGGGCCGGCTTATAACCGTATCTGTTAAGTTTCCCGGTAACGAAGCTGTTCAGTCCATTATCGAAAACATTGAGTACGATGCCAACGGGCAAAGGACCTTATTGAAAAACGGGAATGGGATTGTTACCCGGTATACGTACGAAGAAACCACCTTACGCCTTATGGCCATAAAAAGTACCAGGCCAGCCAACGGGAATATCACCACGATGGTGCAGGACATAATCTATTATTACGATCCTGTGGGCAATATTACCAGGACGCTTGATAATACGGCCAACATTGTTTTCTGCAACAACCAACGGATCAACCCGCTGGCCGATTATACGTACAATGCCCTCTACCAGCTTGTCATCGCCACCGGCCGTCAGCATACGGGTATCACCACCAATACCTACCAGGATAATTCACCGGACAGTTTTAAGCAATGTTTTTTTGGTCCGCCTCCTTATATGGCCGACGCTAACAAGCTTGAAAACTATACGGAGCGGTATACCTATGATGATTCCGGCAACCTGGTGTATATAAAGCACACGGCTTCTGTTACCACTTCGTGGTCAAGGGACCTGGCGGTGGAAGATTATTCCAACAGACTTACAAACAGTGATTATGATGCGGCCGGTAACCTGCGGAAGCTGGATATTGCCAATGAGGTGGAGCTTTCTTACAATTGTTGTGAACACCTCGTGAAAGCCGGTATCATCAAACGTGTGAACGAACCGGACGACTGCGATTATTATCTGTACGGCAGCAGTGGCGGGCGCACCCGGAAAGTGTCAGAAAAAATGGCCCAGGGCGGTGCGCTTACGTTGGTGGAAGATAAGATCTACCTGGGCAATTATGAGATAAAAAGAAATATCAATGTCGCTAGTGGTGCAACGCTTGTAACATCCGAAAGGCAAACCATCAGGGTGATGGATGACCAGGGCTGCGTGGCCATCATATATTATACCCTTACGGATACGGCCCATCCCGATAGGGAAGGGTTAAGGCAATGCCGGTTTCAAATGGACAACAATATCGGTTCGGTTTGTTTGGAAATGGATACCAATGCCCAGCTCATCAGTTATGAAGAATATTTTCCGTACGGAGGCACTTCCATCATTACCGGTATTAGCCAGGCAGAAGTGAAAGCGAAGGAATACCGTTACAGCGGCAAAGAGCGCGACGACAGTACCGGATTATACTACTACGGGCTGCGCTATTATGTGCCGTGGCAGGGAAGATGGTTAAATCCCGACCCGGCCGGTACGGTAGATGGCCTGAACCTATATGCCTTTGTAGGTGGCAGGGTTATCGCCTGGCATGATATAAATGGAACTAGGAAAAAAAGGAAGAAGGAGGATGATGGCAAGGGGGAGGCGGTAAAAAAATCTAAAGAGGAAGAAGAAAAAGAAATATCCAAGAAGGATCAATTGATTCAAAGTTTAGGCATAGAAAACTTAAAGGAAGACGGTGACCCGGCGCCCCAGGGTGATACCGAGGAGATGAGAGAAACTGCCTGTTGGAATTGGGCGTTGAACGCCGGGAAAGCATCGCCGAATAATGATTTGAGCGTAACCCAACTGTTTAGTAAGGGCAGGAGCGCCATTTTTAAATACAGGAATCATTCAAAGAAAGATGAGACGCTTTATGGAGGTTTGGGCAGGATCCCAAGCGAATTCCCCCAAAGCGAAAAGGCTGACTCAATAATGGGTGAGTTGAGGGAATTGACTAAACAGAAAGCCTTTAAGCCATTATTGGAAGGAGCACCCAAAGAAAAATTATCTAAAGAGGAAGCCGAGCTGCAGATCCAGTTTATGAAAGGTTCCATGAAAATAGCAGCCCTGGCGGCTAAACTCAATCCCAATAACGAGGGGGAGAAATCAACATTCACCTTACACATGCAAACCGTGAAAGGCGCCTTTCATACCTGGGAGCATTGGGGAATAGGCGTTCGCCGGGGAGATGGTTCCAGGTCAATTATACAAACCTTACCAAAGTTAGATAAGAAGAAATCAAGTCCACGGCATCCTATTAAAATAAATACCGAAAAGATGTGGGACCCCGACCATGTAGAAGCTATTATAGGAATTGATGAACTGTTGGATGCGCATTATGATGTACTGCTTAAAAAATAAACCAATGACACATACAGATAAATCCACCGCTCGCTTAATGAAAACCGGACTTGCCGGAAACCTGGCCAGGCAGTTGGCCGGTAAAGGTATCCGGTCGGCTATTCAACTGGCCAATATATCTATTGACCAATTGCAGGAATTGCTCGGTGATGCCAGCCTGGGCAAGGATACCGTATACAATATCAGGAAAAGGGCAAGGGTGATGAAAGCGCTTATTGATAACCACCTGGTCACCGTTCGCGGACAGGTGTCGCCGGCTTACAAGGCGCTTGCTTCCACCAATCCCAACAACAACATCATCAATTTTCATGAGGGCATGGAAAGCTATCCGGAAATGTTTGGCAGCCCGGATTATGCTGCCGATGCCGAATTTGATTCCATGATCAGTCCGGCGGCCTACCTCGTTGACCTCATGCGCTACATCAACGAGTACATTATACAACCGCCCAATGAAGAAGACAAAGCACTGCTGCTGCAATCAAGACGTCCCGATATATGGAATATCCCCCTCGACCAGGAGCATACCGTGAAAGAAATTCCTTACCTGGAACTGGTGAACGGAATACTGCAAACCAAACTGGATAAGGAAGGTAGGATAGAAGCAGACGGCAGCGTCAATGAGCAGGATAAGATCGGAAATGCGCTGCAATATATGGCCGAAACCATCTTCCCGTTTAACCTCCCTTTTAATACGCCGTTAGAAAAGACCAGGAAATACCTCGAAGCCCTTCAAACCACCCTGTACGATATCTATACCACTTTTAACATAGATCCCGAAGCGCAAACCAGGGAGTACCTGAAGCTAACGCCGGAGCAAACCGCCTACCTCACCACGCCGTTGGTAAATAAAGACAGCTTAAACCTGGCGTATGGATACATTAAGACCGATAACCCTAAGCCGCATTTCACCGGCATTGAAAGCAATGCCAACCTTGGATCATTGACCAATGCCGAGGTATTTATGAACCAGGTGGCGTTTACGCAAACCAGCCAGTTGGAAGCATTGTTCTATCAGAACATCAACAGGGGCCTGCCGGGCGCCAATCAACTGCTGAATAACCTGTTTATTAATAAGCGCTCCAACCAACACCACCTTGTCTATAGCCCGGCTGAAACCACCGGGCCCGGCTGGGCAGATGAAGGGGTATGGACCGACGCTTCGTATTATTCCACCCTGCAACGGGTGGTGGCAGGGGATGAGTTGTACCTGTTGGTGCGCACCCAAAATGGTATGGATACCTGGCAATTCAACAGCGCTCATAGAAACTGGGTGCAGTTGACTGCTGCCACACCTGCCTGGTCGGATGAGGCCGGCTGGGACCAGGAGGAATATTATTCCACCATTCAGGCGGTGGCTGCTGAAAACGATAACCCGCTTGCCCATAAAAAGCTGTACCTGTTTGGCCGCTATGCAGATGGGATGCATGCCTGGGTGTTTGATACAACTACGCATACATGGGCCGAAGTTGTCAATGTACTGGAATGGCCCGACTGGTCTGATGCCAATGGCTGGAACAAACCTGAGTACTATCGCACCATCAAAACGGTGGCATTAGGACATAGAATATTTTTACTGGGCCGGCAACCCGGTGGGGTCCTTACCTGGTACCTTGATACAACACTGAATGTATGGACGCCGGTCATTCCCCCGCTTGATTCCGTGATACCTGATTTTACGGATGCGAAAGGCTGGACGAACCCAGCCTACTATCTAACTATTCAGGTAATTGCTTACAAGGATCAGCTTTTTTTAACCGGGCGCTCAGAATTTGGCATTGAAACCTATTCGCTTTATTTTATAGAAGAACAGGTGGCGGAATGGTTTTATGCTCCGTTTCCTTTTCCGCAATGGGAAGATTACACGCCATGGTGGCTGCCGGCTTCTTATCTCACGATCCAGACCTTTAAGGCAGATGATCATCTTTTCCTGCTTGGCTCGGGCCCCGATGGGATAGAACTATACTGGCTTGAACTGATTGAGCATGTTTTATTTCAATGGGTATATGTTCCTGCCGGCACTATGCCCAACTGGACGGTCGCTGATTGGCAGGATCCTTCCAACTATGCAACTATCCGGGCATTCGCTACAGGAAAGAACATCGGTTTGGTAGGACGAAGCGCTTCAGGCATCCAAACCTGGGAACTGGATCTGGCTAATTTACAATGGTCTCAATTAGAAGCGGGTTCACCGGCATGGTCAGATGCTGCCGGTTGGAATGATCCATCCTATTATACTACCATACACCCTGTAACTATCAATCATTCGGTTCTTTTAACCGGTTGTACCAAAACGGCTATTGATACATGGCGATTCAACGTGTTGAAGCAAACATGGGTGAAACAGGAATTGATAAAGGCAGTGATTGAGCTGGAAGATCAATTACAGTATGCCCGTTTGGATATGGCCGTGCTCGACCGGTTGAACCGTTTTATCAGGTTGGCCGGCATTACAGGATGGCCATATGAAGACCTTGATTGGGCATTCATTGCTACCGGTGCGGACGATATAACGATGGGCTCCCTTACGGCCCTTAAAGACCTGCAATGGATAATGGATGCATTAAACCTTACGGCATGGCAGGCAACTGCTTTCTGGCACGATATCAAAACCTATGGCGAAGGCAACGGACCGGTTTCCCAGGCCCCCTTCGATCTCGTCTTCAACCAACCCATGCCCTTTGTGAAGAGCAACCTGGCCACGATCAATGATCCATCGCCCAGGTTATACCATCCGCTTTACCAGCCCAACCCCAACTACCAGGACGAGCCCGTGGTTTGGCAAACAGATGGAAAGTCGGCAGGCAGTCATGCCATCATATTCCGTTTAATGGCAGCGTTAAACCTCGATGCCAGGAACTTAAAAGCATTGATAGATTACTTTAACGGATCAGCCTTATATACCAACTCCAATGAAATTCAACTAGGCGTGGAAAACCTGTCTGTTTTGTACAGGTATGCCTTATTGGCCAACTCACTTCAACTATCCATACCGGAGCTGGTCATTTTACTGGAGTTCCTGGACCTTAAAAACCTTTTCTTCTTTAGCAGCAGTGACATTGTTAGCATAGTTACCTGCAACCAGTGGATGGTGGAGAACAAACTGACTGTTTATCAGCTAAACTATATCAGCAACACCATCAGCAGTAAGTGGATTGATACGGGCTTCGATCTGCTGAAGGTGCCGGACCTGCTGAAATCCCTTTCAGCAGCAGCCATCCAATGGTACTTAAATGCGGGAGAATTGCAGTTTCAAAACCTGATGACCGAACCCATCAGCCGCGTTTTTTACAATACGCTTGCTTACAAAGGAGCAATAGATGACAGGGGTATTGTTTTGGAGAATGACTTCAGCTTTCCCGAAATATCCGGTTGTTTTGTTTGCGAAGAACTCTCTTTTGCCGTTCAGCATCAGCTTACACCAATAGGCAAGGTGGGCAATGTAGTAAAGGGAACAGCATCACAGATCATCATACCATCCAACCCCAATAGCAGCTTCCCGGTGCAAACGGCCGGGGCGGGCGCTGTGTGCTGTTGGTTTAAGTATGATGGGAAACAAACGGGTACCTGTACCCTGTATTCTTTGTATACTACCGGCCAAACACCCAATATTACCAAAGTGCAGCTCATAGGTGGCAGTCTGGTACTTACCACTCAAAACAATAACCCACAGGTAATTGGCAAAATACCGGATGGTGACCAGTGGCATTTCCTGGTCCTTTCCTACAAGGAGCAATTGATATCACTGGATAACCTGCCCCCGTTTACGAATCTGTCAGGGTTACAGATCCCGGCCGGTATTACAGGTACGCTTGCCCTGGGCGAAAGTGGGGACAGTTTTGAAACAGGTATGGCCGAATTAAGAGTGTTTGATGCCAGTGTTACAGCCGCAGCCATCGTGCAGGAATTATATCCTTCAGCGGATAATCCATCCGGTCCCGTCAAAGGCAACACCAACTATTGGCCGCTGAATGAAGGCCAGGGATCTGCAACGGCCAAAGATATAGCAGGGGATATCAACGGCGCCTATGCCGGTCAGCCTGCCTGGAACATTATTTTCAACACCGTCATTCCCGATGGATTTAACTACCTCGATACCAATGGATGCCTTATCCCTGCATTTGACCCGGTAACCAACGACCCGGGCAGTCAACCTTTCATTGACCTTTGGAAAACAATTGTCAACCTGCGGAACATCCTCAATAAAAAGATCAGCACGCAAAAGCAGGGCGCCTTACAGAAACTGGCAGATTACTTCCAGGTAAATAAAAACCTGGCGGTGTATGCTGATTATATGGCTGCAAAGGATGAATTCCCGCACTATGTACAAACCCTGTTGGCATACAGGTTCAGCCTGAACTGGCTTGAATTCTCCCTGGACCTTGACCGTACTGCTCCTTTTATCAGCAATTACCTGGTAGACCAGTTCAATGCCAATAAGATCAATATCAGGGAGAAGGCAACCATTACCAGGCTCCCGGATGCTGATGGCAATCCTGCCAATAAGTGGCTGATCACTGAATCGGCCGATGACCTGTACTTTTTAGATAAAAGGGATGGCGCCCTGGATATCTATAAGCTGTTGCCGGCTGAAAGGCCGCTCGTCTTCGCGGCCGATGGTTCTTTTCCAACTGATGACAAATACAGCAAATACCATATTGACGGATCATTTAACCAGGATAGACCAGCCTTGTATTTCAGTAGTTCCGACGGGCAGTTGGCCGCACTGCTCAAAGAGGGGGATTATGTGCGTGTTGTTATCTATGAGTTGCCCGGTACTGAAAAGGACATTGTTGCACAGATAAATGATTTCATAACTGATCTGGGACAATTGTTGTTTACAGTGAAAACCCTGCAATTGTCTGATGAAGAATTTAAGTGCCTTGTTGATAACAGCGACCGGTTCTTTACATCTGCCAGGGAAACAACCCGCGGCGTATTCAGTCTTGATCAGATCAAAGCCGTCTTACTGTTTAAAAAACTCAACAGCACGTACCAGGAAGAAGACATGTCTTTTGCCAATTACTTCTACAGGCCCGATGACATGGGTTCACTGGTAAATTATATCGCTCAACTTACGCAGTGGGATGCACAGGGCTTACAACAATTGTCGCAGTGGAATTGCCCTTATGAGTTATTTGCCACCATCAATATCCCGGGCAACCTGAATCCTTCGGCCACAGCCATCGGGGCAGGCGGCAGTTATGCCATCGCTGGTTATCCATCGTTAAACAGCGTGTTGGTGTATCAACTGGAAGGGGAGAAATGGGAAGCGTTGCCGGCTATCCCTGCCCCGCAACATGCCGGTTCTTTTGGCGCCGCAGTAATGATACAAAGCTATGCTGATGTGGATACAATAAAACTGCGGGCCTTCATAACCGATACAGCCGTAAACAATGGTGCAGGGGTGGTATATATCTATGAATACAACAGGGACACCAAAATGTGGAGCCAGCCAATCTCCTTAACAGCGCCCGATGCTGCTGCAGGAGCAGCCTTCGGCAATACAATCGCTGTTTACGGGAATAGGCTTGCCATAGGAGCGCCAAATGCCGGCGCTAACCAATCCGGTAATGTGTACCTGTTTCAATACGGATCCGGCCAGTGGACGTATCAAAAAGCAGACTTCCCTGTTCAGTCTGGCGATAAATCAGTAGGAAGCTCCATCAGCTTATACGACGATATCATCACCATCGGGTCGGTCAGCTATGCCTATATTTTCAGGATCAACAATGCTGCTGTTGTTCCGGTGGTGCCGGCCGTTCCCTGCAGTACGGCAAAAGTGGTCACCAACGGAAATATTGTAGTGATGTCTGCTATGTCGGGCGTCCATCCGGTCATCAGTTACATCACAGATGTCAATACTGACAAGCCGTCAACAATAAAAGCATTGACCAACGCGGCATTTTCGGGCATTTGCACCATTGCCATAGAGGATGATGCGTTGGTGGTGAATGATGCCACCAATACCTGCTTTATTTATTACATCCAGGATAATATCCTCTCCTTCCGCAATGCTTTTCAACTGCCTGCCTGCCCGCTCATATCCCTTCAGCCCTGGCCCATAGCGCTCAGTGAGGGTAACTTAATCATCGGAGCGGCCGATGGGAACAAACCCATCCTGCTTTTTTATGGCACAAAGCATGATATACATTGGTTCGGTTTTGCGGATGATTGTTTTAAGCTGGCCAATAAACTGGGCGTAAGTATCGGATCTTTACTGGGATTTATCGGCCTCTCCAAACTTCAACTAAAAGTAAGGAGTACAACAGACAATCCTGACCCTGACCCTGATCATAATAATGCCATCTATGCGTCCTATGAGGATTATGCCGCTAAATTGGCCAGCGCCCTTGCCATAGGGCGTTCTCCGGATGAATGGGATACCGTTTACAATCCTTTGCGGAATAAATTCCTGGAGCGCGAACGGGATGCCCTTGCGGGGTACATGATCTTTTCCCTGCGCAACCGCTTTACAGATATAACAGGTATTAATGACCTGTATGAGCTATTGCTGATTGATGTCGGGTCTGGCGGTTGCCGCAGCATTTCAACAATCAAGGCTGCCCTGAACAGCCTGCAACTATATATAGAGCGTTGCAGGATGCAATTGGAACCCTATACTTCCATAAGAGGAAATGAAGAGGAAGGGAATGCTGCAGAAGTGGAGTGGAGCTGGATGTCGCACTACAGGATATGGGAAGCCAACCGGGAGGTGTTCCTGTTCCCGGAAAAATATATTGATCCTACCCTTCGTAAAGACAAAACAAGCGTGTATGCCGATCTGCAAAATAAACTGAGCCAGTCCAATCTGACTAACGACAGCGCTACAGCGGCCTTTCAATCTTATTTTCATGATCTTGAAGCGCTTACCGGTCTTACCGTTGTATCAAGTTGTATGGGGCGCATCGCCAGTTTTGTCAATGGCAGGATCATCATAAAAAATACCTGGTTCGTCATTGCCAAAACAAAGAACAGGAATGAAGGGTATTATTACAGGATGGCCGACGCCATCCTTCCTGCGGATACGCCTGATACCTGGGTCAACTGGACCAACTGGGAGAAAATAAACATCAGCATCAGGGGCGATAGTGCAGCCTGTATCTATGCCGGCGGCAGGTTATATCTTTTCTGGCTTGAATTTACCCGGCAGCAGGTATCCGGCAACAGCAATACCTATTCTTCGGATAAGACTTTTCATTATGACACAAAAGTGTATTATTCATTCCAAAACTCCAACGGGCAATGGGCAAACCCCCATGAAGTACCCGATCCGGACAATGCGCTTGATTTTACCTTCATACCCTCCGGTGTTGATCCGGCGCAAGTAATACTGCCACCCAAACCGGATATCAATGTTTTTAATGATTACCTGGATATTGCTGATCTCCTGATCAGCATTGGCGCTCAGAATGGCGGTATCAAACCTTCCTCCGAATTAAGCCTGCCTGTTGATGCTGTTTTAAACCTGTACGAGCGATACATGTGGACCTTTGATAAGACCAATGCAGACCTGCGCGGGAATTATCCATTGGGAACGGGGAAGGGCGTGTCATTTGTTCCCGGCAAAGGCGTGTTTGTCAATAGAGGCGTGCTCGATTTAAGCATGTCCTATCAGGGAGGTCTCCTCTTGCCATCTTATTTCAATACCTGGTTCAACGACAGTTTTACACTGGGGTGCTGGATCAGTCCACTGGTTACGGCAGGTACCAGGCCCATTCTATACCCTGCTGCCGCAGCGCCCTATCCGCTTTCTATACAATTAATAAACGGGAATGTGGTTGTTGGTGTTGGTCCCCAGGTAATAACAAGCAATACGCAACTCTGGAACAAGGCCTGGTACTTTATAGTTGTCCGTTACAATGCCCAAACACGGGAGCTATCCATTTTTATTAATGGGGCGCTGGATAACCGGGCGATCATGACGGATGGCCTGCAGGGAAATGTACCCCTGTTATTGGGATCTGACGGCGCCAACTTTGCTTACGGGAACATGGCGGATATGTTTATGGTCCATGCCACTTTGCCTGATCCGGAGGTGTTAACTATCTATACACAATACATCGGCTTTGAGGTGTCGGATGATGTTGAAAGTTATGAATGGGAATTGAACACCAACCTGGAGGAAGTGCAGCATGATCCAGACTATGCACTATTGCCGTCCTCACTCCCTGCTCATTTCGTCAACCTGGATATTCCGCCACTCAATGCCAGGAATGTGCTGGATTTGAATCTTGGCGGCAGCTACCATCAATATGCCACACTGCCGGCCCATTTCAATACTTTTTTCAATCATAGCTTCACCATAGGTATCTGGGTATTGGGCAACTTTGTGAGCACTGGCGACTATCCCATTTTGGCTTCCTCCGCAGCAACACCCGGCGAATCTTTCTGTTTGCTGATCAGGGATGATACAGCGTTTATGGATTTTTACAATAGCAGTACGCAGGGCAAGGTACAACTGGCAGCCAACAAATGGTATTTCCTGGTATTTACCTATGATGAAGCATCACAAACACAAAGCATATTTGTGAATGGATTGCCGGATAATGCTTCTGCAGGGCACCTGCCTTATACCGGCAGTTCGCCGCTCAACCTGGGCTTATACAACAATGCTTATACGACTTGCCTGATGGCTGATTTACTGTTGGTCAACAAAGCATTGTCTGCTTCGCAGATCTGGGCCATTTATACAGGCATTGACAAGCCCCGCAATCTTCCTGCGCCTGCTGACAACACCATGGCGCTTAATGTCATTCAAAACGTAAACGGCAGAAGGATACAACGGCTTAATGAAGATTTGTTCATGGGCGGCGCTGATTATTTATATGCAAAGAACTCCGGTAACATTACCGCGTCTGATCTGTCAGCAGGGGCGCCCTATGGGAAATACACCTGGGAGCTGTTTTACCACATTCCCATGCTGATTGCTCAATTGTTGAGCAGTAACCAGCATTTTGAAGATGCCAAACGCTGGTATGAGTACCTGTTTAAACCAACGGCGGCCGATCAAAGCAATGACCGTTTTTGGCAGTTGGGCTATTTCAGAAGCCTGGGTAAACCGGAAGACATTGTAAAGATCCTTACCGGCAACGCGCAAAAAGATACAGACCAGGTCTTGCTATACGACCTGGACCCCTTCGATCCTGAAGCAATAGCTTACCTGCGTCCCGGGGCATTTGAGAAGAAGACCGTGGTCAACTATATCACGAATTTGCTGAACTGGGGCGATAACCTGTTTAGCCAGTATACCTGGGAAACCATCACGCAGGCGGAAATGTTATATGTGCTGGCAAAAGAACTACTGGGGAAAAGACCCGATATCTCAGGGAGCTTTAAGAAAAGAGTGCCCATCACCATAGCGGAGATTGAAAACGAATATCAAAATCACATTCCCCAGTTTGTGATCGATATAGAAGATATGCAGCCCCCGGTACATCCCCGGATGCAATATACGCCCCGGCTTTCTGCTTCCCTGTCCAACTTCTACTTTGGTATCCCGGAAAACGATGAACTGGCTGTCTGCCAGGACCTCGTGGAGACCAGGCTCTTTGAGATCAGGAATTGCCTCAACATCCTGGGCCAGCAACAATCACTGGCATTGTTTGAACCACCCATCAATCCGATGATGCTGGTGGCGGCAGGCGCCGCGGGCGTCAACCTGGCCGACGTTCCGATCAGCTATGCAACAACGATCCCGTATTTCAGGTTCGCTAAAATGATAGAGTATGCCAAAGCAGTGACGGAAAGGGTGATTGATTTTGGCCGCCAGATCCTGGGTGCACTGGAAAGGAATGATGAAGAGCAACTGGCCATGCTGCGTACGGTGCAGGAAAAGACCATCCTTGACCTTACTACCTCCATCAAAGAAAAGGAAATAGAAGAGGCCATGAACCAGGGCCTGGTCCTGGACCAAAGCCTGGCTAGCGCTAATGAAAGGGTGGCTTACTATACCCAAATGCTGACAAAACCAGTTTCTGTGCTGGAAGCAAAAGCCCTTTCATTAAACCAAATAGCCATAGAGGTGGAGATACCTGCCACCGCCTTGCATGTGGCAGCAGTAGTGGGTCATCTGATACCCACTGTTTTTGGATTTGCCGATGGGGATTTCAGTCCCGGTGGCTCCATAGAATCTGCCGCCGCTGCCTTAAGTTCGGGCAGCAATATCGCCAATAACCAGGCCAATATGACCGCCGTTTCTGCGTCTTATACCCGCAGGACTGAAGACTGGGGATTGCAATTAAAACTGGCGCAGTATGAAGTCACTTCCATAAAAATACAAAAAGCCATCAACGACATCCATGTGCAGAATGCTACTACAGACCTGGCAGTACAAAATCAAAATATCGCCAACAACCAGGACCTGCAGCAATTCTATGCCAATAAATTCACCAACCGGGAAATGTACCAATGGATGATCGACCAGATCAGTTCCGTCTATTACCAGGCATTCCAGATGGCGCAGGACCTGGCCCAAAAAGCACAGGTAGCCTACCAGTTCGAACTGAACAGGAATGAAAACATCATCAGCTATGGTTATTGGAGCAATACCCACCGGGGGTTACTGGCAGGCGAAAAACTGATGGCCGACCTGGGCAGGTTGGAAAAAGCTTATATTGACAATAACCAGCGATACCTCGAAATACAAAAGATCGTATCCTTAAAGATGCTGTCTGTAACGGAACTCGAGAAGCTGGTAAAAACAGGAACCTGCAGGATCAGTTTAATGGAACAATTGTATGACAGGGATTTTCCCGGTCATTACAACCGGAAAATAAAAACGGTGTCCATTACCATTCCTGCTATTGTGGGTCCTTATCAATCTATAAAAGCTACGCTCCGGCAGCAGTCCAACAAAGTGGTCACACAGCCCAACCTGAATACCGTAAAATATCTGGTCAGCAATGAAAAGGGGCAGGCGCCGGGCAACAATTCATTACGGATCAACTGGCGGCCGAATCAGCAAATAGCTATTTCCAAAGCAAGTGGCGACAGTGGTCTATTTGAACTTAATTTTAATGACGAACGATACCTGCCATTTGAAGGAACAGGGGCTGTGTCTGACTGGGAGTTAAGCATTCCGCAGGCCACCAATGCTTTTGACCTGAGTACCATCTCCGATGTGATCCTATACATCAATTATACTGCACAGGATGGGGGAGTGGAATTTGCACAACAGGTAAGCAACTTGCCGGAAATAAAAAAGACCCCTTTACCATTGCTGTAATGGCCTGAGTAAAGATTTTTTGATCGTAATGGTTTGTTCGCCCGGTACCAGGAATACGTTAAACGCCACCTTGGTATGGGCGGGTACTACAATTTCAAACCCGATCAGCACAGTGCCCAGGTTCAGGGCGTCATAACTATTCGGCGGGTCGGTAGGCCATGTTTGCAGGGTTGCCTGTTGTGGCAGTCCGTCAACATAGAGGGTGAGCTTCTTGCCGTCTTTATGCGTCAGTTGTGCGCGGTTATTGTTGACGGATGCTACCTTAGCCGGCGTAAGCATGGCCCAGCGGATGGTGCAGGTGGTATCGCCGGTCTCTATTTCATCCCGCACTGTTACATATTGCTTGTTCACCAGGGCAATGCCCCGGGCCGCCTTTGCCAGTGAGCCGGCATACAGCGTGCTCATGTCCATCACGGCATGGGTAAACAGGGAGTCATCCGAATGTTTCGTGATCACGGCCCTTCCCTTCACGGCCTGCAAAGCATGATTAACCGTGAGTGTGCTGTGCGAGAAATTGGAATACCGGAATACCTTCCATCTATCCGACCCCTGGCTCATATCCCATATCTTCAACCCTTTTGACTCCATCGATTCATACTCCTGCATCCCCAGGTCGGCACTCCATCTTACGCCTTCGGCGTCCATCACAAAAGAGCCTGCATCCATATGGGCATGTCCTGCTGAAGGAGTGCCTCCTTTAAATCCTATATAAATTGCGTTGGGATCGGTCCAGGAGCTGCGCATCATCGCTACCGGGTTCTCTCCATCGCCTACCCACACGGGCGATGCCGGCGGCTGCAGGGTATGCATATCCAGGTCCTTGCCCCATACCAGGGCGGCCGGTAAAAAGCGGTTCCATTTGGCCAGGATCTTTCCTTTTTGCATATTCGCCTGCTCCTGCCACAGCAGGGAAGGATCGTGCAGTTTGGAAGCAAACCATAACATCGCAGGTTGCAGTCCATCGGCTGCGCTGGCGCAATCGGAATAGTTAAAGGGTAGGCCCGAAGGGCCTACCAGGTGTTCATAAAAAGAAGGGGTACGCAAAAAACCGGGCGCTTGCGAAAGTTGATAGTCAGTTCCAAAGATTTGCTCAAGGGCGCTGATCAAAAACACATTATAGCTGGTGCCATAGGCCCAGTAACTATACCCCTCCGTATAATTGCCGTCAGGGGCATACGTCTTCATAGGGATCTGTATGCTTTTTAAAGCGCGCTCTACCAGTTGTACAGACAGTGCCCGCTGATCTTCATACACTGCCAGCGCCCCATAAGTAATGCCCGTGTTGCATACCTGGTTCCAGTTGTTATTGCCCCGCAGCCATCCATTGTACTTGTCATCGAGGGAAGGCGTTAGTCCTTTGCTGATGATGGCCTGGCTGATCAGTTGGCGGGAAGCGGCAGACAGTTCATCATACAGCCAGTCATAACCGATGGCTACGGCCATCGTCATCTCCGCCACATCCAGGAAATGATCGGGGTTCCAGTTGCTGAATTTGCACACGGCCAGCAGTTCCTCTTCGCATTTATTGAAATACTTCTTCTTGTGCGTCATCCGCCAGGCATATGACAGGAAGAAAATACGCCGGAGGCTTTCCCGCGACTTGCCCAACAGCCGCCTGCCGATCAATACCCGCTCCACTGGTGGCAGGCCAAGGATGATATCGCATTCATTCAGCAGGTCGGTATGCACCTTCTCCCAGAGCGGATGGGCCTTGATATTATTTTTAATTAACTCTTCCTGTCCTTTCAGCAACAGCAACCGGGGATGCCCCATGATCCGGGAAGTATCAATCACCCCGGCATGGCAGGGCGTAAACTGCGCAAGGCATATACAAAGTAGCGCGCTTAGCAGGGCAATCCTGCCTGGTAAGCGATGTCGGGTACTGTAAGTAGTCAAATGCATACAATAAATATCGTACTAAAATTAAAAACTAAATCGGGTAATCGAATACGCCGGTACGGTTATATCCACCCGCCCTGCCGCATCCGTGCTCACGTTACTGATGCTGCTGAACACCGGTGCGTAATCATTCGGATTATTCCCTTTCAACTGCATTACCGCCTGGCTCGTTTTATTGGCCATATTCATATTGGCCAGCAGCAGGGGGATTGTTTTGGAAACACTGTCCCGGTTGATCACCAGCAGGTTTGTTTTTCCCGTGGCCGTATCAAAGAATGCGTGCACCTTATACTTCGTATTGGCCGTATTAAGATCAGTGACCGATACCTTATTGCCTGTTATACACTCGTTCAGCAACTGAAGCGAATAACCTACCGGGGTGATTTCATTATTGCCGCCCAGCAGGCACCGCAGGTTGTAAGGCTGGTTATACGTTTGCGCATAACTGAGGAACCAGTGACTGGTCCAGAAATGCACATGCGACACCCGGGGATTGGAAAGCATGGCGGCAAACATATCGGCTGCAATGATGGCTTTCCCCATGGTATTGGTTTTAGGATAGATGGAATCTGCTGACCCCGGAGCATAGGAGCTGGCTTCTGTAACAGCGATCTTCAGGCGGCTCTTAGCCGCCGCATCACCAAAAGTATTGATGGCCGCTGTGGCATTATTCACGGCGCTTATCAGGTCTGTATTATTGGCCGCCATCGTCAGGTAGCTGTTGTACCAGGAATTGGCGGCCGTGCTTACCGTGGAAGGATTGGGCAGGTAATTGTGCGCCACAATAAAATCTGCTTTGGGGGCCGCTACCAGGAAAAGCGTATCATACCATTTGGTGTTGGGATAATTATGGCCGTTCATGCCTATCTTGATCGTGCTGTCTGCGGCTTTCATCAGGTCCGATAACTCTGCCACCAGGTTGGCATAGGCGGTGGCGCTCCAGGTTTGCCCGGTGCTGGTGCCCGAAATAGGATAATAACATTCATTGCCGATCTCATAATGGGCAGACGACAGTCCTTTTTGTTTTACATAATTCACCAGGGCTACCGTGCTGTTCAATATCTCCTGTTTGGTTACATAATGGGCAACGGCATTGGGTTGCATAATGGCATCTATCGGTACAATAAAATACGGTGTGATAGCGCTGTCCTTGCAAAGTGTCAGGAAATGGTCTATATTCATTTGATTCGTGACCAGCTTACCGGTCGTATCTGCCAGGTTAAACATACCGGCATCCGTAAAAGGCCACTGGCTGCTTCCCCACATCGCAGCATGCGGGTTGGGCGCTGTATAAGGCGGTTTGGACCACAGGTACCAGTCGCCTATCTCTCCTTCACCAAACCGGAGTGTTTTCATTTTCATCTTACTGATGGCGGTGGCAAACGGGGTGGTCCTCACTGTGCCAGGCCCTTCCAGGTAATTATTTACCGTAACACCAATATTCGTTGCCCGGCTATCCGCCAATACCTGCGCGCCATTCACCACTACAGCAGTGCTGGAAAAAGTAGCAGTAGAAGATAGTTGCAGGTCCCGCTCCAGCTTCACATCCGATCCGGCAACAGTAGTAACGTTGTTCAAATAATAAGCGCCATTGCCTTTTATCCGTTGAAGTTGTTGGCCGCATAACAGAATAGTGGAAGCGGCCGTAGTGCTGATGATGCCGTTATTGTCAATACTGCCGGAGATGGGAAAAGCCGTGAGGCTATTGTTCAAAAAAACAGCGTTGCTGTTCACCGTAAAATTCTCCAGGTAGGAAGGGGAAGTGGTGGCCGTAATATTGCCATTGATCACCACATCGCCATACTTGAACCCTGCAAAGGAGGCGCCGTTGTTGGTGCTGTACACAAGGGTGCTGCCCGGCTGAAGGTCAATAACCGACTGCGGGCCTGTTACCGTACTGCCAAAAGGTATTTGATTTTCGGCAGGGTTGGCATTCCGGGGATTATGGACATAGCGGCTGCCTTTGGCGAAAATGATATTGTTATTGGTAGCCACTGCATTGGTGCTGAAAACATTGCCGCGCACATTAGGGCCGCTCGTGATCACGCCGGCAGAATCCACCAGCACACCGCCTGCGGTAAAAGAAACGAGCCGGTGGGCCTGCGTTCCGCTGGGCATAAAAGAGAGATTGCCCTGTACAAGTCCTGAAGCGCCGGGCAAAATAGTAATGGCAAAAGGAGCATTGTTGAATGTTACCGTCAGTGTTGATCCGCGCTCAATTACCAGTCCCGGAGATGCGGTGATGCGCAACGTGGCGCCCCTGTAATAAGCGGTATTGCCATAATTGTTCGCCTCCGCAGTGATAAGTGTGCTGGCGTTAACAGTAGTAATGAGCGACATCGTGGCGCCAAACTGGGAAGTGGTCACAAAATCACCCACCTTGAAATCATTACTGAAATTGGTGGAGGCATTGCCCGTGATTGTATTTCCAGACTTGGAGATCAGTCCACTCAAAGCGGTAGCGGCCGTACTGATGGCGCTGGCAAAAGTGACGGTAGCATTGTGCTGAAGTACCAGGCCGCCGAGTGTTTGTGCAGGGAGATTATATACAGTGGCCGATTTGGCGGCAGGCGCTCCGTAATTGGAGCCGTCAAATACCAGTATATCATTGGTGGCCGGTGAAGTGCGGGCGCTGCCGCCGCCGCCTAATACGGTGTTCCAGTTACTGGCCTGGTTAAAATCGGCATTGGCGGTAGTGCCGCCCACCCAGTAATAAGTAGTTTGTGCAGGCAGGCATAGCGCTGCGAAAGAAGTTACTATAACAAGCAGTATCGTTTTCATCGTTCATAGTTTGGCAAGTGATCGTAAAAGAAATTCCGGCTATCATTGTTTCAGGAACGGCTGTGTTACCGTTGTAGCGCCATTGGAAATGGACAGCATATACATGCCTGGCCGGAGCGCAGGTACTTTCAGCGATACCTGCCGGCTATAGGCGTATTCCTGGTGAAGCATCCGGCCCGACAGGTCATACAGTGTGATAGATACCTTAGAGCCAGTCAGGGAATGGGTGATCGTCAATTGGTCAACAACCGGATTGGGCCATATCTTATTGATGGCCGCCGGTAATAAAGTCATCTTCCCGTTTTGTTGTTGTTCCTGTGAACATTCTTTTTGGGCAACCGTAAAGGCGTAGAACTGCGTAAAGTTTTTATACGCGCTGTTGGCAGCATTATCGCCCTGCCCGGCAGCATCCTGCCAAAGGCTGTCATAAGCAGCTATGCCTATATGAGCGGCCTGGCTGAAATCACTGCCTTCCAGGTCCTGCGGCCAGCCCAGGGTCAACTGGCAACTATTATTGCCGCTGGTACGCTGTATCCTCCATACGGCATTTACCTCTGTTGCCAGTTGCTGCGCCGTGAAAGCCGTACCGCCCGGTTGGGCGTTGTTAGTAATACCTTCAAACACGCCTGCCACGAATCCCGAATTGGATACAGGCGACAGTGTGGCCGGTAAATAATAGGCGCCTGTTCCTACCGGGAACAGGTAAGGGGCGCTGATAGTACGTACTGCCATCCATCCCTGGCTGTTAGTGTTCACATTGGCTGCAGTAATAATATGTTTTGCATTGCTGAAAGGGCCACCTGCAATGGGCAGGCCCGAAGTAATCACCAGGCTGTCGCCGGGAGGAATCGTTAAATAACCGGTGTTGAGCATTAAGGTATCTGCCACATACACTGACTTATTAATACTGGTGCTGGCATTGATGGTTACCTTACCGGCATAAATAGCCGTGGCGCCAGCATTGGCCTGGGCGGGGAAAGGCGTTGTGGTAGCACCGTTCACCACATAATGAATGCCGCTGTCGAGGGTGCAGGTGGCAAAGCCAGGCAGGCTGCCTCCCAGGCCACCGGCGTGGGCAGTAGCAAGGGTGGCATTACCATTAAAGGTGGCGACAGCACCGGTAAAACCCTGCACCTTGTAGGTGCCAAAATCAAACTTCCCATAAACAGTCAACTGTTGCGCGGCTGTCTCCTGCGGCATAAAGCTACAGGCGGCTATCATACCGATAGCCTGCAGGCAAATAAGTCTACTCATATAATTGGGGATTGTTGGTGGCTCCTGCAATTACATTCCTGTGTTCAAGCAATAGTCTGTACCGGTTCAGGGCTTCCAGGAAATAATAATCAGCATAGATCAGCGGTACATCTATCTCTGTACCGTGGGCAATGCTGCCCACACAATGCTTTAACAGGAAATCGCCGTTCTCTCCGGCGGGCGCTCTGTAAGCGGGGCTGCTTAATGCCTGGAGGATCTCAATAGCAGCCGCTTTATACTTTTCTCCTGCTGCTCCCAGCGAGGCACTTAGTTCAAACAGGGCAGAGGCGGTAATCGCGGCGGCAGATGCATCGCGGTATTTGACAGGTGTTTCTTTCACATGTGATTTTACCGAGGGATAATAGCCCGGGTCATTGGCATTAAAATCCCAATAAGCTACCTTATCTGCAGGCAGGCTTTTATGGTCAAGATAAAAGTCGGCCATCTTCCGGGCTGCACGCAGGTACCGTTTGTCTTTTGTTTCCCGGTACGTCATCGTAAACCCATAAATGCCCCAGGATTGTCCGCGCGCCCAGGTGGAATTATTCGCATAGCCCTGGGCTGTTTCCCTTGTAAGCACCCTGCCGGTGAGCGAATCATAGCACACCACATGGTAACAACTGAAATCCGGCCGGATCTGGTTCTTCAATACATTCTCCGCATGCGTTATGGCGATATTTTTGTAATACGGATCGCCGGTAACCCTCGACGCAAAGAACAACAGCTCCAGGTTCATCATATTGTCAATGATCACCGGGTAATAATACTTCCCTTTGCCATCCCAGGAACCGAACCCATTCCACGATTTAATGCTGCCGGTGACAGAATTGAATCGTGTACTGAGCGATTTGGCCGCCCGCACCAGCACCTGCTTGTAGGCTTCGTTCCCGGTGAGCCGGTAAGCATTGCCATAACTGCAATACAGCATAAAACCCAGGTCGTGGTGTTGGGTGAAATCCTGTAACGACTCCAGCTTCTCCGTCCAGACAATGGCGCTACTTTTCAGCGTAGGGTCGCCGGTACCTTCATAGGCATACCACAAAGCGCCGGGGAAAAAACCGGAAGTCCATTCATACTTATTCGTCCCTTTCAACCGGCCTTCCTTATCAATAGAGCGGGGAAACAAGGTGTCATACTGATTGGCGACAGTCACCATCTTTTTCAGTTGGCTGCCGGCAAAGGAAAAATTGTCTTCAATAAATCCGGATTGATTCTTAACAGGTATGAACGCTGCTGCGCATACGCTGCCTGTTACCAGGATAAAGGTCCTTAGTTGTTTCATGAAATAAATTTTATAGCTGAATGCCTGTTCTATTGAACAGTAATGGAAAAAGATTTCGTTGTATAATGGCGCTCGCCGGCACTTGTCTTTCCGCCGCTGAAAACAACCTGGTAAGTACCGGGCGCAGCATATTTATACGTATACTGCAGGTCGCCCGCTGTTTGCGAAACAGTTTTGATGGACACACCGGCATCAGGTGTTACCTTCTTCAGGTCAATAGGCCCTGTAATTACCCATGCCTCGGCAGGGGAGGTGGCTGCCCCGGCAGAAGTAGCGCCGGTAATCACCAGCGACGTAGAGCCGATAGACCAGTTGTAATTATTGCTCACCTTGCACGCAAAGAAACCCGGACTGTAAGTTGTTACGCCGTAATTGGTATAAGCGCTGTTGTAAGCATTCATATTGGCAATCACATACTTTGTTCCGTCTGCCAGTGTATTCGTCACCGCAAAAGAATCTATTGTCCATTTATTCTGCGCTGTTCCTGTAAAGCCGGCATACTTAAAGGCAATAAACACCGGTTTGTTTTGCGCGCTGAAGTCGGAAAGATCAATAGTGCCGGAAGGTGTTACCGTACCGGAAGAAAAAGAAGCCCTGGAGCTGATGTCTGTCCAGGTAGCGCTGTTGATCTGGCTGATCGTAGCGGCGGTGTCTTTCACCAATACACCGGCAAAATCGTTGGATACCAGCAAGGCCAGCGAATTGGCCTGTGAACCATTGGCCCTGGTTGTTCTGAACCGCAGGGTGGGGGCGCCTTCAGCAGAAGTCCTGTTCCTGTACTCATACCGCTTTCCCGGTTCGCCTGAATAAAAACTGATCACATCGGGACTGCCGGTAAAGGCAAACCGGAGCGTATCGCCAACGGGCAGGGTGGTGGTGTTAACCGTCACATCAAAGCCGGCATCGCCCGTGCTCAGTGTTTTTTGGCAGGCGGTCAACAGGATGCCTGCCCCGATAAAAGAAAGAATATACTTGATCATACGATTATTTTTTTGGGGTCTTACCAACCGGGGTTTTGGGTCATGGCTTTATTAATATTGATTTCCAGTGAAGGGATCGGCAGCAGCAGGTACCTCGGAGAAGACGCGGCTGTGGTATACCCGAGCGTCCACCGCGATTTATTGGTAGTACTGGCATTGGAAGCATTGATCTCTGTTGTCATTGCATTCATAACTGATGTGAAAACGCCCCACCTGATCAGGTCTGCCTTGCGTAAACCTTCAAAGCACAGTTCTCTTGCACGCTCATCCATAATGGCCTGCTTCAATTGCTCTTTCGCGAAACCTGCAGGCAGGTCGGCCACCAGGCTGGGGGCATCCAGCGGTAATCCATAAGCCCTTCTTCTCACCTGGTTAATGGCGTCATAGGCAATATCTGTTGGGCCATTGACCTCATTTTCTGCTTCTGCCAGCATCAGCAGCACATCGGCATAACGGAGTATCGGAAAGTTGGTGCCGTTCACATATTGCTGTTTGGCAGGTGAAAGTGGTTCATAATACCTTCTCCATTTGCCGGCATCACGGCCAATGATATTGCTGGCTGTGTAATAGGTCCTCGAAGCGGTAGTAGTGGTGCTTACAAAATAGAAAGGCGCTATCACCCAATCACGGCGGTAATCACCACTGCCATACAGGTTATAAAGTTTAATGGAGGTCTTGATATTGGAGCCGGCAAAACCCGTATCCAGGTTATTGCATCCCAGGTTCATCGTGCCCAGCTTGCCCATTTCCCAATAAGCGGTATTATTGTTATTGGTGTTAAAATCCGCTTCCCACATACATTCCTTCACGTCATAAATATCCTGTGATTGATTGATGAAGATCTGGCTGTAAGCCGAATTGGTAATGGCTGCGTTGTACGTGGTGCGCAAGGCGTGTTCATTACTGGCCGTTACCTGTTTGGCCCAATACAATGCGTCTGCATATTTTGATTGGTCCTGCAGCGGATAACCCGCCATGTACAGGCATACCCGGGCCAGTATTCCCTGGATGGTAGTTTTTGAAATACGGCTGGAATTGCCAATAACACTGGCTGTATTTACTTTCGCCTCCGCTTCTTTCATGTCGGCAATGATCCTTTCATACACTTCCTTAGCCGGTGTGCGGGGCACCCGTACGGAATTCACATCGGTACTGGGCGTTAACTTCAAAGGCACATCGCCGTAATTGCTCACCAGCAGGAAATGATAAAAAGCCCTGAGGAAGAGGGCCTGCCCAAGCATTACCTGCCGCCTGGTTTCATCCATCGCAGGCCTGTTGATGTTCGCTATGAGCAGGTTGGCCCTTTCAATGCCTATATAGCATTGCTGCCACAAGCCCGTTATGTATACATTGGTGTAATCATACTGGTAAAACATAGGGGCCGAATAGGAATTGGAACTGTAAGCATAGAAGGCCTCATCGGTGCAAATACCCAACTGGAACCAGAGTGAACTGGTGTACAGGTATTCATTGCCCAGCAGGTCGTATACAGCGGTAAGTGCGAGGTTCAGGTCGTTTTCACTGTTATAGTAATTGCCTGGCTCTACAAAATCGGTTGGCTTTTTATCCAATACTTTATTGCAGGATAAAGCAAAGAGGACAAACAATGGCATCAGCAGGAACCGTTTCATATCAATCTATTTAATCGTAGTTGAGTAAGTTTATAAATTCACATTCACCCCGAAAGTCACCACGCGGGGACGCGGATAAGCAGAATAATCGAAGCCGGGTGTCAGCACAGAATTGAATACGCTCACCTCGGGATCCATGCCGGAATAACTTGTCCAGGTGAGCAGGTTCTGCGCCGAAACATACAAGCGGCATGACTTCACCTTTGCCCTGTTCAGCAGCCTTTGTGGCAGGCTATAACCAAGGGATACCGTTTTAAGCCGTAGGTAGGAGCCATCTTCTATCACCCTCGAATTGGCGCCGGTAGGCGTAGTAGGGCCGCCGCCGCCTGTGCGGTACAGGGTGGAACTGGTATTCTCCGGCGACCACCGGTTGGTATAACTGGCAAACTGGTTGAGGTTGGTGCGGCCGAAAAGATTGCCTTCCAATATATAGCGGTTGGCATTGATAATATCATTGCCATAAGACCATTGAAAAAATACATTCAGGTCAAAAGACTTATAGGTGAAATCATTATTGAAACCACCGGTGTGAACAGGCAATCCCCGGCCGATGACCGTATAATCGCTGGCGTCAATAGTAAGATCGCCGTTAATATCCCGGAACTTAATATCGCCCGGTTGTATGGCACTTCTTAAATTACCGTTGGAAGGCACATTGTCTTTCAATACATAATTGCCGGTCGTTGATTTGTCAAAATCACTGTATTGGTATACACCCTCCCAGATATATCCATACATCATACCCAGTTGATTGCCCACTTTAGAAATATAGGAAGGTATAGTAGAGAAGTAAAAATCGAAGGGAGCCGTGGAAGTAACGGACGATTGGTTTTCGGTAAGCGCCAGTATTTTGCTTTTGTTAAAGGAAATATTGAAGTTGCTTTTCCAGGTGAAGTCTTTACTGGTCACATTTACCGTATTCAATGAAAGTTCCAGTCCTTTGTTCTCTACACTGCCGATATTGCGAAGGGCTGCTGCATAGCCCAGTGAAAGCGGCAGGTTGGCATACAGCAGCAGGTCGGTAGTTTTTTTGCGGTATACCTCGGCTGTCAGGTTAATGCGGTTGTTCAGAAAACTCAGGTCGGTACCCAGGTTCAGTTGTGATGTGGTTTCCCACTTCAATCCCCCGTTGCCGAAATTGGAAGCAAAAGCGCCGGGCGAGGTAACATTGCCAAAAGTATATCCCTGCGAATTAGTAGCGACAGCAATAGACGACAGGTAGGCAAAATCCCCGATCCGGTTATTGCCGGTCACACCATAACTAACCCGCAGCTTCCCATCCGACAAAAAGCGGTACCGTTGCATGAACTTTTCCTGCTTAAACCGCCAGGCCAGTGCCCCGGAAGGGAAATAACCCCAGCGGTTGTTGGGCGTAAACTTGGAGGAACCATCCGCCCGGTAAGAAAGGGTCAGCAGGTAAGTAGACTTATACTTATAATCCACCCTGCCCAAAAAAGAAACCAGTCCCCAGGAAGAAGTAATGGCGGTAACGGTTTCCGGCGTGCCTTCGTTCAGTCCGCTAAGGCCCAGGTCTGCATTGGGCAGGTTGGTGGCGCTGGCGCCATACCGGGAAGTCTTGTTGCCGGTTTGGGAATAGCCTGCCACGAAGGTGAGGTTGTGGTTGCTGCCGATCTTCTTATAATAGCTCAGCGTATTCTCATTCATCCAGGTCGTATTCTTCCAAAAGATCACCGAGCCATTGATGCCTTTGGTAGCACCCAGTCGTGAATTTTTATTACCATACACCGTGAACGTGTCATTGAACTGGTTCATTTGTGTAAGGTTATTCGTAATGCCGGCTGTTACTTTCAACTTCAGATCGGGCAGGAGGGTAAACTCTGTATAACCGTTAACGATCGTATTGGTCGAAAGGTTTTCCCGCAAAGCATGCTCCTGGTTCAGCACGGGGTTGATCCGTGCATCGACAGCGGGGTCAACGCCGGGATCGAATAAGATGTCTTCCAGGTTGGGCACCCCGCTGATCGCAAAGTTCCGGTAACCCCATACGCTGAAGAGGGTGCCTGTGGTGGAATTCTGGTTGGAAACACCGGAGGGTTGGAGGCCCGACTGATCCAGGTAACTGTAGTTAACATACACGCCTGCTTTCACTTTAGGGCTCAATACCTGGTCGAGGGATATAGTACCCTGGTAACGCTTATACCCGGAATTGATGATAACACCCTCCTGGTCGAATATATTTCCCGACAGGTAATATTTGGTATAGTTATTCCCGCCGGTTATCGATAAGCCATAATTCTTCATGGGAGCGGTCCTGAACATCCTGGATTGCCAGTCTATTTCGGGTACATCCCGGTACGATTCCAATGTTTTTCCGTCGGTGAGGTAAGTCTTGGCAGCTTCCCCATAATCTTTTTCCAACTGGTATTTGACAAACTCGTAAGGACTCATCACGTCCATCGTGTTAATCGTTTTCTGGATACCGTACGAAGCATTGAAAGCAACAGCAGGCGGACCTGTTTTTCCCTTCTTGGTGGTAATAATAATAACGCCGTTGGCGCCCCGGGCGCCATAAATAGCCGTGGCCGAAGCGTCCTTCAGTACATCCATCGATTCAATATCCTGGGGATTGATCACATTGTTATTGGGCGATTCAATGGGAAATCCGTCTACCACGTACAGGGGCGAGTTGTCCTGTGTAATGGAATTATTCCCCCTGATCACAATATTCACGGCAGAACCGGGCTGCCCGTCAACAGAAGCGACCGACACACCGGCCACCCGGCCCGCCAGGGCTTCATCAAAAGAGCGGACCGGCGCTTTTTGCATACTGGCCGTTGGCGCCTTCGACACCGAGCCCGTCACATCTCCTTTAGTAGTAGTACCGTAACCGATCACGATCACATCGTCCAGGTCTTTTACCTTTAACCGGAGCGTAACCCGGTATTCGGACTGGTCGCCTACTTTTATCTCCGCTTCTTCAAAATTGGCAGCAGAAAAAACCAGCAGGTCGCCGGTAACGGCGGCCAGTTTAAAATGACCGGCCGAATCGGTTTGGGTGGCCACCTTCTTTCCTTTAATAGTTACGGAAATGCCGGACAGCGCCTTCCCCGCGGTATCCTTTACGAGGCCGCTGACCGGGCTTTGGGCAAATACTATACAGGGAACAAAAAACAGGGAGACCAATAACAGGGGGTAGGAAACCTTTAGTAAGGCACGGCAGTAAAGCCAATGGCAAACAGGCAATCGCATAAATAGTCAGATTAAGTATATATAAAATAGCAGCGATGAAATTCAGGGATTTTTCCGTAGCCCAAGGGTGAATAAATCGAAAAAATAGGGCACTTTTTTAAAAAGTACCCTATGAATCCCGCTGAGGGAGCTTTTCCTACGGCTTTTAAACTTTCAGTCCGGCCCTTTCGCAAGACATATAAATTGTTGCCAGGGGGAATTGCTAAGATCATTGAAGCCTGTGAATAGGCCAGATTTGCCGGAGCCTGTTTTGTACTGAAAAAACTATACAAAGCACAAAACGGTAGTACTCTTCACATACTATACTTTTGCAACGGGCGTCCCTTTCAGGGATTTTTGTACCAGATTACCCAGGAATTTTGCAAATGGTTCAATATCCTGGTCCACGCTTGCTTTTTCAAGAGCCTGCATATAAGTTGTTCTTTCCTGTACCGGGATAACCGTCCAGGGATAGCCCCCCGATGCAAGCATTACATTCATTAAAAACCGTCCCATTCTTCCATTGCCATCCATATACGGATGTATAAAAACAAAAATAAAATGCCCTAATACTGCCCTCACAGATGCCTCCTGCTCTTGCTGAAGTAATTTAAAAAAAACGGGCATAGCATCCCGGACTGCTTCTTTGTTTAATGGGACATGTTTGGATTGACTGATATAAACCTGGTGATTTCTATACCCGGCCAGATCTGCTGGTTTAAGTAAGCCAGCACTTACGCTCGGAGCAAATAATTCACGATACCATTCTGCATGATCGATATCCACCACTTCACCCGGATTTTCTCCTGCAAGCACACGGGTAATGCTTCGTTCTACTGCCTGGAACGCTTCCCAATACCCTTTTGCAGCCATAGCGTCCCGCTGTTTTCGGTCTTCTTCATTACCCTGCAGATTCCATATGCCCTTGCGTACCCGCTCTATTAATTCAGGGGTTACTTTATATTTTTCAATAGATAATGAGTGGTAAGCATCTGTCACATATATCTTTTCAACCATCTTCATGTACTTCTTCTTGTCTTTCGGAATACCTGGCTCTTTAGGAAAATGTGTAATAATTATATCCCGCATATGGTGCCATA
The DNA here is from genome assembly GCF_011759375.1 of Paraflavitalea devenefica. NCBI lineage: Bacteria > Pseudomonadati > Bacteroidota > Chitinophagia > Chitinophagales > Chitinophagaceae > Paraflavitalea > Paraflavitalea devenefica. The sequence continues at coordinate 171,417 of NZ_JAARML010000007.1, read as the reverse complement.
TTAACCTGATGCGGTTTCCGTAAGGAGATGACGCACGGTTAGACAGTGGAACAATTATCCTGTTTTCAAACGGGTCTGATTCCCTCACATTATATCCTGCTTTTTCCATTGTTTTTACAATTGTATCGGCAATAATATCCTGATTAACGTTACGAAACGCACCTGCGAGGCGGCCTGCAACGACACTTTGACCGCCTTCTAATAATAAAGCCAAAATGGGTGATGCATCTTTTGTCATGGTAAGGGCAGTTCGTGCATCAGTGGGATTTTGAGTATAAGTGTTAGGCGAAACCTGCACTAGAGCTGCTGTTAATGAAAGCATGCGGATCCCTTCTTTGTCTATGATCTCAGTTTTTGCCGGAAGCTGTGATTTTATATGGAACAAGGAAGTGCCAAAAGGTAGATCGATTTTATTATTACTTGCCTGAGGCGATTTTATAATCAGTTGCTGTGGTACAGTCCAGTTGCCGGCATGAAGCGACAATGATTGTTCTGCCGATATGCACCAGTTTTGACCGTACATATTTGCCAGCAGTTGAGCGCAAAAACTCCAATAAGAGCTGTACCATGAAGTGCTGTCTCCCTTCGCTTCTGTGGGAGGGGTGACCATGTACCATCCTTTGTAGACTTCTCTTATAAATCCGTTATCCAGGAGCCGTTCCCTGTTTATCCTGGATAAGGCATCAGTTTTAATAGCTACTATCCCTTTTTCCTGGAGTTGTTTGAGGGCGTCTAAGGAAGTTGCTAATTTTTCTGCAGGTGTTGCCATTGTATAATGCTGAAATTAGTAAATCGTGTTGCATGCAAATTAGTAAATTATGTTGTATTAAGATTAGTAAATTGTGTATAAAAGCAGGATGCCTAATTGCCTTCTTAACCGTTTATAAAAAGAAAAAGTTAGTTTTATCACCCACAAGCGTTTTGTTCACTCTATGAAATGGTTCCTGCTTTTAGTATTGCTTTTTGCTGCCCGGGTCATGGGTTGGACGCAACCGCTCTGGTTCGATCGCCTCGATGTGGAAAAAGGCTTGTCGCAAAACTCCGTTTTATGCGTGGCGCAGGACAGCCGGGGATTTATGTGGTTGGGCACCAGGAATGGATTGAACAAATACGACTCCCGGAAAATAACGGTATACAAAAACAGGCCCGGCGATTCCACCAGCCTGAACAATAATTATATCCTGTCCCTCTTCTGCGATAGCCGGCAAACCCTCTGGGTAGGTACCCGGGATGGCCTGCACAGGTACCAGGCAACAGCAGACAGGTTTGAGCGGGTCACGGTGCCCGGTGCCGAACATAGCGCCATTACCTGCATTTATGAAGATTCCCAAAAACGTTTGTGGGTAGGTACTCCGAAAAACTTGTTCCTGCTTACCGGCGGGGAGAAGCCTGCTTTCCATTCTTTTGCCGGCCGTAAAAACTTCCCGTCAAGGGGCGTGCTTTGTGTTTATGAAGACCGCAGCGGTATCATCTGGGCCGGTACTTATGATGGCCTGGTGAAGATCACCACCACGCCCGGTGGTTTTGAAGCCACCGCGCTGCGACATGATCCTGCCAATAGCGCCAGCATCAGCGATAACCAGGTCACCAGCATCATTGAAGATAAGCAGGGCTACTTATGGATGGCTACCCTCAATGGTGGATTGAACAGGTATGATGCCCGGCAGAACAGCTTTGTTCATTACACACAGGCATCCGGCGGGCTCGTCAACAACCATGTAAGGAAACTACTCTCCGATGCGCAGGAGCGTATCTGGATAGGGACCCAGGAGGGACTGTCTATCCTGGACCCCTGCACGGGCAGCTTTACTTCTTTTGTAAATGATCCATGGAATAAAAACAGTTTAAGCCAGAACTCAGTGCACAGCCTGTACAAAGACAACATCGGCAATATCTGGGTAGGCACTTTCTTTGGCGGCGTTAATTGCTATGCTGCTTTTGGCGCCGGTGTTACGGTGTACAACAACAGCTCCCGGCAATCCCGGTTGAGCAACAATGTGGTTAGCGCCATCGTGGAGGATGATAAAAATAACCTTTGGATCGGCACAGAAGGGGGCGGACTGAACTATATGAACAGGTCAACCGGCGAGGTGGAATATTATCAACATAAAGCAAATGATGCCGGCAGTATTGGTTCCAATCTCGTAAAAACCGTGTATAAGGACCGGCCCGGAAATATATGGGTAGGCACACATGGTGGCGGACTGAACCTGTTTGATCCTTCCACCCGTCGCTTCAAACGGTATTTGTACAAAGAGAATGACCCGGTAAGCCTGGGCGCTGAAATACCTTGCCTGCTGGAAGACAGCCAGGGCATCTTCTGGATAGGCACGGAAACAGCAGGCCTGAAGCTGTTCAGAAAACAGGGCACTCTCCTCAGTCCTTATCCGGAAGGCGAAGCAATCAGGACAGCGATTGGCAATAAAGCCATCCTTGCTTTGCTGGAAACCAACAACCATACCGTTTGGGTGGGCACCACCACCGGGCTGTATGCCATAACAGGCAACCAGGTAAAGCTGGTACAGGAAAAAGCAGGCAGCTATCCTTGTTATGTAAACAGCCTGCTGGAAGATGCACAGGGCAATATATGGGCCGGCACTTATTACAGCGGTCTTATCGTATACAACCGGGCAGGTAATAAAATAGCCGCCTATACGCAGCAAGAGGGATTGCCCGACAACAATGTACTGGGCCTCTTGCAGGATGATAACCCGAAAGACATCTGGGCAGGTACCGCCAATGGCCTGGCCAGGTTGAGGCCGGGCGATGGCAGGATCAATACCTACACTGAAGCCGACGGGTTGGCTGGAAATGTGTTCAACAACAATGCCTGCTACAAAAGCAACAGCGGCGAGCTTTTCCTGGGCGGATACAAAGGCGTCTCCGCTTTTTACCCGGATAAAATAACAGAAAATACCGTAGTACCGCGGGTGTTCATTACCGACCTCAAACTCTTTGGCCGGCCTGTAACCATCAATGGTCCCGATCATATCTTAACAAAAGACATCAGCTTTACGCAGGACATTCAGCTTAGTCATCACCAAAATGTACTGACGCTCGACTTTGCGATCCTCAATTACATCAAGCCGGAAAAGAACAGCTACGCGTATAAACTGGAAAGCTTTGACAAAGACTGGAACTATACCCCCCTCGCTACTGCTGCTTACGCCAACCTGCCCCCCGGTGCTTATACCTTTGCCGTAAAGGGCGCCAATAACGACGGCGTATGGAGCGCTCCGGCCACCTTAAAAATAACCGTGTTGCCACCTTTCTGGAAAACATGGTGGGCGTACAGTATTTACGGACTGCTCTTTATCACACTGGCATTTTTCATTGTACGGTTTTTCTTCCTGCGGGCCCTGCTCCGCCGCAACCAGGAGCTCACCCGGTTAAAGCTTGATTTCTTTACCAACATCTCGCATGAAATACGTACGCACCTTTCTTTGATAACCGGACCTGCGGAAAAACTCATCAACACCGGCAGCAATGACCCCTATGAGCGGCAGTTGCTGCGCACCATCAAAACCAATTCAGAAAGCCTGCTGCAACTGGTGAGTGAACTGATGGATTTCAGGAAAGCGGAAACAGGCCACCTGCCGCTGCAGGTACATCATTGGAACATCGTTCCTTTTGCAGCATCTATATTCGATGCTTTTCATGATCAATCCGTTTCCAGGAATATACGGGCCGGTTTCATCAGTTCTTCGCCGGATATCGAGCTATGGTTTGATAAAGAACAATTGGCGAAAGTGCTTTTCAACCTGTTGTCCAATGCGTTTAAATTCACGCCGGCCGGCGGTTACATCAGCATGGGCATTGAAGAAAAAGATACCACTGTAATCATCAGGGTAACCGACAATGGTCCGGGTATTGCCAAAGAGAACATAGCGCGCTTGTTTGATAACTACTTCCAGGGAGATCATTTCAGCAAGCAGAACACGGGTTATGGCATTGGCCTGGCCTTGTCAAAAAGCATTGTGGAGATCCATAAAGGTACGTTGGGGGTGACCAGCGAAGAAGCAGCCGATGGCCAGTATACCACCTGCTTCACTATATCATTGCTCAAAGGAAAAGCCCATTTCCCGGAAGCCCAGATGGCCCATCTCTCACCGCCGCTTACCGTACAGGAAACAGCGATGGCGCAAGCCGGGCAACCTGCACCTGCATCCCTAAAAAGCACGGATGAGGAAGCCAGGAACACCATCCTGCTGGTAGAAGACAATGCAGGCATCCGGACCTTCATCAAAAACGCGCTGCAGCAGCAATACCATATACTGGAAAGCGCCAATGGCCTCGAAGGGGTCGGCCTGGCAACAGAAGCCATGCCCGATCTGATCATCAGTGATGTAATGATGCCGGAAATGGATGGATTGGCTTTTTGCGACAAGATCAAAAACGATATCCGTACCAGTCATATACCGGTGATACTACTCACCGCTAAAACGGAAGTAAGTCACCAGGTAAGCGGGTTGCAAACCGGGGCAGAGGTGTACCTCACCAAGCCATTCAGCATCCAGGTACTGGAACTGCAGATCCGTAACCTGCTGGCATCGCGTGAGCGGTTGTGGAAACAGTTTCAGCAGCAATTGCAGGCAGCTCCTGTTAGTGCTGCAACAGAAAACAGTCCGGCTGCCGCCCCGGACAATAGCACTGCATTGCCGGCAGCGCTTCATCCCCTTGATGAAGCATTCTTACAAAACATTACCCAAATTGTAGAAGATAACATTGAGAACCCCGAGTTTACCATTGCGGTGTTGGCTAAAAAAGCGGCCATGAGCCAGCCGGTGCTCTTCAAAAAAATAAAAGCCATCACGGGCATGAGCACCAATGACTTTGTAAAATCATTCCGGCTGAAAAAAGCCATTGCGCTGTTGCAGGAAAACAGGTACACCGTGTATGAAATAGCGTATATGGTGGGCTATGAAAACAGCAAATACTTCAGCCGCGAATTCAAAAAGCAATTCGGGCAATCTCCCAGTAAGTTTGCAGGGTCTTAAAAACGCCCGCCCTGGTTCGTGTCCCCACGAACCAGGAACGGGCTTGACTGTTTAATTAATACTAACCGTTATAGTACCTCCTGAAGTGATATTCACATTATTAAAAGTGGCAGAGGTGCCCGTTTGGCTTCCATAGTCAGGACCGAGGCTCCAGGAAAAGTTCCTGACGGTAGAAGAGCCGCCAATAGGCGCTACGGCCACCGTGTAAACGCCCTCCGGCAAAACAGAGCTGTGGGTAATGCTCCCGGATGAAGGAAAAAGATAGGGTGTTTCATTAAAGTTCCGGATAAATATGGCCCTGTAACCCTGGGCGCCGGCATTATTCACCAGTGTTACGCTGGCATTGACAAAGAAGTTGGAAGATGTTGCCTTTTCAGTCGTGTGGGCAGCAGGCTGTTGCATAGAAGTAATTTGTGCCTGTACATAGTGGATGGTACCGGTTGCAAGGGCAGCCAGTAGCACGAAGAATAAGATCTTTTTCATCGTTACTTTTTTTAGATAAGGAAAAATGATTACCTACTAAAGCTACTGGAAAATCAAACGTCATCAAAGGAGCAGTTGGTTAAAATTGTTTGGTTCCTATGCTGAGTTGTTATTCAGCTCCGTTGGTGAATAGCCAAAATGCTTTTTAAAAGCGTAAGAGAAATGAGAGATATCTTCAAACCCCACCTCCAGGTATACGTCAACGGGCTTTTGCTTTTTTTCACTGATCTGGTAATGGGCTAGTTCAAGTCTTTTTTGTGTCAGCCATCTTTGTGGTGTACTATTAAAATGCTTCTTAAAATCCCTGTTGAAAGTCGACAGGCTGCGCCCGGTGAGGTAGCCGAACTTCGCCATAGGCATATTGAACATAAAATTCCTTTCCATAAACCCGGCCAGATCAATCTTGCCGGGTTCTTCAAAATTGGCCAGGATATTGTCAATGGCCGGATCAATCACCCGAAGTATACTGATGGCTTCATTTATTTTTAGCGCTGCAATATTTTCAGGAAAAGGTCCCTGCAATTCAAAATAGGGTATCAGCGAAGCCAGGCAACTTTTAAGCAGCGGATGATCATTAAAGCAGCGGATCTTAGGTGATGCCAATGCTTTGGGCTTTACATCGAGACCGAAATAAAACTCCCTTAACCGGCTGGTGGAAAGATGCATCGCCACCGCCTTATGGGGAAGCCCGTCTTTGGGATAATTAATGATCGTAGCCAACTGATTTCTCGGGATCAGAAAAATATCACCTGCCCGGAATACATACGTGGCTTCTGCCTGGATGATCTTTGTTTCGCCCGATATAAACCATACCAGCATGTGGTGATCAAACACCACTTCTGTCTTAAACAACTTATCCTCGTAGCTGGAAAGCTTTATATCCGGCGTAATATATTTTATCTGGAAATCCATATTGCTAACCTATTATCAACCTGCAGCAATGTTTTTACGCTGCAAAAATAATCATTAATGCGGGCTTCAGTTGACGTTGAAAACAATGCCTGTCATTTGTTCGCTGAGCTCCCATAAACGCTTAGCATTTATCTTGTCTAATGAATAGGGAAGCACACCCCGCAAGGTGGAAGGATCATCATAGCGGTGCTCAATACCTCCCGTGTCCAATGCTGCCACCTCTGCATCTTCACAATATACGCCTCCTATACCGGTAAGTTGCGTACTGGTGGCACACCAAACGGTGGTAGCTGCTCCCTGGGGAATCGTTTTTAATTGATTGGCTACTTCAGGCAGTATATTGCCATTGGCATCAAATGTGCCCATCTGCTTGAATAATTCAATCGGAGCTTCCCGCCCCAGGTCGGTTCCATTCACGGAACCGGGATGCACGGAGTAAGACCGTACATGGTGAGCTTTGCCGCGGTTGTCCATTTCAACAGTAAATAAATTATTGGCTGTCTTCGATTGACCATAACCCTGGAGAGTCTCGTATTCCCGGTGTTCAAAATTGGGATCATCAAAGTGAAAGGGGGCCATTTGGTGCCCAAAAGAAGACACATTCACCACCCTGGCGCCCTGGGCTTTTTTAAGCGCCGGCCATAACCTGGCAGTAAGCTGGAAATGCCCCAGGTGATTGGTGGATAGTTGCGATTCGTATCCGCGGCTGTCCCTGCGCAATGGCACCCACATAATGCCGGCATTGTTGATCAGTAAATGAAGGGGCCTGCCCGATGCCAGGAACTTTGCTGCAAAAGCGTCAATGGAAGCCGGGTCCATTAAATCCATTTGTTCCAGTTCGACAGGGGTGATGCCTGTTACGTTCTTAGCGGCTTTTGCCACATCCCTGGCAGGCACAATAACGGTGGCGCCGGCCGCAGCAAACACCCGGGTAGTTTCCAGGCCTATGCCGGCATAGCCGCCCGTAATGATGATTGTTTTCCCGGAAAGGTCTATCCCTTTGATAACGTCACTGGCTGTAGATCTTGCAGTAAATCCTGAACCCAATGGCTGCTGTAGTGCGCCCTGATAATTGTTTTGTTGCATTGTAATTTTTATTTGTTACAACAAAACTAAGACGTCTATGACCGGGGCACTTTGTTTAAAACGTCATTCTTGCTTTGTTCAAAATGTCATTTCAGCACGTCATCTATGTCCATTACGGTTATCTTTGTACAAAGCCCTTAATATGATCAGTATGAAACAACTTATCCTTCCCATACTGCTTTCCCTGTTGTATACAAGTGTTACAGCTCAATACATCCAATATGATCTTCCAAAAAGGATCGACCCGGCCAGGTATTATATGTTCTACCTGCACGGTGGCGTAGTCACCGTTAAAGGCGACAATGCGATCACTGATGCCGTACCGGAATGGGGACCGTATCAATATTCACGTATACTGGATACCCTGCGTGCCCATGGCTTTTATGTGATCAGCGAAAGAAGGTTGCCGGGGATTGATGATTCTATCTATGTACGTAAAATAGTGAAACAGGTAGACACGCTGTTGAAAGCAAAAGTGCCCCTCCCGAATATTGTACTGGTAGGTGCATCAGCAGGATCAAATATTGTGTTGCACGTAGCGGGCAGGTTAAGAAACTGGGAAATGAAATATGTGATCATGGGCGGCTGTTGGCCGGAAACCTACAAGGATTATTTGAACCTCAACATCGTGGGGCGCTTCCTATCTGTTATTGAATCCTCAGACCCTCACGGTACCTGCGTCAAAATTTTTGAGAACCGCAGCAGGGAGGAACTAGACCTTCGTGAGTTTAAACTCGAAACAGGCTTGAGCCATGGATTTATCTATAAGCCCTATGCAGCCTGGGTCGGGCAATTGGTATCCTGGTTCGGTATCTATACACAAGATTATCGGGCCAGGGTTGCGGGACTAGTCGATGGACATTAAGAGTCGGAAAATAATCTCTTCAGGAGGGCATCCCCATTTTGCGGTAGGAGGGATGAAGAAAAATAAGGGTAACTTTATGGGTATCAAAAAATGAATGTTATGAAACAGGCTTCTACAGTGACCAGCCGGAGGAGTTTTATCAAAACTACTGCTGCTATAACGACCGGCGTAACCGGTATGACCGCTTTTCCTGCCATGGCGCTGGCTGGCGACCGGTATGTGGGAGATGGCTTGCACATCATCGGGCCTAAAGAAGGCTTTTCGCCACAAGTAGGGACCCTGGTATCCATGATGAATTGGATGCGCGATACGGTATTACGTTCGGTAAAGGGCATGAAGCAGGAGGAGCTCGATTACCTGCATGATCCCAAGAGCAATACCATTGGGGCTATGTTACTGCACCTGGCCGCCACCGAAGTGTTTTACCAGGGCAATACCTTTGAGGGATTGAATGATTTCAAAGAAACGGAGCGGGCTACCTGGAACCCGGCCATGGAACTGGGCGATGAAGGGCGTAAAGTGATCAAGGGGCACGACCTGGATTATTACGTAAATATCCTCACCAAAACCCGCGAAAAAACACTGGCCGAACTACGCAAGCGCGATGACAAATGGCTAATGACCGTTGACCCCAAATTCTTCGGCGGCCAACCTACCAATAACTACTGCAAATGGTTCCATGTAGTGGAGCATGAGTCTAACCACAATGGCCAGATCAAATGGATCAAAGGGCGGCTGCCGGGCGGCAAGGGAGGGGAGTGATTGGCCGGGGCCAGCTACTGGTGTATACTTTCTCGTTGATTGGAATTTTTGTGCTGGGCTTTGGTTAAGGGCGTGTAAAAAAATGTAAGGGATATTCAGCGTTACCTTTAAAGTCGTCAAAGGTAAATCCATCATAACGATACACGCCACTAGAGCCAAACCAAATATTTCCATCATCATCTTCAAAAACCGTAAAAATCGTTTTTGATGATAAATTTGTTTCGGTTACCGTGGTTTTTTTATTGAACAATGACTTTTCATCATAACACGAAAGCGCCCAACCTTCACCATTATCACTTTCTGAACTAGTCCAAATATTGCCTTTTTTATCTTCGATAATACAGTTAACAAACTTCTGCGTGAAATTGGTAAATGTACTGCCGTCATAGCGCCAAAGGCCATCAGTGCCACCGAGCCAAATATTGCCTTTTTTATCTTCGATTATAGACCAAACATTCGTGAAAGGTTTGCCGTTATGGGTTAAATCGGTAAATGTTTTTCCATCATAAAAGCAGGCATTGCCCCTTGTGCCAAACCAGATTCTCCCTGTTTTATCTTCAATAATAGAATTAACATCATTATACATCGATAAATTTCGAAAGGATTTACCATCGTAGCAGCTTGCTCCGCCTTCAGTTCCGAACCAAATATTACCGGTTTTATCTTCATAAATACAAGTAACCTCATTATTGGCAAGCCCCTCCCTGGTTGTAAAATTTAGAAAGGATTTTCCATCATAATAATAAACACCTGAACCGATAGAAGAGAACCAAAGATTTCCTTTTCTATCTTCTAAAACAGAAAAAAAGCGGGCCGCACTCACTTTACTTGTGATATTGGCAAAAGTCTTTCCATCGTATCGAAAAACACCATCAAATGCAGCCATCCAAATGTTGCCCTTTCTATCTTGCATGATAGTACGAGTGATGCTGTTAGGTCCGTGGGAAGTGATTACGTCTTTGGTTTCGGATTTGATATCATCTTTTGGTAGTTCAGTTTTGGTTTGTCCTTTACAAAAAGTGCAAAAAATGAACATAAAGAACAAAGTATATATCCCTATGTATTTCATCATTTTTCTTTTTTATTACCAGGAACCCTTTATAAAGCAAAATAACCGGTACCACAAGGTACAAATCAAAACCAGCTATTGGTAATGGTGGATGATTGGTGTGGTACCGGTACTGCCTTCCGGTATGCTGCACTCAGGCATTTACCAGGGCGTCAATGTCAAATTTGTTCATTTTCATATACGCTTTCATCACGTTCTGGGCTTTGGCGGGATTGCTCAGCAATTCCGGCAATATAGCAGGCACTACCTGCCAGGAAATCCCAAACTTGTCCTTCAGCCATCCACATTTTCCTTCCTCGCCGCCATCTGCCGTCAACCTGTTCCAATAATGATCGATCTCCTCCTGCGTATCGCAGTCGATCACAAAGGATACGGCCTCGTTGAATTTGAATTGGGGACCGGCATTCAATCCCATGAACTTTGTACCGTTCAGCTCAAAAGTCACTACCATATTATTATCGGCAGTGATATGGCCGTTCTTAAAGATCGAGCAATAGAATTTTGCTGCTTCCTGGGCCTGTCCATCAAACCACAGGCAGGGATAGATCGGTTTTTTCATCATTTTTTGTTTTTATGATTATGATGTAAAACTACCATTGCGCACAGGGGTAAAATAGAACAGAAGTGACAAAATGGTGGCCGGGTCAGTTCAGGCTTCAGAGCGGCCGAGCAGTTTTTCGTAATCCTTGGGTGTGATGCCGGTAAACTCTTTGAATGCGCGGATAAAGTGGCTTTGGTCTGAAAAACCTTGCTCAAAAGCAATATCCGATAACTTGCTGAACTGCCTGTTTTGCATTTGCTGGAAGGCGGCGTTAAACTGTACAATGCGCCTGTATTGATTGGGCAGAATGCCTACCTGCCTTTCAAATAATCGCAGGAAGGTGCGTTTGGTGAGGTGCAGTTCTTTTTCCACCATTTCCTCCACCCGGCGGGTTGGATTGCCGGAGATGACCCTGGTCGCGAACCTGATGAGTGCTGCATCGGTTTTGTTCCTTACCGAAAGGCTATAGATATATTCGTTGATCAGGCCGATCATTTTCTCCACTGTGCCGGCATTCAACAGTTGTTCCTGCAGCTCACCGGCTTTTTTGGACGACAGCAGGTTAAGGTTAATAGGATTGTCCGTAAGGTCGGTAGGTGATACGCCAAAGAGGGTATGCAGGGCAAAAGGATGGAAGAAATAGGCGATCAGTGTAAAATTTTCTGTAAGCGTGAGGGTGTCGGGCAGTACTGTCTGGCCAAAAAGGGTGAGGTGGTTGGCGTTCCCTCTCACGGTGCCTGCGGCAGTTTGGAACAGCAGCGTGGGCGTGCCATTGGCATATAAAGGCAACACAAAAGGTTCTGTTACTGCAACGTTTTCAATAACGAGTATCCGTTGAACATATTCGGCGACTTTCTCCGCCAGCTTCGGACTTATGGTTCTCATGGCCAGGTTGATTGTATAGGTGATGCTACTGCATTTTCGCCTGGTACAAATTTAAGTTAATTCACCACAGATCAGCAGATTAATGGACCTTCTACCGGTCCGGTCATAATTATGCTCCGCTTCTTTTTCTATAAATTTAAATATAATAATGCTTAAAGATTTGTGGGCGCGATAGGACTCTGTAAAGACTGTTTTAACGGTTGGGCCGATCTTTTTAATAAGGCCTTTGCTTTTTCATAAAATTATGATAGTATTTTGGCTTTCAAATAGTTGCTTTGGAATAGCTGGCTGGTTCCCAGGCGCTATAAGCAGTAAATTCATTACCTTTGATGCTTCCTGTTACTGGCCATAAATGCATACCATGAACAATCTTGCTGTTATATCCGAAAGAATAGATGCCTTGTGGACCCTGGCCAACAAGGACACTATTTTCCTGGACGATCTCCGAAAAGAATTCAGACAGGATTTGCAAGACTTTATTGTCGGGGAAACGCTCACCATGCGGGAAGGAAAATTAGTGATTGGTAATAACCTGTATAAGAGATGGCTGGAAAAGCTCAATACCAAAGGATTTGACTATGAAATAGATTTCAAACAATGAATATTGCTGAGAAACTAAAGCTCATAAATACACTGAAAGGCCAGGTCGATAAACTGATGCCTCAAAAAGATTGGGATGAGGCTTTTCTAGAGAAAGTAAAGGTAGAGTTTACTTACAATTCAAATAAGATAGAGGGTAATACCATTACCTATGGACAAACCGTCAAGCTGCTGCGGGATTTTGCTACACCCAAAAATGCCACAACGGGAGAAGTGCTGGATATAGTTAATCATAAAGCAGTTTTGGATATTGTCTTCAACGACTACCACTTACAATATATTTCCGAAGAGAATATCAAAGAACTACACAAGGAGTTGATGAAGAACATTGGTCAGTGGGGAGATAATGGCCTTTACAGTCCGGGTAAATACAAGGTGTTTGAGAATATGACAGTAAGGTCAACCGGAAAGATCCATACTTATCTTCAGCCGGCTGAAGTGGAGAAAGCGATGGAACAGCTTATTAAAGAAATTAATCAACTACTTGAAAAAGCGGATATAAATGATGCAGACAAACATCCGCTTTCTATCGCCACCAGGTTTCACCAGCGGTTCTTAAACGAAATTCACCCTTTTAGTGACGGTAATGGTCGTATTGGGCGGATTTTTACTAACCTGATCCTGTTGAGGAAGGGATATCCGCCACTTTTTATTAGAGAAGTGAATAAGAACGAGTATTTAAAACGATTTGAACTCACCGATCACGAGCCTACTGCTATGCTTGATTTTATGGCAGACAGGTTAATTGAAAGTCTTCAGTCAAAACTTGAGTTTATAGAAGCACAGCGGGTCAACAACTAATAGTCTGTCAAAACTAATGCCGATCGCCCGAAAAAATATTTTTCGGGCATTGCTATTTGTGCCTGCGTCAGTAGTGTATTGATTATGAATAAGATAGATGCTACTTTCCTTTGATGGTCTTTCTCTTTCCCCCCAGCCTCCAAATTTTTTTTTGACTTTAGTAACATTTGAAATACCTCATCCGTCCCACTTAATATAGGCCCAACCTTCCACTCAAAACACAACGGCTGCGGGGATTCCATTCACCCCTTATCCAGGCCTTGTCCTTTTTTTAAACACACAGGTTAAGTCTTTCCAAGGTAGTCCAGGACCGAAGAGGTCCACAGGGCCTGTCATTTCCATCACTGGTTAATAGCATTCTCATGCCCCTGCATCTGGCATGATCACCCATTCCGGATCATTGACCGGATCCGGGCATGGCTTCTATTGTATTTAATATTTAAATCAATAACGTATGAACAACAATTCAACGATTGCTATGAACTTCTCCCAACGGATAGGATTGGCTGAAGTAAAACACCCATTCCAGGTTGATACTATGAGCGAAACCCTCCGGACCCGGTTGTGGAATGCCTTGTATGGAAATTTTTTGGTCAGGCTTCATCATCTAAGCGGATGGAGCGATAAAAAGCGTATCCTGTTGATCACTTCAATATGGGGTGACTTTTTTATGCAGACAGTTGATAAACTTGTCTGGAAGTATAATGGGATTGATCCAGATTCCTTTGAGGAGTGTATGAAAGAACGGTTTTATAAGGCTGACTATAACAGGGTATTTGACTTCATTGAGTTTACGATCTTCCTGTTGGATCAGGCAGATGCAAAAGCAGTGGATCCCTTCATCAACGCATGCAACCAGGCGTTGGAAAAAGAAGGTTCCGTATACCGGGTTGTAAATCGAATAGTGATCAGGGTAACGAATGATACAGAGCTGAAAGAAATTGCACAGGCGGCCGCCACAGAAGCGGAAGACCAGATCGGGTCGCACTTTTCGAGAGCGATGGAACTGATGGCGAATAGAAATGATCCCGACTACAACCAGGCGGTCCTGGAAGCCATTATGGCCGTGGAAGAGACCTTACGACAATATCCTGATAAGATCATCCAGGACATGTTATCACCCGTCGCTGTCTATGGTAATGTCATGATCAATGTTAAGCAGGTATTGTCAGGATCAGGTCCTACGCTCACATTTGAAGAGGCCAAATACTGGTTACTGACCTGCGCCACGCTGTTGAATTACCTCAAAACAATAGCCAGTTAACAAATCTTTTCCAACTAAAACCACAAGACTATGTTGAGTCTCCAATCTGCCTTTGAGAAACTGATCAGTTCTCTGCTCGACCGCCTGCAAGAGACGGAATACAAGGAAACCGACTTATTCGCACGCCTCGAAACCTGCATCAGGATCTGTGAAGAAGGCCTGCAACAGCTCAGGCAATGGGTTGTTGACAATTCCTTCCCTGACCAGGCCACAGAAATTCATTTTTTTAAACACGTAAAGCCCCTGATCATGTCGCGGTATATGTATTACCACAGATTATACCGCCTGCACATCGGCTACTTTAACGGGATCGCTGTATTGGAAAAAGAGCGACTGTTGGGAGCGCTGCAGGAGGTCGATCGCTTTTTTGCTGATAACAAAGTATTCTACGAATACTACCGCAAGAAGGACACGCACTACGATGCATTGTATTTTGTACGGAGCATGTACGACTGGAAGTTTTGTCCCGACGTCAACTATTTTGATCCGGTATTCGCTACCAGCGGCGATATAAAAATGGCCGAGCTGATGGCCCATGAACTATTGTTGGTGTATATAAACCGGCAACTGAATCCATCCTGTAGCACGGATAACAATACATCCTTGCCGGTCACAGCTTCCGGGCTGCATTGCACGGAGTCTATTGCCAATATTGTAGTATTGGGATATGCCCTGTACCTGACGGGATTTTTTAATCATGGAAAGGCGGCCCTTAAAGAGGTAATGAATTATTTGTCGGTTGTATTGAAAGTAGATCTCCAAAAATACTCCCACACCTTTCTTAGGGTAAGGGGACGCAAGGCCGATCCCCTAAAATATTTTGATGAGTTAAAAGCTTGCTTGCACCAGTATATAAATAAACTGGAAGAATAATGCCCACCATTGTCTGGTTGGCTTGTTGAAGGATTGATGCCAGCGTTTATTCCGCCTGCGGGGTTTGCTCCGCTTCACGGAAATAAACGCTGGCATTCTTGTTTTCAGGGAATTTTCCCGAAAAGTTTTATTTGCCAATTGGCAAAATGTGTACGGAAATTTTTGTATAAGCAGGTACGCATTGCGGTCATACACTACTTCAAAGACGTTTGTTTCCTTACTTTTTCTGTTGATCGGTTGCAAAAATAATTCTCTGCCAATTGGCTACAACTTGGCAAAACGGCTCGTGCAAACACACCAGCTTTGTGTTCATAAAACGAACGATTATGATCAACACAGCAAATGTAGCCGGGACTGATGGTAGCGTAATGTTACCCGTATTGTCTGAAACTGGTAGCCTGATGGCCTACATGCTCTATCCGAATCCTGCAGGAGTGCTACAGGAATACTACCCCTGCAAGTACTATCCCAGTACTATCTCAGAGCTATCGCAGTGCTTTTCCCTGCATTTTAACACTACTGCAGGTAACTCCATGCCTGAAAACTTATGCTATGGAGTTCCCTTCATTCATAAAAACGCTTTTGGTTGGACCGGTCATCCAATTATTCAATCACTAAAATCTAAAAAAATGGCAACAACAGCATCATCCAATGGGATAACGGCTGACAGGGTCAAGAATGATCCGGCCTTTGAACGCACCCGCGAGAATGCCGCGGAGTTTGCCCGTGCTGGTAAAGCGGCCAAACTAATGCGTACTATTTTCCGGGAGGTAACCATCATTGCGAAAGACAGGATCACCCAGGCGCGCCTGGTGCAGGTCTTCTCCCGCATCATTGCTACCGACCCGGTGAACGGGCGGGGCGAGCGCACCGCCAATCAGGGCGACCTGCTGCAATTGCAGGGGTTTAACTTCAATGAGCGGGCAGGTGTCAGGGATTCCTTTTTTGTACGCTGTCCTGTCAGTGTCAACCGCGCGGCGGGGCAGGCAGCCGTGAGCATCCCTGCTTTCATACCCCGCAACATGGTGCAGCAGGTAAGCGGCATTACGCATTTCAGGATCGTGGCGGCAGCAGCTACCATCAACTTCGACACGGAAGCCTATGAGTTTGCTATGCAAAGCACGCCCGAGTTGTCCTGGAACTACGATCCCATAGCGCCCACTCTCCTTACCATGGCGTTGCCTGCCAACAGCCAGGACACGATCGTGGTGGCGCTGGGCATTGAGTATTACCAGCGGGTTAATTCCCGGAGCTACGCGCTTAAAACCGGTGAACACAATGCTACCAGCATCGTGGCGGTAGATGTGGCCGCATAAGCAAACCGTACCAGCTTTGAAGATCTCCCTAGGCGCTTGCCTTCGGAGTGATCATGAACGGCTTACCTCCTTGTCAGGAACAGGCTGCCTGTTGTTACAGCAGCCATATTAACGAAGCCTGCAATCATCCGTCACTCCGAAGGTCCGGAGGACTCCTTTGGAGAGTCCTTCGGACCGGTAGCTGATGCCCGGGATCCTTATCCTTTGTCTGGCTGTTTGTTGGCCCATGCAGACATGCATATACAGAAGCTTCCATGTCTGCACTAAAGCAAACCTTACCTGTCAGCGCCCTGTGCGCAGGGGCGCCGGCAGGTTCGCAACAGCCAGGCGGTTGAGGCTACTGAACAGTAGCAGTGGTCTTTATTACTTAACCAGTCAATTTTAGGGTATGAGCAATATCATCAACCGTATGCAGGACAAAACGCCGAAGTTCTTTAAGCTGCTCCGCAACATCGGTGTTACACTGTTAGCAGTGAGTGCCGCTGTCTTTGCAGCTCCTGTGGAACTGCCAAAGATCATCAATGACATAGCCGGTTATGTCGCGGTGGCCGGTAGTGTCATGGGCGCCGTGAGCCAGTCGGCCGTACTGCAGGAAAAAGAGTAGGGGAGCGGTATTGTTTAGGAGAGAGGCTGCCATCCGGCAGCCTCTTTTATGTACAAATTGGGGGCATTGCCAGGAAAACAGGCAGGGACAAATGCTTCACCGTTATGGACAATTTTAGATTATGTAACTTTGTTGCAAAAGCTAAGTGGGATCATGGTAAATAAAGCCGGTCAACCAGCGTTTTGGGAGTCAGCCTTCAGGGAGAAACAGGAGATGTGGGGCTTTGAGCCATCAAAGTCTGCCGTACTGACGAAGGATCTTTTTGTCCAACAATCAGTAAAAAATATCCTGATCCCTGGTATTGGTTATGGACGGAATGCGCAGATCTTCATAGACAACGGAATAACTGTAACAGGGATCGAGATATCAAAAACAGCTATTGAAATGGCCGGAAAGCATTACGGCACAGATATGATCATACACCATGGTTCTGTGACTGATATGCCTTTTGATGACAACAAATATGATGGTATATTTTGCTATGCTTTGATTCATTTGTTGGACAGTAGCGAAAGGGTGAAACTAATCCGTGACTGCTATCATCAACTTGCTGAAAATGGCTACATGGTTTTTACAGTCATTTCGAAAGACGCTCCTACCTACGGGCAAGGCAAATTTGTTAGCAAGGACCGTTATGAAATGTTTGGGGGTGTTAACATGTTTTTTTATGATATCGAATCAATCCATGCAGAGTTTGACAAAGCTGGATTATTTGAGATCACAGCAATTATTGAAAATTATCCTTTCTTTTTAATTAAATGCAGGAAAGCGGTAGCGGGATGAGTAAAAAAGGCTAATGTGGAACTTGTTCCTCAGACTGTTTGGAGTCGCCTTTCAGTGCAGGGCATATCGTTTGTGGTGATTATTGCTCACGCACGCTTTGTTTATGCAAAGGCTCAGGATCTGCTTAATTGACCTGGTGTGTAAAGGCCCTTCCAATACTTTATGGGCCAAAATAATGCATGCCAACCTGGCCAGTATTATGCCACAGGTAGTGGCTACCTGGTGCGAACAGGAAGGTCATGAAGTAACCATGATCTGTTTTACAGGCAGGGAAGACCTGCGTAAGGAAATCCCGGAAAAAATTGATCTTGTATTTATTAGCTCCTTTACACAAGCCGCCCTGCTTGCCTATTCGGTAAGTAATTACCTCCGGCAGAGAGGGACAGTAACAGTGCTGGGCGGGCCGCATGCCCGGTGTTATCCGGATGATGCTATTCAATACTTTGACTATGTACTGGGATTTACCAACCGGTCGACCATTATGGAAGTATTGAATAATTGCACCCCGCAGCGCCCCCTGGGCACCTTTTTATCGGCCGGCAAGCAGCCGGCTGACTTGTGCGGTGTCCGGGAACGCTGGAAATTCATAGAGCCTACCCTGAAGAAAGCGCCGGTCCTGCAGATAGTACCGATGCTGGGAAGTGTGGGCTGCCCGTATACCTGTCCTTTTTGCATTGATTCAACGGTGCCCTACCAGCCATTGAATTTTCAAACCATCCGGGAAGACCTGCAGTTTCTGCTCACCAGGTTTAAAAAACCCTGGGTAGCCTGGCACGATCCCAATTTTGGGATACGCTTTGAAGAAAATATGGATGCCATAGCTTCAGCAGCCCCCCTTAAAAGCTTTCGCTTTATTGCAGAAAGCAGTTTGTCTGTTATTACGGAGAAGCGCCTGAAAGTATTAGCAGAGAACGGTTTTACTGCCCTGCTGCCTGGTATAGAATCATGGTACGACCTGGGCAATAAGTCGCGAACAGCGCATATTACCGGCGAAGAAAAGGTAAGCCAGGTATCTGCGCATGTTAATAATATCATTCACTATATCCCCTACATTCAAACGAATTTTGTGCTTGGGCTGGACAGCGATGCGGGAGCAGAACCTTTTGAACTTACCAAGCGTTTCATTGACCGTACGCCGGGCGCTTTTCCGGGTTATTCACTGTTAACCGCCTTTGGTGAAGCTGCCCCGCTTAACCTGGAATACCAACGGGAAGGCCGTGTGCTCCCTTTTCCCTTCCACTTTCTGAATAATCACCTGGCCATGAATATTAAACCCAAAAATTATGATTGGGTTGAATTTTATGACAGGGTGATTGACCTTACCGCTTATTCTTTTTCTTTAAAGGCGCTTTACCGCCGTTTTAAAGGCGCCACTGATCTTACTTCCCGGTGGATGAACCTTATGCGGGCTGTTTCTTCAGAAGGATATGGCCGTTTGCGATTTTATCGCAAGGTGCGGCAAAACCTTGTACAAGACCACGCCTTTCGTCAGTATTTTGAAGGCGAATCAGCTCAGTTGCCTTTATTCTACAAGGATATCATCGAAAGAGATCTTGGGGTCTGGTGGAGCTGGCTTCCCCAGGGCGCTTTATCGCATGACGCGTATGCGTATCTGCAAAAGGAGACCCGGCAATAATAAAATTACGGTACAGAATCTTGAAAATGAAGTTAGCGGAAAATAAAAACCACTTACATCCTGACAAAAGCGGTGCAGAGGATGTATATTGTTTACAAATCAGCGCCAGATGCCCCTTAAAATTGCCTTTACCAGCCTCTTTATTTTATGGGCAACCGTTAGTTACTCCCAGCTAAACCAAACCGCTGGGCGGAAGGTTGCTACTGACAACCCTTTAAAAAGTAAACTGGACTCATTGGTCGATAAAAGTGTCAGGACCTATTTTAGCAATACCAGTGGAGTTGGACTTTCCATCGGAATGGTGAAAAATGGTAAAACCTACTTCTATAACTATGGCGAAACTGCGAATGGAAACGGAGTGCTGCCTACCAATAAAACCATCTATGAAATAGGCTCCCTCACCAAAACCTTTACCGGTATCCTGCTGGCACAGGCTGTGTTGGATAAGAAAATAAAGCTGGACGATGACATCCGTAAGTACCTCAAAGAACCCTATCCCAACCTGGAGTACAATGGTACGCCCATAAGGGTGGTGGACCTGTCAAATCATACGGCAAGGGTCACCAGGATCTTTCTCAACTTCTTTATGCAGGCGGGGTATGATTCAACCAATCCCTACTTGCACTATTCAAAGGAAATGCTTTACCAGGGATTTCATGCTATGAAAATGGATACGCTGCCCGGTAAGAAACATAGCTATTCAAATATGGGAGTCGGACTGCTCGGATATATCCTGGAAGATGTTTATACGCAAGATTATTTTACCCTCATCTCTACATTTATATTACGACCCATAAAGATGAACGATACGAAAATTGATATTTCTCATGTACGGGATCTTGCAAAAGCACACAATGCACAGAAAGAAGTTGTGCCCTTTTGGGATATGCCAAGCATGCCTGCCTGTGGTGCGCTCCGTTCCAATACGGCTGATATGATAAAATACATCTATGCGAACAATGAAGATGCCACTAAAGGCATAGCGTTATCCCATAAGCTCACATTCGGTACTGACAAAGATGGACTGGGCTTAAACTGGTTTATTCTTACTACCCCGGAAGGATATAGAGTACTGAATCATAGAGGCAGTACCGGCGGTAGCAGAAGTTCCTTTCAGTGTTTTCCTGATCAACAGGCTGGCTTCGTTCTTTTAACCAATAGTATCGCTAATCAGTATCAATTGGAAAAGGAGTTGGCGTCCATTACCACCAGGTAGGGAGATCTCCAGTGTTTTCACCCTGTTTTTACTGTCTGGCAATGCCTATTTTCCGTGGTATGAAAATGCTCTCTCCTTGCTGTTTAACAACCTATAATTATAAAAAACGGCTGGCCCGCTGGTTCTTCGTGATGCTCGCGGTTCTTCCGGCCGCCTGTACCAACGACAACTATACCACCGTCAAGGCTAAGGCCGAAGCGGGCAACCCGGAAGAATATTATAAGTTGAATGTTGTAAATGCTGTGGTTGACCATGAGGCGGCCTGGATGAATAGACAGGGTACCAGCGGTTGGATGGTGGGCGACGGTGGCTCCATTGTCCACTTTGATGGAAAACACTGGAACACGGTAATACATCCGGGACAGCTTACGCAGGCGTCTCTCCGCGCCATTTGGGTAAACGAACAGGATACCGCAGGCTGGGCCGTAGGCACTAATGGTATTATATTTAAGTATCAGAAAGGTAGCTGGAAGGAGTGGAATAGGGCTGGTGAAATAACCGAATTTAGTCTGGAAACGCTTTGGGTGAATGCACAATGCACTGAGGGATGGGCAATGGGCGATCAGGGAATAGTATTGCATTATAAGGATGGTCAATGGAAAAGCTGGGGGAGGCTGGAGATTAGAGGAAGAGTACTCTCCATGAAGCTAAATGCACAAGGCACGGATGGCTGGGCAATAAGTAATGATGATGGCCTGTTCAGATACGATGGCAGAACCTGGAAAAAATACACCCAGGATACAGCAGTACCGAAAGGTTCTTTATTTAGCCTTTGGCTCAATGCAGAAGGGACCCGGGGATGGGCGGTTGGATATCGAGGGTTGATACTGAAATTCGAGGCAAATAAATGGACAATGGCGCATCGTCCGGGTGAAATAACAAGTGCTCCTTTGTTTTCCTTGTGGCTGGATCCCGAAGGCAAACAAGGGTGGGCTGCAGGCTATAATGGAACAATATTGCGTTATGAGCAGGAAGCCTGGCGCGTAGCACATCAGGCAGAGAAAATTCCGGTAAAAAAAGGGTTATATAGATTGCTCTTCGATTCAGCAGGATCACAGGGTTTTGCAATCGGCTATAAAGAAATATTACAGTACGACAGTACCGGCTGGAAACTTTATAGCAATCCACGGGAGATCAACCAGGACCTGAATGCCTTGTGGCGCTCGGCCAAAACCAGTGAGGCCTGGGCGGTGGGGGAAGATGGGATTATTTTAAGATTTGAGGGCATGAACTGGCAGACAATAGTGGAGCCGGGCAAGCTCACAACGAAAGATCTTTATGCCGTATGGATGAATGACGAAGTTACCACAGGTTGGGCAGTGGGGGATAGCGGGGTGATCTTGCAATTTGACGGAAAGAACTGGGATTTGTTTCAAAAAGAAGGCACAGGGGAGGAAGCATTGAATGCTTTATGGTTCGATGACAATGGAAAGGTGGGCTGGGCGGCTGGCAGCGATGGCTGGATCATGCAATACAAAGCAAATGCCTGGACAACCACACAGTCACCGGATAATAGAAAGTACGATGTCATTTGTGATTTGTCGTTCAATCCGTCCGGTACACAGGGATGGGCGGTTGGCATCGACGGCCTGTTCAGGTATGAAGGAAAAGAATGGACAAAATGGTCCTCATCAATGTTCAATCTACGTGCGATTTGGACAAATAAGCAGGGCACTGAAGGATGGGTGGCAGGCGACGACTGGATCGGGCAATTTAATTCCAAGGAACAACGTGGAGATTCAGTAATGGGTTCACCAATGCCTGGTTATTTCAATTCTTTATGGCTCAATCAGGATGGTTCCAAAGGATGGGCTGTAGGCTCCAGTGGCGACATAGCCAAATATGAAGGCCGTACTTGGGCAATGGTCAATGACGTTGATGAAATATTAGCAGCGTACAGTGACGTCGCATTCGATCCTACTGGCAGGGAAGGCTGGATCGTAGGGCGTGATGGAAATATCACACAGGTAAAAGTCATTAAGTCGGTTCGCGATATTAAACTGCAGCTTGGGAAAACCAGCCTGCTCGATTCCTGCTTCGTTACATTTGGTGACTCTCTCATAGCGCTGCCCACCATCCACCTTACTGATAATGGTAAAGATGTATTGGATAGCAGTTATTACCGTTCAATCTTTACCGATAGTACAAAGCAGCAAGTGAAATTCATCTTTAATGAAAAAGCGGCTGATTTTGAACGCTCATCTGCCGGTAAGAAATATACGCTCCAGGTAGTTGCTCATTACGATTCACCCTTGCCTCACTTTGCACACCGCTTTTCTGCTTCTGTAACCATGGGCGGGCCACCGGCCTGGCTGTCCTACCTGTACTGGGTCCTGGGTTATATTGCTCTCAACATACTGCTGGTGCTACTCGCCGTTTTCAACGGCTGGTGGCGAAAGGTAATGCTCTCCCGCAATGGCCTGGCAGCCTTACCCATCATCCCGGCCAAATATATTTTCACGGCCTTTCTCATCCACAACAGCCGCCCGGTACGCATGGCCCTCTTTAAGGCTTACCGCAGTAATTACCACAAAGCGCCCGGTCTCGATGGTTGGGCCGGCCAACAGGATTCCTATATTCCGCCAGCCATCAATGGTCATTATGCCGAAGAAGAGTGGATGAATGTCTTCAACAATACCATAACCAGCCGTAATAAACTGTACGTAGTGCTTGGCAAATCAGGCCTGGGCAAAACGGCCTTGCTCGAAAAATGGGCGCTCCTTGCGCTCGAAAAAGGGCTCACTCCTTTCCTGTTGCGCCTCGGCGAGCCCAATTCCATTGACGAGATGCTGGCTTTCCAGGCCAATAACTATGGCGACCTTTTCTTCGAGCCGCAGCAGGTCACAACCCTTATCGGCGATGGTGGTTTTGTGCTGTTGCTCGATGGCTTTAATGAAAGCGCCCGTCAGGAAGAGGTGCGCAGTTTCCTGTTAACGGCTGTAAAAAGGAACCACGTCATTCTCTCCAGTCAATATCCGCCCGGGCTCGAAAAACTGGTAAAGGAAGAGTACATCCGCCTCGATCCTTTTGGAAAGCAACAGTTGCAATTTATGTTTATCACTAAATACGGGATTGAGGAAAAATGGGTAGAAGAAGTCGTCAACACGCCTTTACTCAAAGACATGGCTGCGCTACCCCATACGGCGGGCCTTATCGCTGGCTATATTGCCGCCCATAATACCGTACCCGCCTTCAGACTCGACATCTACCGCGAAGTAAGGCATAGCCTCGACGAGGATACCTATGTACTTAATCTCGAAGAAAAAGCCTGGGAGTTATTTAAAACCAATACCCAGGAAATTAAAGCAGATGAAAATATCTCCGAACGTTTTTGTGAGCAGGCGCTCGATGCCGGCGTGCTCACAAAGGACAAAACGGTCTGCCGCTTCCGTCATGAAAGATTTCACCGTTACTTTGCCGCTTGCTATATTAATCGCCAGGATAGCAAAAAGCTGGAAGAATGGCACAAAGAGATCAGGCCAGGCCTGGGCCGCTTATATTGGGCCGATTGTATTGAAATATGGCACGAGATCAAAGTAGACAGCGTGCTAAAGAACGAGATCACGATGCTGCAATATGAAGAATTTGTAATCGATCTGATAGATTTTAGTAAAGAGATATATGCCAGGAGGATTGCACCGGTGATCATGCTGCTGAAGAACCAGGGTAAGCTGAAGATGACAGCAAATTTTTGGGAGAAAGTAGGGTTGATGCTGTCTGGTAGTGATTAATTTAAAGCTATGCGAAATCGGCAAAAGCTGGAAGACCATAATGCGCCTTATGCATTTAAAGTGGTAAACGATGTCTACGTCGAAAAAATAGTCAGGTGTTTTAACCCATATTACGTATTAAAGGAGCAAAGGAAAAGGGTGTTTTAGCGGGTAGCGAAGAGTTGGGCTGACGTGTATTTTCGAGGCATAAAAAATCATTATCATGCCAACAAAGAAAAACACACCTGCTAAGAAAAAAGCCGCAAAAAAAGCAGCTCCTGGAAATGCCGTCAACTTTACTCCTCCCCAAGGGATGGCCCTGGTGGCCTTACAACCCAATACAGTAGCTGCTACAGTAAAAATTACCTTTTCTTCAGGCGTGGGAAAGCTAACGGCCTTCTTGTCCAGGAATGGCACGCTTATCAATATGCAAAGCATTACCCGTAGCGCTGATATCTTCTTCTCAGATGTAAAAAGCGGGGATGGACTGGCGCTTGTGGGAGCCAGCGCCGGTTCTGCCAATATTGTCATTACCGTACCTACCTCGCCCAATACGCCGCAAACGGTCTCTGGTCCTATTCATAAAAGTTACATCATTCAGTAACCAATAATTTACACCCATGAAGAATAAATGGTGCATAATAATATTGACTGTATGGTGTATGCTGGCAGCAACATTTATGCAGGCGCAGGACAGTACAAAGTCTTACGCTATAACAGCCGATTCCCTCGCAACCGGTAACTATAAAGATGTATTCAAAAGCTTTTTCCAACTGGCCTTTGACCGCTTTACCAGCAAAAACAAGGAGGTGCAGTTCACGTCCAATCCCTTTGCCATCATGGCCAGGGCCAACCCCGAGCTATTGGTTGATACCAGTTACGTCCGGTATAAAGCATTGCGGAATCTTAACTTTTCCTTTTCGGCCAAACTCGATTCGGCCTATAAATTCAATGGCTTTTCGTCTGGTATCACTTATGCGATCATAAACAGGCGTGATGTGACCGTGTCTGAGCATTTCATCAACGATGCGGTTAAAGCCAATGATGAATACAATCAATTACTTACCTTGTTAAATTTATCGCTGGGAAGAATTCCTGATCTGCAACGAAAAAATGAACTTAACCGTCAAATCGAATCTTTTTTCAGCGCAGACTCTACCTCCTTCAACCAATTCAGCAAGCTTGATCCTGTCTTGCAGGGGTCTATCAGGAAGATCGCAGATTCTATAGGCGCTAAAACCATCATAAAGCTGATTGACAATAATAAGAAGGTGCATTTTGGTAAACTGATCAAGGCCAATTTCGACAGTGTGAAAACCGACTTCCAAAACCGGCTGTTGGTGACTGTAGGAATAAGCGACACGACCTACAAGGACGATTTTATGTTCTCCAACGTGGTGCTGTCTTCCAACCTCGTAAAAGGGATCACTAATCCCAAAAGGGTTTGTGGCCTGGAATTGAACATCAAAGCTGCTTACCAATTTCTCAATGATACCCTGCTGGCAGGGAGAGACCTGAAAAGACAAGCATTTATATTTGAGCCTGGCCTCAACCTTACCCTTAAAACAAAACGAACGCAATACCCATGGGCTGAATTTAAGCTGTCAGGTTCCTACGTTCATCTGAACCGCCTGTATGCCGGAGAAAAGAAAGACAGTCTTACTTTCAACGGTACCCTGCGTATACGTGTGTTCAATGATATCTGGATACCGTTGGAGATCAAATACGATCCGAAAGGAGGTAACCTGTTTGGCTTTCTCAATGTACGTGCCAACTTCAAAGCCATCCGGGACCTGGCAGGAAACAAAAAGTCCTGAACAGCCAATTAATAAAGGCCATCTGCCGGCATGGCGGATGGCCTTTATTATTACAATTCCAGTGTTGTGGGTGAATACAACATAACATACATCCGTGAAAACACGCTTGACCAGCCTTTAATACCCCGATAAATTTGAAGTATGATCCAGGAGCTTTTAATGAAGTGTGATATAAAACCTGTGCTGTATACTGATCAGGAATCGGACTGGACAACCTTCGAAAGTCTCATCAATGGAGAGGTGGAAGCGTTGTTGGAAAGATATATGTTAAAGGGGAAGGAAGAAGATTACCTGTGGATTGTTAAGCATCCGGACGGGTATTATTATTTATTTTGTTTGGCAAACAGTACACAGGAAGAAGAGACCATCGGAGCACTTGCTAAAACCCGTATAGTTGACCTTGAAATTGCATTGGATACCACTTATCTGGAAATAAAACCTGCAAACTTTTCGCTTCACGAAGAGCATATAGTTAATAATTTCCGGTGGCTTACACAGGAGGATGGTCTGGACCTGCCTCCTGATTTCCCGATGTTCAAAAAGCAACCTCTTGGATTGGAGAAAAATAAACTCGTCATTAAGCATGGAAGTGCTGATGCTTATATAGCTCAACTGCCTTTTAGTTATTATGGCAGGTTTGATCTTGGTTTCTTTAATCGCTATACCTGGATGGAGTTTATTTCGACGCATAAAGATTACCTCACTCACCTCAAGGATTGGCTTTACATAGAAGGAAAAGGAAAGAATATTGCCTCTTTTATACTGCATGCGGTAATCATAGTCAATGCCTATGAACACCTTGAATTGGAAAGCAGTGAATCTGCTGATTACAAAGCTTGTTTCTGTCTCTTGGAAAAGGTTAGGGCTTCATTCGCTAAAATACAGATCGGTAAGACTTATTTCCCTTTAAAGTTGCTTATTAACCCTACTAAAGAACAGGTTTTGGATGCATTGGAAAGTAGAAATACCTGGTTTGTTTTTGCAAACTTCCATACTGAAGACCTCAAATGGACCCTGCCTTCAAGGACGGAGGACTTTTACCAGGAGGTGATGGGCCTGGATCTTTCTCATATTCTCCTGATGAGGGTCTATCACTGCTATTCTTTCAAAAATGCGTCTGATGGAAAGAGCATTGGTGGGCGATTTCTGCAAAAAGGCGTAAAAAGAGTAGAGGGCAGCATCAGAAAGCAATCTATGGCGGATTACCTGGAGTATTTGCTTGCTTTTTTTAATCAACCTGTATTTAAAAGCCTCCTTGATGCCGAAGCATCGTTGCAGCAGGAACTGGAGGATATGTATAATCGATTTCAAAAAATAGTCCAGATATGAAATATTTATTACGTATTCAGGTATGGGTGGGCCTGTTATTGCAGGCCCTTGTCCTAATGAGCAGTGGTTTTGCGCAAACCTTGCCAGTGAAAATTGCCACACTCAGGGCAGACGATTACAGCATGCCCCAATTAAGGTTAAAACAAAAGGTTGGCGCTGATTCCTTTGAAGTCAGTGAAGCTTATGGTCCATTTGTTGTCCGTTGGGCTTTTGCAGATACTAACCGGTTTTACGAGATCCTCCATAACAACGGGTTTAAAAAGATTACTTATCACAGC
Organism: Paraflavitalea devenefica; assembly: GCF_011759375.1. Taxonomy (NCBI): domain Bacteria; kingdom Pseudomonadati; phylum Bacteroidota; class Chitinophagia; order Chitinophagales; family Chitinophagaceae; genus Paraflavitalea; species Paraflavitalea devenefica. Next base: position 143,590 of record NZ_JAARML010000007.1, on the reverse strand, counting down.
GATAGTGTTTCCTGGATCGAATTTTCACGCGGGAAAGAAATAGCGTATCAAAGGGGGGGCATTAGGTTTGATGAGTATTTTTTTGAAAATGCTGTAATTAAGAAGAATAAAATTAGGCCCACTACCAAACAACTACTTCTTTTTGTAGAAGATCCCCATAACTTTTCAGGAGAGATCCCTTATCTCAGAAATGCCATCACCAGTGTTGTATTAAAAAATCCTTCCATTGCTTTTTACTTCCTTAACGAAGGATTCTATGGCAATAATTCAGTGGAGGTTTCTTTGGATAGTCTGTATAGCGTGCTGTCTGCCACAGTTCCGGCAGCATATCAGGTGAGCCAATTGACCAAAAATTTTATAATAGACCTGGCTATGGAGTGCCAGGTTGTGCTTAGGGAAAAAGACATAAAGCAGTATGCAATAGATGATAGTGCAACCATTCAGAGAACCCTCCGGTACGAAAGAACGGCGAGCAACCTTACTTATAATCAGAAAGAGAGGATATACTCCCTGCAAGAAGAATACGAGAACTCACCCTTGTATACCTATCCGGGGGATGATATTGGCTCTGAATGGCTTTCTGAAGTGCAATACTGGGAAGGGTTCAGAAACTGGCTTGTTCGAAAGCGTGAAAGGACGTTGGCTCAATTTGCTGCTAATGAAATAAGAATTATAAGGAGTTATTTGAAGAGGGATACAATGATGGCTGAAAAGATCAGTAATTATCTGTCCCGGTTTCAAAACCAGATACCCTTTGTATTTATTGGTGCTGCTCACCTGGAAGGCATTGTACGCTTGCTGCCGGATAGCGTAGGTTACTTACTTATTTCATCGAAGCATTCTGGGCTTGAGAATCCGGATTTCGCTTTTGATAGTTTACGTTTTATCAATAGCAGGGAGGCGGCATTGCGAAAATTTGCGTCGGATACGCTGCTGAGAATGAAGCTTCCCGTAAGCCCGTTTGCCCATGAGTGGAAATGGATTAGAAAAGGGTTAGCAACAATTAACCGGTCTTTTAACAGAATAGTCGACAAATTCAGGCAGTATTTAGGCGAATCTGTTGCCACTGAATTGATTTCATCAGTAAAACATAATCCTTCCTTTAATCAATACAAGCCCGATTTTGATCCGAACGGGTTCAATGCATTGCAGGAAAAGCATCCGGGCGCATTTGCCAAAACAGAAGGAGACCGAATAATTTTCTATCATGATCATAATTATTCAGGTAATACGGCAAGGATGAATTTTTTAAAGGAAATCCAACTTGCGGAACATCCATATACAGAAAATGTGGTCAAATACATTGATCCGGAAAGTGGCCATTCTTTCCTGGCCTCGTTTGATGTCCTGGGAGAATGTTGGTACCTGTACGATCTTGGAGAAATGCCCGTAAGATTGAAGTTATTCAGGTCCAGTCCCAATAGCGAACCACGATCCCAAAACACTATTCGCTCATTAATTAATACATACTGTAAAAACTAAACATATGGTTACAATAAAATATGCAAACCAAAAAAATGAGGAATTAGCAAGGCAAATCCTGGAGACTTTCCCCGGTTCTGCTCCCGCTTCTTCCCTGCAAAAAGTTGATCAAAAGGAAATGAGCAGATTGGAAAAAACTGACCAGGGGCAGGATATCTATGACCTGATTGTGCACCTGTTCATTACAAAGGCTATCAGTTTTTCACTCACTGAATTTTTCAATTTATTAAAATGGCTGCTTAATAACCGGCGTAAAGGCACCGTGCAGGTAAGAGTGAATGAAGATAAATATATACAGAACCTTGACCTGGAAAACATGACACTAAAAGATATTCAGAAACTGGAATATCAATTAGAAGAGCAAAAGAAAAAGCTCATCAAATCTTAAATAAAACAGCCTGGCGCATAGCTAAAGAACAATTTGGGAACATTCCCGCCAATGGGAACATTCCCAAATAAGCAGACGCGCCGGTTCTTATGCAAGCAGTTGTTGGAATAGTTAGATTTAACCACCCAACAATCTAACGTTATGAAAAAAGGCTTGCCATTTGCTCCTGCCTGTACATCAAAATTTGCTGGCCTGTGTGCGCTGATATTCATCTGCCTGAAAGGATACCCGCAGGCGCCTGCCAATTACTCCCTGGTATGGGCAGATGAGTTTAATGCCGCCACACTCGATACGGTTAACTGGAAGTACAGGGTGGATGCCAGTGGCGCCAGCTATCAGCGGGCAGCAAACGTTGTGCTGGACAGTGGAAAAGTGCGGATCAACCTGAAGAAAGAAACTTACCAAAACAAAACCTATACCGGTGGTGGCATCATCACCAAAACTCCCCGGCGCTATGGCTACTATGAAGTGCGTGTAAAAATAGACGGAGGCTACGGATGGCACGAAGCTTTCTGGACCTCTTACCTGAGTGGTTTTGACGATCCCAACCCAGCCTGGCATTTCCTGCCCGGTCGCATTGAAATTGACTGCTTTGAACATTATGCAGAGTATGCCGCCAACTACTTTACTTATGGCACCATCGAATGGGCGCCCATACACGGCAACGCCAACAGGGATTACCAGACTGTGGTTCCCAACCTCAGCACTTCTTATAATACCTTCGGCTTTGAATACACGCCCGATTACCTGAACTATTTCTTCAACGGCAACCTGTTAAAAACAATAGATACACGCGACCTGCCGGCGCATGATCTTTACCTATGGCTTACTGCCATCGCTACCAAAACAGATGCTACTGATTCCGGGGTCGTATTCTTCGATTACCTGCGGTGTTATGAAATTTCTGCAGAGAACTATGCCGTTCGCAAAACACCCTTCATCAATTACCTGGATTCGCTCCGGGGAACCACCCAATCGACAGGCCGTGATCTGTGGATAGAAGCGGAAGACTTCAAACAACGCAATAACTGGGTACTTGAGCGTGAAAGCAACGTTAAAGTGATCAAAGGATTTACATCGTACGTGGCAGGGCGTGATAGCCTGGAGCTCACGGCTTCTACCGGGATTGTGGTTGACGCTGCTGCCACCTATACTTTGTGGGTCAGATCGCGGGACTACACTACAGGACAGGGCAGCCGGAAATTCAAAGTGCTTGTCAACGGCGTGGAAGCCACCCAGGTGTTTGGCGATCATGGTGTGAACGGATATGCATGGGAAAACGGTGGCCGGTTTTACTTGCCCGCTGGTCCGAATAAGATACAGCTCTTTGACCATTCACAATACTATGCCCGTTGCGACAAGCTGCTGCTGACTACAGATACCAATTTTGTTCCCCAGGGATTGGGCGGCGCCAGGAATGCCATCCATGAAACCACTGCCATCGGTACGGTATCTACGTTCTTTTACTGGTAACGGATATACACAGAAGGGATTCTAAGCAAACTGCTTTTTTCTCCTTCCATCATGGCCAGTGTTGACAGTAATTGATACCGGCCACTGGGTATAGGCATGGTTTGTTCCGCGGTATACGGCTTTACAGCATCAGGCTTCAATACATGGGTAATGCTGATAAAAATTTCGATACTCCCGTTGCCTGGAATGGTTACCTGCGGCTGTTGTAAAAGCTTTTCATCGCCCGTTCTGTCATTAATCTTCAGGCGATTCACTACGAACGATTTATTAGTATTGGGTCCTCTAGAATGGATAAGTAGCCTTGAGATATAAGGATAAAGAATATCCTTCCCTGCTTCGTTAAGCAGGGAAGGACTGAAAAGATCCATTGGGTTTTTAATAGTGACACTGCTCGCGGAATCGTTTTGCAGCCTTAAGGAGAACTGCAACCCTTTCTCCGATCTTTTTTGTACAGTATCTGCTTTTAGTAATACCTGTAAGCTGTTACCCGCCCTGTTGTCACCTGTTGTAGTGGAAATGCGGTTGAAGGGGGTGGCTATAGGTTTACCCGCCCTGCAACACAGCAGGCTATACAACAGGAGGGGTACGGTGATAAAGACGGCTAACTTATTGGTCATGGGTGTGGCATTTTTATTTAAGGACAATGTACGCATACCGGCCAGGAATTGGTGGTTGCATGGGAACAAATAGTTGCTACCAACGGATTAATGATCGCAAATTCTGCTACATCTGTTGGCCCACCGGGTGCATGGTCTCCTGCTACTAAGGTAAGAATTTGCGCCAGCCAGGTTCCTTGTGCATTTGTCAGTGCTGTAGACCAACCTGGTAAAGCCTTAATGGCGGAAATAGCGTCAGCCTCCGTTTGACCGGTATTGGGTACTGATAATGCTTCTATATCTGTTTCAATCGTAGTGGTTACTGCTTCCAGACCGGGTTCAAAACGGGTGGCATGCACATTTTCATGGGCTACTACAGCCTCAATGATGAACCAGGTTGCGCCTGCATTATACGCTTGTCCTTTTAAATCTTCCACCTGAGTACAAAAATTGGCATCGGTTGTATTTCCTCCGATACCGGTAACCTGAGTAAAGCCGGGAAGCAACCTGGCTTGGAGTGAGTATTTTCCATGCATAGTTGTTACAATCGCCTTCCAGGAACCGCCTTCCAGACAGGCAGAAATATCAACCTCTACATTTTCCGGATAGGTCAAACCCCAGTCGTCCGGTCCAAGAGCCTCGGTAGGAGGAGCGCCAGATGCTACCGTTGCATTAGCGGCAGGGAAAGGCGTATTGGGGCATGCACATTCTGTAATACCCGTGGTACCGCCTATACAGCCGCAGGGCGCCCAATAAGCACTGCCATTGGTAACACCCGCACAGTCCACCGGCGGCGGGCATTCACTGATACCTGTGGTGCCCCCTATACAACCACAGGAAGCCCAATAGGCGCTGCCATTCGTAACACCCGCACAATCCACCTCATCATCAGGACATTCATATATCCCCGTGCTGCCTCCTATACAGCCGCAGTCGGCCCAATAAGCGCTGCCATTGGGAACGCCTGCGCAATCCGTCGGGTCCGGCACATAGCCAATAAGGGTGGTAGAACAATCCGGGGGATCGCTTTGCATCTCACAGGCATAGATGCGTTGTGTACAATTCTCCTGGTAAATAGCATTGCCTACCGTGTAGGTGGAGGAAGTGTTATTGATGATCACCACGCTCGATCCATTCATGCAATCGTCAACAACATCGTCTTCAAAATCATCATCATCAAACCAGTCGTCCAGGAAATCATAAATATCATCTTCTTCCCCAAACTGGGCATGGGCGGCCTGAACAAATAGTCCCTGATTATCATATACCAGGGGAACAAGATTGATCAATAAGGCCAGTAGTAATAATCTTTTGATCATATAAATGCGGTTGTAGGGTGATCTATTGTTTTACAATCATCAGTTGTTTGGTAGCATGGCCGGCCTGCACCACCAGTGCATACGCGCCCTGCGCTACTTTGGAAGAGATCATCAGGTCGCGCTGGTAAGTGCCGGCAGCCAGGAAACCTGCTTCTTCTTTCAGGATGGGCCTGCCTTGCAGGTCCAGCACCGTAATGCTCACCTTTTGGGTGCGGGTGATCGTAAAGTTTACCTTCAGTAACCCGGTAGTAGGGTTGGGCGCCGCACGCACATCAAGGATACTGCTGGCATGGGTGATCGCTTTTTCATCAGCAGTAGCAGCCCGCGACAGGTATACATACATTGGATGGCCGGGCTCTTTCCTGGCCAGGCTATACAATTGCAAATTACCGGCTATATACAGGCTGTCGGGTTGAAGCAACAGGTTTAAGCGGGCATTGTTAAATTGCCAGGCCTCGGGCCCTCTCGGTGTATAATGCTCAAGCTTGCTATACTCCGTTTTACTGAATACGAGGTTGCTGTCTGTAAGTGCTGCCTGTAACAAGGCTGTATCTGTGCCTTCAATCCAGGCGCCGGTCACCTTTTTGCCTTCCCGCTTAATGCTTACCTGTAAAGGAAACACACTAACAATATATTGACCGCTCCAGTCATAACGGGCAGCAAAGCCGGTGTAAGTACCGGGCAGCGATGCTTCCTGTACGTTATGCCTGATACGCCTGTACAGCGTATTACCGGCTATAGGCTGTGCTTTTACTGGTAGTATAATCGCTGTTTCCGGGTTTTCCGGTGTTTTGGCCTTTAATTCATTCACAGCAGGCAGGTAATGTTTACCCGCCGCCTGTTGTAACCAATACCGGGCGCTGTCGGCATTGCGTGGAGTGCCATAGCCATTGCGGTACAGGATACCCAGGAAGTACATGGCGTTTTTATGCCTTTCCTGTATCGAAAGCTCCCTGTACAAACTAAAGGCGGTAGTATAGTCCTGTTGCTGGTGAAGGCCCTTATAGTGGTAATAGGCCACCATATTCTTACTGTTGGCATCACCCAGCTTCATGCCGGCCGCAAAATAACGGGCGGCTATCCCAAAATCCTGTGCAGTGCCATACAGTCCTTCATGGTAAATGCGTCCCAGCTTGTGGAAGGCAATGCCCGATCCAAGCCCGGCAGCCTGCGTATACCAATAAATGGCACTGTCTGCCTGTACCTGTTTCGGATCTTTTTTCATGGCGTACAGGTCCCCCAGCAGGTTCATGGCAAAATAATTACCGGTTTTGGCAGACGCCAGTAAATAAGCCTTCGATTTTTGTTCATCAGGGGCTACAAAATTTCCACGGAGGTACCTGGATCCTAATACGAACAGGGAATCTTTTTGAAAGGAAGACTTAGATGTTTGTGCAGTGGCTATCCATCCCAGGGACAGCAATGCGCTGAGCAGGTAAAGTACTTTCATGTGATAAGTTTTAAGGATTACCATTCAATTTTTAAATTTTGAGCAGATGCGCTGGTCACATTATTCTTTCTGGCATATTGTAAAATTTTAAGTGCTTTGGGCATATTATCGCGGATATTCCTTGAATAGGCAGTCTGCTTTTCCAGGTCGTACGCATACATACTGGAAGTTGATTTCAATTGGATATAATAACTGGTAAGCTGCCGCACCACTACCTCCTTGTTCATATCCCTGGTAAGCCCTCTCTTTTCAAGGTCCTTCCAGTCATTAAGTGCATTGGTCTCCGCATCATGCTGGTATTTGAAGGTGAGCAACAGGGCAAGTTGGTCTTCTGTCAGGATGCGGCTGATATGCTGGTTCTCGTAATCCTTGCTGTCAAAAGGCGCCAGCGGGCTGATGCGCCATACTGAATCCCGCAGCCGGTTTAAAGTGAGCCCTTTATCCAGCAGGCTGTCTACCTGTGTATTCGTCAGCTTCAACAGCTTGCGCATCCTGACTGCCGCAGAGAAATAGCTGGCATTGATCAGGGCCCCGTCTTTATACAACGAACGTTCAATCAGGGAATCATACAAGTGGCAGGTCTGGTAAAAAATACTATCTCTTTTAGCGGGCCACTGGCTATACGTTTCGCTGGTCAGCGCCAGTTCATAATTCTTCTGATCGGCTAACCTGATCAGTTCATCGTGGCATTCTTTGGATGGTTTGTACTTTGCATACTGCCTTACTTCAGCCTGTGTCAGCAGGCGGGCCTGTCTTTGTATCTCATTTTTATACAGCCGTGCATAGATAGCTGTGTCGGCTACAAAACTGCGCAAAGCGGCCTCCATGCGTTCCGCCCTTGTCAGTTCTCTTCCCCGGCCCAGCCTGGCAAAGCGTTCAGCGATCTTTCCTTTTACCGTATCCGGCAACTTCTTAATAGCATCCAGTTGCCGCAGGTAATTGTACGCATAGGCGGCGCTAATAACACTGTCTGTTTTGTTGTGGATCACCGCATTGAGCTGGCTAACGGCTTGCAGGGTAGCTTGCGCAGTTATGGGCCGCTGTATCATATCGGCAATAATAAGCTGGTACCTGGCAAAAAGAAGATCGCCCAGCCCGGTGGCCGTTAAAGGGCCGGTCCGGTGGTATTGGGAAAGAGAGGCCAGATCTGCTGATGCCAGTGCCCGGGCCTTTCGGGCAATAAGCGTATCATTGTATTGTTTTACTTCGGCCAGCGCGTAGATCTTTTGCTCAAACCCGTTTTTGCGGGCGAGTATGACCGAATCTGGTTGCTGCTGGAGTATCATTTGAGTAACGGTGCTGTCCCTTTCCTGTAACAACCTCGCCAGCGCTGCCTGTTGCTGGTTGCTTAAAGGTGTTTGTTTATTGATCTCATATACCTTGCTTACGATAGATGGATTATAACCACTGATGAGTTCAGGTGCAATAGACTGGGCATGCGCTACAGTGGCAGGCAGGGTGCATACGATTAATACAGTTCGGAATAAGGCTTTCATGTTATAGTTATTTTAATTAAAACCATCGTCTTTCGCCGGTGGCAGTAACAATGAACGGACGTTCTTTCTTTTGTGAATACTCCGGTACCAGCAACAACAGTGCATTCATGGGGATAGCCGGAAACTCAAACTCCTTTGTATCGGCGCTGGCTACCCGCGTGCCTGCCTTTCTCCATTTGCCTCCCCACCAGTACAGCGTATACTTTTTACCGGTACGGAACAACAAATAGGGGTTTTGCTCCTTAATACGGATGGTACGGGTATGCAGGGTGTCGGGCTGCAGCACCAGGGTATTATCATAACCGGCAGCAATAGGCCAGCCGGCCGGCACCAGTTGACCTTTCACATAATACATCGGCAGGTAAATGGCCCCGCGCGACATATTGCTGAATACCGTACTGTTATTATTGATCCGGCCCCACCATACCGGCCGCCATTGGAAATAATTCCATACCGCTGCAAAGGCCAGTGATGTCCGCATACCCTTCAGGGCAAACAGCCTGGCGGCTATATCCTGCGTAACCCAGTATTCGGGTGTTACGTCCTTATAATTCTTTAGCCGCATAAAACCTTCCGGTATCTGGGAAGTATCGGCAAAGCTGGCGGCCACATTTTTTTGGCGGGAATAAGTGGTGCGGATCACCTTGGCGGGCTCCCTGCTTAAGGTGTCTACAAAACTTGCTTCGGCAGCATCAAAATGGTTCTTTACAGCAATCGTAGGATACGTATAATTCAGAAAATGCAACCCGCTGGCGGTTGACCAGGCCGGTATATAATCTATGCTGGCCGCATAACCATTGGCCCTTAATATCAGGCCTGTCAGGTCTGCAATATCTTCGCAGGCTCCTTTCTTCCGGTGCAGTAACTGCATGGCCCCTAATCTTGGCAAAGGCTCTTTCTTTTGTTCAATGCCATATACATTCGTGAACCATTTTTTAATATCGTTACCAATATCCAGGCAAAGTGTGTCGGTAATGCCGTTGGGCTGCGCAGGGTACAGGTTTTTGAACCGGCTGCTATAAAGACCGCGCCAGTTTTGCAGGGGTTCAAAGCTCATGCGGTAGGGTAATACATACTCGCAGAAATCGGTGAAGGAAATATGGCCTATGCTGTTGGCGCGCCAGCTTGCAAAAGCCCGCTCCACATTGTCAATTAAAAAAGCAGCTTGTATCGTATCAATATCCCGGTATACCACAGGCCGGGGAGATAACTTTTTATGTTGCCGCTTAAGCGCTTCGAATGCCTGTATGGAAGCCGCAAAATCCGGGTAGTCCAGCTCATTGTAGGCCACCTTACGGCCCAGGCTGTCTACCCAATAGTAACTGGCCGAATAATGGGCATCCATATTGCTCACCAGGAAATAAATAGCTTTCAATTGCAGGGAATCGCCTGAACGTTTGAAATGATCAATCGCCTTTTCCAGTTCGGCCCTGTGCCCGTTCGATTGCCGCAATACGGCTTCTACGCTGTCGGGATAGCGTTGCTGGCACAGGGAAGCCACGGGGAACAACAGGATCAGGTAATAACACAATCTTTTCAACATGATGCGCTTTAGGGATGGTTTAGATGGGTTAACAATAACGCTGCCTCTTTTTTAATGGCCTTGCTGCTGCTGTTCTCTATCCTTGCCGGCTGTTGCAGGATAATAGCCGCTGTTGCGGCGCTCTCTTTCGGGCGGCCGCACAACTGGTACAAAAGCATCAGCTCATACAAAGGCGTCAGCCGGGCAGGTTCCATATAATGCAATTGCTTAAATACGGCTTCTGCTTCTGTAAATCGCTGCCTGTCTTTATAGGCCCGTCCCAATTGGGTCAGTAAAGCCGGATCGGATGAATAGTGAAGGGCGTTTTGCAGCACCCCGATCGCACTATCTGTATGGCCCAGTGCCTGCCAGGCAGTAGCCTTATTCAGGGCATAAGCGGCCGACTGAGGTAATTCCACCTGTTTCGCCTGCAGCAGCGAAAGGGCCTGGGCGTATTGCTTCTTTTTGATAAGGCTGGTGGCTTTCCGGTTAGCGCTATAGTCGGTCATTTCAGCACGGGTATAATACAGCATACAGCCGCCGGCTATCCCTATCAATAAGGCCGCTGGCCGGTACCGGTGCAGTTTGGCGATGCCGCGCAGCGGTACCGAAAGGGTAGTGGGCTGTGCCGCTATAATGCCGGCATAAATCATAAGCATACAGGCGGCAGGCAACGCCATCAGGGTAAAATTGAACAGGCCCATCACGGCAAAACAAAGGACGCCTGCCTTTGCCGGCAGCAGCAATTCATTATCGGGCGGCCTGGCCCGGGAGGCATCACCGCGCGGTGCTTCCGGAACACCTGATTTGTTAATAAGAAACAGCGATACCAGGAAGGCTATCCATAACAGTAACTTCGGCAGGCCGCCTTCTATAAGCTGTTCCAGGTATTCATTATAAGGCATGTTCACAAAGCCGGCCACCTCCTTTTCAATGGCTGTACCCTGGTTACGGGAAAAATAGGCTGCCTGCCGGGAATTATATTCTTTTTCAAACAGCCCGGTGCCATAACCGGCAAACGGTCTTTCGGCTACCATCGAACCCGATAGTTTCCAGATCAGCAGCCTGCTGTAAGACGACCTCGACTTAGTAGCTACCAGTGCTGCCAGTAGCCCGCCGCATAGTAAGATGATGACTACTGCCAGGCTCCACCTGGGCAATTTTTTAAGCACTGGTATATAGGCATAACGTGCTGCCGGCTTGCGGTGCCAGAAAAAATAACCGGCAGCAAGGACGGCGCCAATAAAGGCGGTACGGCATTGCAGCAGTATAAGCGCTGCGGTTATACACAATAAAGTGGCCCATCCGAATAGTTTGTATCCTTTTCCCGGCATAGTCCATATCATATACAATAACAGGGGTACACATATCGCCAGGTACATAGCGGTAACATTCGGATTTACCCAGGTACCGGTTACCGGGAAAAAAGGATGTAAGGAGGGGAGAACACGGGCGCCTTGCAGCAGGCAGGTCAGTGATTGCAGGCCGGCTGTGGCCGCTATGAATACAATCAATGGCCGTACAGCCAGGCCCTTGTTTTCAACAAGCAGCCAGGTAACCAATAAAAACAGGCCCAGGCCCACGCACAACTCCACGCGCAGGGGAACTGCCTGCCTGGTCAGTAATCCCTGCAACAGCAGCACTAACAACCAGCCAGCGAAAAACAACACCGGGAGTGGAAGGCGGTTCACTGCCGGAGTTATATTGTTTGGTAAGGCCAGCAGGCCCCATCCTAACAGTAACAGGGCAATGGCTATTTGCAGGAAAAAATAAGCGGAGAGCGAAGCAGGACCATATAAAGGGATAGTAATTAAGGCAAGAGCAGGTACAATAGCAGTAATGAGTGCAAACAAGTAAGACTTGTACGACATACTCTTTTTCATATGACAGGTTCAGCGTTAGTTTAGGCTATTGTAATTTATTGAAAACCTGTCATATACCATCCTGCACTGTCCTGAAGTGGAGTGTTCCCTGCCGCCGGTTCAATCGTGTTATTAGAGAAAAATCGCTACCTTCTGCTCATGAAAAACATCCTTTTTTGCCTGCTGTTGCCAGCCTGTGTGGCGGCGCAGCCCTTGTCCGATTCTATAACCCGGAAAATAGACAGCGTTTTTAAAGTCTATACGGCTGTTACGCCGGGCTGTGCGGTAGCGGTAGTAAAAAACGGTGCAGTGGTTTTTCAGAAGGGATATGGCCAGGCTAACCTGGAATATGCGGTCCCCATTACGCCCAACACCATATTCCATATAGCCTCCGAATCGAAGCAATATGTGGCTTTTTGCATGTTGTTGCTGGAAAAGGAAGGCAAGCTTTCCCTCGACGATGACATCCGGAAACACCTTGATTATGTTCCCGACTTCGGACAAAAGATCACCATCCGTCATCTTATTTACCATACCAGCGGCTTGCGCGATCAATGGCAATTACTGGCCGCTGCCGGCTGGCAACTGGATGATGTCATCACACAGGAACATGTCATTAAATTGGTATCAAAACAAAAAGCATTGAACTTTAATCCGGGCGACGAGTGGATGTATTGTAATACGGGTTATACGCTCATGGCAGAAATTGTACGCAAAGTAAGCGGCCTCACATTGCGGGAATATGCCGCCAAACATATCTTTGAGCCATTGGGCATGAACGATACGCATTTTCACGACAACTACACGGAGATCGTTCCCGGCCGTGCCTATTCATATGGTCCCCGGCCAGACGGAAAGTTACAGCATGCTGTACTGAGTTATTCAACAGTAGGGGCCACCAGCTTGTTTACGACCGTGCTGGATGAAGTAAAGTGGCTGAACAATTATGAAACCGGTACAGTAGGAGGTAAAGACCTGGTAGAAAAAATGTACCAGGTGGGCGTGTTGAATGATGGCAGAAAACTGGCCTATGCTTTTGGGATAGGCATCGGCAAAAACAAGGGTTGGCAACAGATCGGCCATGGAGGAGGGGATGCAGGCTTCCGTACCTATGCCTGCCGTTTTCCGGAAAAACAATTAGGGATCGTTGTTTTTAGCAACTTCGGGGCGGCGAATGCACAAGGGCTTTCCAACCGTGTAGCCGATATATTTATAACAGAGGCCAACAAAGAAGAACCCAAACCGGCAGAGACGGGATTCACCGATAGTGTACTCCTGAAGAAATTGCCGGGGAAATATTATACTGAACGTGGTGACCTCGTTGAAATAATCTGGCAAAACGGTAAATTATGCAGGCGGAACACAATAGGTATAATATCCCCCGGAATCACCATCGTAGCAGAAGGGAACAACAGGTATAAAACATCGGAAGGGGTGTGGGTGCTGGATGAAAAAAATACCAGGCGCGATTCCATCATGGAGCTGAAAGTAGAGCTGCCGACTACCTTGTATTTTTACAAAAGACAACCCAAAACGGCACAGCAGGTTACGGGGGAGTTTGCCGGCAAATACTATGGCGCCGAAACAGAAGGCTTTTATCACATCACTTACAAAGACGGCCAGTTAACACTGGAACACCGCAAATATGCCAGTGTACCGTTAAAATACATAGCGCCCGACCAGTTTACCAGCCCGCACTGGTGGATGAACCATATTCGCTTTATCCGCGATCCCCAAAAAAAGATCATTGCATTTGAGATCAATTCCGGCAGGGTATTACACCTGCGGTATGACAGGATTTAATAGGATACTTTCTTATAAAAAAGGGTGAATACACTACCCGGTGAAAAATTGTTTACTTTTTTAATAATAAAGTAGACTGCCCCGGCATAGGGTCATTTTAATTTTAGTGAGTGCTTGAACAACTTGCCATCACTGAAAATAATTAAACCATGTGCCAGAATCACGGTGTCGCCTACCTTAAACCCGGCGAAGTAGCTGTACAGGAAATCGAATATCCCAAACTTGAGTTGGGGTCCAGGAAATGTGAACACGGTGTAATTCTTAAAATTGTTTCCACCAATATTTGCGGTAGCGATCAGCATATGGTGCGGGGGCGCACCACGGCTCCTGCAGGATTGATATTAGGGCATGAGATCACAGGCCAGGTGCTGGAAGTGGGCCGCGATGTGGAGTTTATTAAAGTGGGCGACCTGGTTTCGGTTCCCTTTAATATTGCCTGTGGCCGTTGCCGCAATTGTAAGGCAGGGCAAACGGGTATATGCCTTAATGTAAATCCGTCCCGTCCCGGCGCCGCATACGGTTATGTGGACATGGGCGGATGGGTAGGCGGCCAGGCCGAATATGTGATGGTGCCTTATGCTGATTTTAATTTGCTCAAATTCCCGGATAAGGACCAGGCCATGCATAAAATAAAAGACCTCACGCTCTTGTCCGATATCTTTCCTACCGGTTTTCATGGTGCGGTAACTGCAGGGGTTGCTCCCGGGGCCATCGTGTATGTTGCCGGGGCAGGCCCTGTAGGACTGGCCTGTGCTGCGTCCTGTCATCTCCTGGGGGCTGCGGTGGTGATAGTAGGCGATATGATCACAGAACGCCTGGAACAGGCTAAAAGCTTTGGCTGTGAAACGATTGACCTGCGCAGTAAAACGCCGTTGCCGGATGCCATTGCCGCCATCACTGGTTCGCCGGAGGTGGATAGCTTTGTAGATTGTGTAGGTTTCGAGGCCCGCGGTCATGGTACGGAAACCGGTACCGAACAGCCGGCTATTGTACTCAATACCGCTATGGCCATAACCCGTGCGGGGGGCGCTATTGGCATTCCCGGTCTGTATGTAACCGGCGACCCCGGCGCTAAAGAAGAAGCAGCCAAAGAAGGAAGCCTGCGCATCCGGATCGGGTTGGGTTGGGCCAAATCACATGCTTTTTATACCGGCCAGTGCCCCGTCATGAAATACCACCGCCCCTTGATGAACGCCATCCTTTTTGATAAAGTGCAGATCGCCAAAGCGGTAAATGTAGAAGTCATCTCGCTGAAAGACGCTCCACGCGGGTACCGGGACTTTGATAAGGGCGCCGCCAAAAAATTCGTCATTGACCCACATGGTATGATCATGAACTAAAATGCACCAGCATGAGATAAGGAGGCTGCCTCAATACTAATGGAGGCAGCCTTTTTTTATTGTTGGAGCACCTGTTATGGCGAAGACTAAGTAAAAAGCCTTACCAGTCATTAGCTGAATTCCATTAATACCCACAATCTTCCGGGAATCTCTTTTGTCAGGCATTCTATTAGCTTGTTTTCTTAAGGCGTGCCCCGGTACTGATTTAAAAACCTAATATCAGCTAATTACATGGAGAACCCCCTTTTAACGGTTGCAATTGTAGATGACAGCACTTTCATGCGTGAAAGCGCCCGCCTGCGCCTGTCCATCCTTGGTTATAAAGTGGTCATGGAAGCAGAGAACGGCCAGGAATTCCTCGACAAACTGGCCCAGAGCGATATCCCCGATATATGCCTGCTCGATCTCAACATGCCGGTTATGGACGGTTTCGAAACCGCCAGGAACCTGAAGAAGAACTGGCCGGCTATCAGGATCCTTTTCCATTCCATGGAGCGGATCGGTGAGGGCGCTTATGCCTGTTTTGGAGCAGATGGGTTTGTTGCGAAGGACGCTTCTGCCTTAGACTTTCGCAAGGCCTTATTAAGCATCGCAGGGCATCAACCGGTTGCCTGACAGGCGTATTTAGCTGCTTCTTACAACATTGAACTGTACTTCCAGCTCTTTTGGCTGGGGACTACAGGTGCCATCGGTGGTATACACGGGGCCTGAAAAACGTCCTTCGGCCGACTGGCCAACTGCCGGCCATTTGATGATCTGTACAGAAGCAGGGGAGTATTTTAGATCTCCTGTTCCACATGCAAAATAACTGTGTGCATAACCCAGCCATGCTCCGCCGGCATCCCCGATATTGATCCCGGCCTTTCCGGGCAGGATGATCTGTCCGCAGGGATAGTTGCCTGCACCACTGGCACTAACGGTAATAGCTACTTCGCCACTGCCGTCATTTCCCCTGATCAGCATGGCGTTGCTAAGCCCGGTGGCAATAACCTCGTCACCGAAAAAACCAAAAGGGATGCCTCCCAGGGTGCCGGTCATAAAATTCTCGCTTACTATTAGTCGTCCAAACAGGATCATTTTGCCGGTTTGTCTTACGCCCCCGGGTGCAGAAGGATCTTTAATCTTATTAAATCCTTCCACCTCCATGGTAACTACTACGGTCATACGGCCGTTTACCGCAGCAGGGGCTGTATAAAGGGCAGAATAGGCAAAGCCCTTCCGGCCGCCTTTAATAGCGTCGAGTGAACCCTGACCCTGGATAATTTTCCAGTTGCCCAGGGCTGTAAGGCTGCCATCCATTTCGGCGGTAATGCTTAAAGGAGCTAACAGGTCGTCCTCATCAACACTCACTACCCACATCTTTGATTTTTCGGTTGGCTTCAGTATCTCCTTCTCCATCTTCAATTCAAACCCTCCTGTTACTGTCCAGTCGCTGAAATGCGTAGTTTCTATCGTGAGTGTTTTTGCCTGCTTGTTTAACCAGGCAGGCTCCACTTTCCAATGACCGTTGGCATCCTGCCAGGATACGGTCATAAAATCCTCCACTGTTGTTGCCAGATCTGCATCATCGTATTTGAATACTACTTCGATGGGTTTAGCGAATACCGTTCCTTCGGGCAGCAAACGCCAGGCTACGCGTGAAGCATCGTCCTCATACAAGGTATTGGTAATGGGTTGTATGCTGAACGCTGTATTTACGGTCACAGCGCCGGGGGGAATCGTCATCTTCACCTTGCCATCAGGGCTGGAAAGTACTCCGCCCGCTGCGCCGATCATTTGGGTAGCGGGGGCGCCAGTAGTCACTCCCTTTTCAGTGGTAATAGGTTCAGTTGGCTGGCTGGTCTCCTGTCCTGTCCCCTTTTTGCAAGCGGTAAAATGAAGACAAAAAGCAAGGACAAGAAATAGTACGGTCATTGTTCTGATGAAGCAGGTGCTCATTTTCATGGCTTGTTCTTTTAGGCTTTTAAGGCCTAAAGTTGGGGATGATTTTATCGCCAACGCCTGTATGCCTGCCGAAATGATGAAGTAGCAGGGCTGAATGATTGTAACAATCGTTGAAATGTTACTCCGGTATATGATATTCCCGGCAGATCTCCTCATAAGTACGCTGCGCTACCCGTGCACCCTTCGTTCCACCCGGAATAATGATATACCGGAACTGGTGTAGGGTGGCAATGGATGTGTAAGTATTCCTGTCATTCACAAAACGGATCTGCAGGTTGCCGGGTGTAAGCCTGGCGCTCCAGGTATCAGTAGTCACGTTGCCTACATTATACGTGAGCTGGATGGGCAACTGTTGCACCACATTCGCAGGCCAGATAGAAATGGAATAGCCCAGCAGTTTACCAAACGTAAGCACCGTGCCGCTGTCAAGTACCTGCTGTGTAATGGCCGGGGCGCTCTTATTGTACTTGAATCCCCATACCCCAAATACGGTATCCTTGATATAGGGATTGGGTGTAAACCACTCGGAATAAGTAACATTGGCGGTGCCCGGAGGGCCTGCCGGGCCGGTATCGCCCTTTTTACAATGGGTCATTGTCATCGCGATGATGCACAAAACGGTTAGCAGGGAGCCTGTTTGCTTCATAAAATGGTATGTTTTAGTGGTGGTAGAGAAACCCCAAAACTACCCGGCGATCAGGCTCCCGCCAATACCTCAAAAGGGTTACCCGGTGGCGCTTTTCAACCCGCACATGCCTGCTATACAATAAAAATCGCCGGCACGAGGGCCGGCGATAAACTTACATTGCAAACCTTATTAATTATGAAAACAAACTGCTCAGTTGTTGCTTGCTTTGCTGTAACCAGTTCCGGTTCTGTGCTGGTTTGGTAACTGTTTCAAAATAGTCGATCGTACGGATCTTAACGCATATGGCTACCAATTCCTTGCTATTGCTACCAGCCAATGCTTCTACTTTGGTGGTACTATCAACGATAAAGGCGGTGCCAGTTACCTTGATATGATAAGGCATCCCTTTCTTAAAGAACTCCAACTTGGCGGGTAAGGTCGCATCAAACTCGGTGAGGGCCTGGGTAGGCCGCTGAATGATGAACCAGATCTGGTTGTCATCATCCATCTGCACATTATTAATAACGTGTACAGGTAATTTCAGCAATGATTCATTTTCCGTAAAGAACAAGGCCGAGCCCAATGCCAGGATCTGTTGTTTGAATTCGCTGGTTGATTCCAATGTGTCCGGTTGTGTGAAAAACTTAGTGATCATAATGTCCGTCTTTAAACTGTCCAGGTTTATGTTTTAATTGCTCTCGTGAACATGCCAGGTAAAACAAGGGCCGTACCAAAATGCAGGCAGTTGTAAATGAATAAATTAGGAGATAGGCCGCCCAAAAACCTTTCCCATTTCCGGAGAAGTTTTCCAAAAAGCATTTCTTTGTAACATGAGTCTATTACAACCAGCCCGTAAACAGGGGGACAAATTCCTGAACCCTGTACCTACCGGCGTGATGTCGGGCAGCATGGCCAAAGTGCTGATGGCCTACCTGTTCAATAAAAATGAATCGTTTCCCAAACACCTGCCGGGACCCTTTACCACGGATCTCCGTATCTACGACACACCACCGGCCACTGGTTTACGGATTACCTGGATCGGTCATTCCTCGCTGCTCATAGAAACAGACGGCCTGCGCATTCTCACCGATCCTGTATGGAGTTCCCGCGCTTCCTTTGCGGCTTTCCTGGGGCCCAGGCGCTTCTTTGCGCCTCCCATTGCCTTAAAAGACCTGCCGCCACTGGATGCCATCATTGTTTCCCACGATCACTATGACCACCTGGATGCGGCCACCATCCGTTGGCTGGCAAGCGGTAAAGTACCTTTTTACTGTTCCTTAAAGGTGGGACGCTACCTGGAGCAATATGGAATAGACAGGAAGCGCATCACGGAAATGGACTGGACCGGGCAGGTTACCATCGGGCGTGATTGTACCCTTACTGCGCTGCCTGCCCGTCATTTCTCGGGCAGGGGACTGCACAACAGGTTCCGCACCCTCTGGTCTTCCTTCGCTATCCGGAGCAGCCGCCACAACATCTATTATGGCGCCGATTCGGGCTGGTACAGCGGCTTTGCCGATATCGGGCAGGCTTACGGACCCTTCGATCTGACCATGCTGGAAATAGGGGCTTCCAATTCCTATTGGCCCGATATCCACATGGGGCCTGTTCATGCTGCGGAAGCACACCTCGCATTAGGGGGAAAGCTGCTCATGCCCATTCATTGGGGTACGTTTAACCTGGCCCTTCATGCCTGGAAAGAACCCATTCAAACGCTGCTCAAAACAGCCGCGGAAAAACATATCCGGTTGTTGGCGCCCCAACCCGGCGAACCCATCACCGTAACAGGGGAGGAGTATGTAAATCACTGGTGGGAGCAAGCCAGTGGTAAGTAGCAAGTGGCTAGTGGGGAATACAACCCGCCGCTTGCCATTGAGCGCTGACCACTTGCCACTCGCCAATTACCACTCGCCGCTATCTCCCTATCTTTGCAATCCTCCCTATTAGGGACGTAAGTTTCTACAGTAGTAAATCATGAATCTTGAAGCATCTAAAGGCTATTAACAAATATTTCTGGAAGTATCGCTGGAGACTGGTATTGGGTATCCTCTTCATTGTGGTGTCTAACTACTTTGCTATTCTCGCACCCCAGGTTACCGGCTATGTGTTTGAAGTAGTGCAACGTTCATTCGGCATAGCTGCGAAAGAAAAATTCCACCCGGAGTATGACTGGCTCGTCAACTGGTTCATTCGTTTTGCCGAACAATACAAAGGCATCTCCGTCGTAGCGCTGTGCGGTATTACCATCCTGGTGCTGGCCCTCATCCGCGGGATCTTCATGTTCCTCATGCGGCAAACCATCATCGTGATGAGCCGCCACATAGAATTCGATCAGAAGAATGAAGTGTTCCAGCATTACCTGAAGCTGGATATCAACTTTTATAAAACGCACAATACCGGCGACCTCATGAGCCGCATATCCGAAGATGTGAGCAGGGTGCGTATGTTCACCGGGCCGGCCATTATGTACCTGATCAACCTGGTTACCCTCATCGGGCTGGCGCTGTACTACATGGTCAAAAAAGATGAGCTCCTAACCTTGTATGTGCTGGCGCCGCTGCCTATACTGGCCATTACCATCTACGCGGTCAATAATGTTATTCATAAGCGTAGTGAGCACATACAATCACTGCTGTCCGATCTCACCACCAATGCACAGCAATCCTATTCCGGCATCCGCGTCATCAAGTCCTTCGTGCAGGAAGATGCTATGTTTGGTTTCTTTAATAAGAACAGCGAAGATTATAAACGCAATGCCATCGGGCTGGCCAAAATGGAGGCGATCTACTTTCCGTCCATGACGCTCATTATCGGCCTCAGTACCCTGTTCACCATCATGATCGGCGGCATTTATGCTGTCTATGGCAGCCATGATGTAACCATCAGCACGATCGCTGAATTTGTAATGTATATCAACATGCTCACCTTCCCGGTAAGCGCTATTGGCTGGACGGCCAGCATGATCCAGCGGGCAGCCGCTTCCCAGAAAAGGCTCAATGAGTTCCTGGATACGCAGCCTGTGATCAACAATCCTCCCCAACCGGTGATGCCTCCCATGGAAGGGCATATTGTATTTGACCAGGTGGATTTCGTGTATCCCAATACGGGAATACAGGCCCTGAAGCATTTCCACCTCTCTATCGGTAAGGGACAAAAGGTAGCGATCATCGGGCATACAGGATCGGGCAAGACCACCATCGCCCAACTGTTACTGCGCATGTATGATCCTACCCGCGGCTCCATCACCATTGATGGCGTACCAGTAGGTGAGATGGACCTGCAACACCTCCGTAAGCAGATCAGCTATGTACCGCAGGACGTATTTCTCTTCAGCGATACGATTGCCCACAATATTAGTTTCGGGCTGGGAGAAACGCCGGAGGCAAGGATACAGCAGGCTGCCCGTTATGCCAGCGTGGAGAAAGAGATACAGGGCTTTCACGGCGGGTATACCACGATGATCGGGGAGCGGGGTGTTACCCTCAGCGGCGGACAGAAGCAACGGATCTCTATAGCCCGCGCGCTGATCAAAGATCCGCAGATCGTCGTGTTTGATGATTGCCTCAGCGCCGTGGACGCCAAAACCGAAAAAGAAATACTCGGTAACCTCAGCCTGTATCTTAAGGATAAGACCGCTATCATCATTACGCATCGTATTTTTACTCTATTTGACTTCGATATGATCGTGGTATTGGAAGAGGGTACCATCAGGGAGATGGGTACACATAATGAATTACTGTCACGTAACGGTTATTACACTTATTTGTATGAGCAACAACAACAGGAGCGGGAAGGGCAGACTGACGAAAATGGCTAACGCAATTTATTTTGAATCATTCACTAATTAAGTGCCCGGAAATTTTGTCGGTTCCAAAACAATATTATATTTGTGCCTGCTTTTTTGTAGAATTGCCAATTATTAAACTGCAAAATTTAAATGACTGTGGCGTACGAAAACAATGACAAACGAATGGAAAGCGTTTACAGCAAACGCATCAGGGCCGGGAAAAGAAGAACTTACTTCTTCGATGTGAGAGCTACCCGCGGTAACGATTACTACATCACCATTACAGAGAGTCGTAAGAAATTCAATGAGAATGGTTATGACAGGCACAAGATCTTCCTGTACAAGGAAGACTTCAACAAGTTCCTGAAAGCATTGACTGAAGCGGTGGATTATGTGAAAACTGACCTGATGCCCAACTTCGATTTCGACGCCTATAACCACGACCAGGTGGCTGAAGGTGAAGATGTTGCTGTAGACACGGAGAGCGTAGAGGGGGTAGAAGAAGTGATCGCCGTTGTAGCCACAACAGTTACTCCTTCCACCAACGGAACAGTAGCCGACGCCGGTGATGAAGTAGACAAATGGTAAACATGTACAACCTACAATAGTAAAAGCTCCCTCCCGGGAGCTTTTTTTATTTCCTTTATTTCCCGCAGCGTCTCCCGAAGGGGACTCTGCGGCACAGCAAATTACTTTTTATCCTTTTCTTCTCCCTGAGGGATGATCGGTTGCCTTGGCTGTGCTTGCTGCCGGTTGTCCGGGACAAACAGCCTGCTGGCATTGGGCATGGCGGCCACGGCCTTTTTATCAGGCGCCAGGCAGGGCATATTATCCGGTGTAAGGGTATACACTTTCCCCCTGGAGGTATTGTGTGAATACGTAGCGGTCACCAGTCCGCCGCTGTGCAACCTTTGTGCTTCCAGTAATTTCCGGTACTGTTCCACCTTACTGGTGTCCTGCGAAGGCAGCACAAGGCCTTTAACGGACGGTGATACATACAACCACCGCGGGTTCTTCCACTTTTTCTGTAGATCAGATGAAAGAGGCTGTTGGGCCACCGCGAGGGCTGCCAGCGGCAGCAGCAGGACTAAAAGGATACCATGTTTCATACAAAGGCTTTTAGGCTGGATGCACAAAATGCCGGGTTTACACAACTATTGCCGCATTTTTTTCCAGGCATTAATAAGGCCGTTGGTAGAAGCGTCATGCCCCTTTACGAGCTTATCGTGTTCCAGTTCCGGCAGGATATTATTAGCCAGTTGTTTACCCAGTTCCACACCCCACTGGTCAAAGCTGAAGATATTCCAGATGACGCCCTGCACAAAGATCTTATGCTCATACAAAGCAATCAACTGACCCAGTGTATAAGGGGTGATCTTCTTCACCAGTATGGAATTGGTGGGGCGGTTGCCGGTGAATATTTTGAAAGGCGTCAGCGCGTCTATTTCCTTTTCGCTCTTGCCGGCTTTTTCCAGCTCCAGTTCCACTTCCTTACGGCTTTTTCCATTCATCAGGGCCTCTGTCTGGGCAAAGAAATTAGACAGCAGCTTGGCATGGTGATCCCCGATAGGATTATGGCTGATGGCCGGTGCAATAAAGTCGCAGGGGATCAGGACAGTACCCTGGTGGATCAACTGGTAAAAGGCATGCTGCCCGTTGGTGCCGGGCTCGCCCCAGATTACGGGACCGGTAGCATAATCCACCGGCTTCCCTTTGCGGTCTACGCTCTTACCATTGCTTTCCATATTGCCTTGCTGGAAATAAGCGGCAAAGCGGTGCAGGTACTGATCGTAGGGGAGGATGGCTTCTGTTTGTGATCCATAAAAATCAGTGTACCATAAGCCCACCAGGGCCATGATCACCGGAATGTTTTTATTAAAAGGGACAGACCGGAGATGGTTGTCTATGGAATGGCCGCCTTTCAGCAACTGTTCAAAATTATCATAGCCGATGGTAAGGGCGATAGACAGGCCGATGGAGCTCCACAAAGAATAACGGCCGCCCACCCAATCCCAGAAACCAAACATATTGGCTTTGTCAATGCCAAATTTGATCACCTCTTTCTCATTGGTGGAAAGGGCCGCAAAATGTTTGGCGATATGGGCCTCATCACCGGCTGCCTGCAGGAACCACTGACGGGCCGTATGGGCATTCGTCATCGTTTCCTGGGTGGTAAACGTTTTGGAGGCGATGAGGAAAATCGTTTCTTCTGCATTTACCTTCTTCAGGGTTTCTGCAATATGGGTGGCATCCACATTGGATACAAAATATACCTGCATGCCTTCCAGCCAGTAGGGTTTCAGTGCTTCTGTTACCATATAGGGTCCCAGGTCGCTGCCGCCGATACCGATATTCACAATATAACGGATCCGCTTACCTGTATAGCCGGTCCACTCGCCGCTGTGTACACGGTTGCAGAATCCCCGCATTTGTTGCCATACGCGTTGCACATCGGGCATTACATCCTTGCCTTCTGTATATACCGGCTGACCGGAGAAGTTACGCAGTGCGGTATGTAATACTGCCCGTCCTTCTGTAGCATTGATGGTATCGCCGGAGAACATGGCGGCAATCGCTTTGTCCAGTTCACATTCTTCGGCCAGGTCCAGCAACAACTGTATCGTTTTTTCGGTGATCCTGTTCTTGGAGTAGTCAAACAAAATATCCTCTACCTGCAGGGAGAACTTCCGGAAACGCTCAGGATCTTCCGCGAATAATTCCCGCAGATGGGTACGGCTTATTTTCTTATAATGATCTTCTAACTTGCGCCAGGCCTTGGTACGATGTGGTTTGATGGTTGGTAACATATCACATTAGATTGATTTCAAAAATAAACAAAGCGTTTTGAATATTCCCCTTTATAAGCGGATAAGTGCTAACCTGTAGAATGCTAAAATACCCGGTCCGGCTGTTGTTTAGAAGAAAAAATAGTACTTCCTTCATAGTGCGCCTTATTCTTTTCGACTGTTGTAAGGCTCGCCTGGCCCTCAACCGAGTGCTCTTATTCTAGTTTTTTACAGGTGTAATTGTTATAATAAGCTCATTATGTTTAGTAGCATTGGGTGGTCTCCGGACCGCCCTTTTTTATGCCCTGGTTCGTGTCCTCACGAACCGGCAATCTTCTCAATCACCTCCACTGTATACTCCACCATCGCTGCAGTAACATCCAGGTGCAATACCATGCGTAACTGGGTTGGTGAAATAGCAATCGCCAGGATATTATTTTCCTTCAACCGCGCCGCCAGTTGTGCGGCCTGCCAGCCTTCTTTGATCTCGAAGATCACAATATTCGTTTCCACCGGTAAGATGCGGGCTGTAAAAGGCGCTTTGGCCAGTGCGGCTGCCAGGAGGCGGGCATGCTGGTGATCAGTTGCCAGCCGGTCTACCTGGTTTTCCAGCGCATAAATGCCGGCGGCAGCCAGGTAACCTGCCTGCCGCATGCCACCGCCAAATACCTTACGGATGCGCCTGGCTTTCTTAATAAAAGCGGCTCTGCTGATAAGGATACTGCCTGCCGGGCAGCCCAATCCTTTATTGAGGCAAACCGAAATGCTATGGAATAAAGCGCCATGCTGCCGGGGCGATTCCCCGCGTGCTACCAGGGCATTGAATAAACGGGCGCCATCAAGGTGCAGTTGCAAGCCATGCTCATCACATACCTGCCTGATGGCTTCAACAGCCGTCAGGTCGTAGCAACTGCCGCCACCGCGGTTGGCGGTATTCTCCAGGCATACCAGGGAAGTGCGGGCCTTGTGCACGTCATCGGGATTGATGGCCTGCAATACCTGTTCGGCCGTGATCCTGCCGTATGCGCCGTCCAGCAACCTTACCTGGGCGCCTGCATTGAAGGCAATGCCGCCACCTTCATATTGGTACACATGGGCTGTTTGATCACAGATCACTTCATCGCCGGGTTGTGTATGTACTTTAATGGCTACCTGGTTCGACATCGTGCCGGTAGGACAATACAGCGCGGCTTCCATGCCAAACAGGCTGGCTGCCATCGCTTCCAGCTTATTAACAGTAGGATCTTCTCCAAAAACATCATCGCCTACGGGGGCGCTCATCATGGCCTCCAGCATAGCGGGCGTAGGACGGGTTACAGTATCAGAGCGAAGGTCAACTATCATAGATCATTCAAAGTTAGTTGCGAATGTACTGCACATTGCATAAAAAATAACCGCCCGGGTTTTCCCGGACGGTTATTAATTGAAGAAGTTTAAAAACTATTTCTTTAATATCCGGTATACATGCCGCTCGTCATTAACCGTCACATACAGTACATACAGGCCTGTTGCAGCAGCAGGAATATGCACCTGTAAATAGTGAACGCCTTTTTCCAGGTTGCGCCTGCCGGTGAACCCGGGCGCTTCCAAACGCCGTCCCTGCAGATCAAGCAGGCTGAATTCTGCCATACTGTTCCTGGGTAATTGCAGCATCAGCGTGGATTCATTGGTAAAAGGATCGGTGGATAACCGGATGGCGGAAATGGTACAACTGTTCACGGTGATGATGGTAGAATAAACAGGTGTACCGTTCTCATTAGTGGTCTTTAACCGGTAATACATAGTGCCAGGCAAAGGTGACTGGTCAACCCAGGTATAGTTGCCGGATGCGTTGCTTTTAACCGTACCTGCCGGTGAAAAATTCATCCTGTCATGGCTCCGCTCTACCACAAAATCGGGTTGGCTGGGCGTGGCAGTAGTCCATTTCAATTGTACCGACTGGTCCCGGCACAATCCGGAAAATGCTTTCAGTTGCAGGGGTAAAGCAGTATTCGTGGATACAGAGGCCAATGTAAAATAAGGCCTGCTGGTGAACTGGGCAGCAGATACAGTAATGGTGGCAATGCCCGACCCGGCATTAATGGTGATAGTAGGTGTATTAAGTATCGTTGCATTGCTGAAATCGCCATCTGCATCTACCAGCAGCCGCAGGTCGCCTGCATTCAGGGGAAGGTACCCGGTGGTGATCGAATTGAAATTAAATTCCAGCTTCACACTGGTATTGGTAAAATTGGTCTTTTGCACCAGCCATTCCCGCAGGATGCGGCAGCAAATACCGGCCGGCTTTTCTGCAGTGGATACGGGATAACTGTCCAGCGGCGAACCATTATTGCTGCCTACCATAAAGAAGGAGCGGTCGCCGGCGGTGAAAGTACCATTGTTGGCTTGCTGATTGGTTTGCTTACTGCTGCCAATATAAATGGTGAGGATGTCCTGGGAAGTAGAAGTACTCTTGGACTGCTTTTGCGATAAAGCGCTGATATCATCCCGGGCAATGCCGATGATATTGTGATTATAAGCGGCATTGGTCGACCGGTTCCATACAGTGACGCCATTGGAGGCAAGGTAGTTGTGTTCGAGGGTAACGCCATACTTAATACCCAGGTAAGATTCTACTTTCTCGCGGGTAGTAGTGCCATGGGAAGTATTGGCATAGGTAATGATCTCGGCAATGCTTCCATCATAGTACTCCCGGTCGGCGGTTCGCTGGTATCCCAACGCGTTGTTGGCGTTGGACGAAGTGCGTACCACACTTGTACGTGTACCAATGGAACCTCCGGACCGGAAAGTTTCACGTCTGTTATAATTATAATCAAACGTTAGCATGCAGGGCCTATCAACGGCCCATATATTTTGAACAACCAGATCATTGATACCCCAACTGTCATTAACAGAATAGTTGCTCCTTACGTCAAAGGCATTAAAATTATTGGTGCCGGCCTCTCCTGCAAACAGGAATTTCCCGGGCGTGGTGAGGTTATTGACGCCTGGTACGATCACCGCATATGCCTCGTAGGGATTGTTGCCGGCAGAGAGGACGCCGTTGTCATCAATGTCCATAAAATCCGCATCATCATCCTCCTGACCGGCTTCATCAAAATCGACCACGGGATTAAAGTTGAGGTTATTGGTGCTGTTGTCGTAATACCTGGGACGGTTGTCATTATCGCCATTGGCGGCATCACGGCCATTGCCTGACTGATCGGACCAGGTGCTCAACGTGTTATTATTGGTTGTAGTGGAAGTGCCGGCATTGGCTTTTACCCAAAAGCTGGCATTGGTAATGCCGCCGGGGGCAATGGAGCAATCGGCCATCTCGCGTAAACCCGATGGAGACGTGGTGGTGGGTGTCCGGGCAACGCCTCCCACCGTTATCTGCGTACATTGGGCATCAAAATCATTGCCTGTAGGTGTGCCGGGGTTAATATCATAAGCTACCCAAAAATAATTGGTGCCGGTAACCAGCGCCTGTGAACCGGAAACAGTAATGGTGCCGGAAGCCGGTGTGGCGAAGGCAAACTCATTGATTGGTGCAAAAACCGAAGCATTACCGGTGTAATAAATGCGGATGTTGTAAACATTACCGTTGGTAGTGGTGCCATTCATCCTGATGTTGAAAGATGTCACATTCAAAGGGGGGGAACATGAACTGGTTACTATCTGTATACCGATAATGGGTTGTTGCAGGTTATTGCATTTCGATATGGGATCCGTGGCAGCCTGGGTGGTGGTAGATGAAGTGTAAGTCATGCCATTGGGTGTCCACCGGTAAATGGTGCCATTGGCAGGCTTTTGATTCAGGTTGTTGTTGGCTGTGCCGTAAGCTGCGGTGGCGCTGGCGCTGTAACCGCTCACAGAATAGAAGTCGGTGGCGGAAGAGCCGCCGCTGATACCAATAGAGGCTGATCCATTGTTTACGGCAGTGCCATTTTGTGTATAATGAAACTCAATTACATTGGTGGTCTCATACAGTTTTGCCTGGAATGATATTACCCAGCCCGATGCCTGATAGTCCCAGCGCATGGAGATCCATTCAACAGTGAGCACCCGGTTGGGTGCTGTTCCCGTCACAGAATAAGTAATGCCGTTGGAGGCTGTCCGCAAGTCATCCCACAGGGGTGCAATGACCGGCCCGCTGCCGGTAGTGTTCATTGCATTGGTGGGAAGAGCGGTTATGCTGTTGTCGCCTAAGCTTAACCATCCATTGGTGCTTGCTTTGAATTGTGTGTAGGTATTGCAACCATACGAGAACGAAAAACCAATGTCGGCAACATTCGTTACGCCGTCATCTGATGATCCGCTAAGGATGGTTGTTGGATTGGTAAGAGCGGTAAACGTACCGCTGTGGGTGGAGAAAGTGTAGCTTAATTGGCCACTTACTTTAAAGCTGTATAAACAGCAAAACAAGGATAAAAGCAATACAGTTAGTCTCCACTGATGTAGAGGTCTTTCCATGGGATTGGGTATTTAGGGGGTTTCCTGTAATGTGGGGGTCAGGTCACATTACTTATATATAAAACGTTTTAGCACCTTACAGATTGTCTTCCGCATATTAAAAAATGATTATACCGGTTTGACCTATGTGTTATACCAAGCAGTTGAGTCTTTTATATAGATTACTATAGTAGTTATTCATCAACGTTGTAACATCATGCATGTGTTTTATAGTTTGATATTCATCAAAACGCGTAGATGCTGTAACGGGTGCACCGCAATTCTACGATGTGTTAATTCCCGTTATAAACGTGCCTGTATATATATTGTGCGATGACCCTGGGGTTCTATTTCCTTTGTATCGCTTTTAGCAGGGTGCTGGTTGCATCCCGGTTTTTTTTAACGTTCCGTTAAACCTATGTACCTGATCACCTTCTAATCACTACATCAGCACAATTAATTAACTCATAAAAGTTTCCTCATGAAATCATTATTCAAGGCACTGATCGGTGCAGGGCTTTGTATTGCCCTTTTCTCCATCACCTCCTGTAAAAAGGATAATAGTGAACAGGCTGCTGCCGTCAATGAAGAAGAAGCGGCTGTCATCAGCCAGGAAAATGCAGAAGCAGAAGCGGAATATGATGATGCCGCTGAAATAGGCATGGCTGCGGGCGCCGACCTGGAAGTAGCGCTGCAATCTGCTAATAATACAGGTAGTGTGAACCTCGGCGCACGGCTTGAATTATTTGCCGATCTGTATTTCAAGATAGGACCTTGCGTTACGATTACAGTAAGCCCCAACGACACCACATTTCCTAAAACAATTACCATTGATTACGGCAGCGGCTGTATATGCCGTGACGGAAAATTAAGGAAGGGCGCTATCATACTTCATTATACAGCGCCTTTACGTCGCCCCGGCGCTGTACTTACCATTACCTTCCGGGATTATTTTGTAAACAGGAAACACATTGAAGGTGTTAAGACCATTACCAACCTGAGCGCAGACGGTGCTGTTAAATATTCAGTACAGGTGCAGAATGGCAAAATATCCTGGCCCAATGGCAGGGGATTCACCTATGCCGGTATCAAAACAGTTACCCAGGTGCAGGGCATGGATACAAGAACCGTAAGGGATGATGTGTATACCATTGAAGGAAGGTCTGAAACAACCTATGCCAATGGCATCACCGTGGTGAAGAATACAGAAACGCCACTTGTGAAACCAGTGGCCTGCCATTGGATCGTACAGGGGGTACTGAAGATAAAGATCAATAATGCGGCTTTCTATATTGATTTTGGTGCCGGAGACTGCGATAATAAAGCACTCCTTACCAATGTACAACTGAATAAAACCATTGAAATCACCCTTCCATAAGTATAGTGGTCTGGAAAACGAAGAGCCCGCCTGGTAAACAGGGCGGGCTTATTTTTTGATCACACCGGTGATCTTGAGTAAGATATAGATATTGTAACCGGGCACAATGGAGGCCCAGCCGGGCTGGCCTGCCTTTTCAAAAATATGCCACAATAAAGCAATAACGAATACAATAACAAATACCTGGAGGGTTAAAGTAAGTAACATAATAGGGTACGGATTTAGTTGAAGACAATATAGTGGCCCCCCTGCGCTTTTGCAAGCGATACTACCGTATTTAAATTATTGTGTGCTGTAAAAGAAAAGTCAGCGCCTTCACAATGCAGGCTCCTCGTACAATTCCAGTGGTAATCCGTCGGGATCGGCAAAAAAAGTATAACGTCTGCCGGTATGCTCATCCGTCCGGATGGGTTCAACAGTTACTTCTTTTGCAGTAAGCCAGGCTACTGAAGCATCCAGGTCTTTCACCGCAAAGGCAAGGTGCCGTAATCCGCATGATTCAGGACGGCTGGGACGGGGTGGGGGATCGGGGAAGGAGAACAATTCTATCAGGTAATGGCCGTTCAGGTTCAGGTCCAGCTTATACGATTGCCGGGCTGCCCGGTATACTTCCTGCTGTACCGTAAAGCCCAATATGGCTGTATAAAACTTTTTGGACCGTTCATAATCCGAACAGATAATCGCAATGTGGTGTACTTGTTGTAAGGCTAACATGGCGCGAAGATACGATGCCAGTATTCAGAATCCAGTATCCAGAAGCGAATGCAGGAAGAGCCAGTAACTACCTTACCAGCGTTCCTTCCACCAGCGCTTCCTGTATCTTCTGCCAGCGGTTATCCGGCAGTTCCTTTTCAGCGCTGGCAAAAAAGGCACGGAAAATAGGGGTAATGGTTGTTTTTTCAATGGCCCGTAACCATTCAATGATCTCCGTATTATTCATGCCGCGTATGATCCATTTGCTGAGGGCTGCCAGGTCTTTAGATGGCAACTGGGCCACAATCTCTTTCTCCAACCCCAGTAATGCGGTATCGCTGTAGTGACGCCACAGGATATCATTGATCAGCTTGTCTTCCCGCATCATATGGTCAAGATGAGTGATCACGAAGGCGGTAAATGCCTGCTGGATGAGTTTGCCTGCCGCTGTTTTTTCTTCCCTGCCGGAAGCCCGGTAATAAACCTGCATCAATCCCTGCAACTGTTGTATCTGTACGGCATGAGACTGGTACTGCTGTTTAAAAATGCTTGTTAAAGCAGCATTATACTCTTTAATAAAAGGGAATAAAAAACGTTCTACGTATTGTGCATGCCGGCTGAAATAATACAAAGCCTTATCAATTCTTTCCAGTGTTTGTATGGCTTCGGCCGCCGGTGCAAAATCAGTTTGCTGTACCTGCATCGCTGTATCGTATAAAAAAGCCCTTAACCCCTTGTGCACCTGATTGAAAATATTGTAGCGTTCCATAGTATATACGAATATTTCTATTGGTCCAAATATCCGGTGTTGTAACAATTATTTAAATGGGTATTGGTATGAATTGCGACAATAGGGGCCTGATATGTCGGAATAAAAAAACGGGACCCTGGAAAAGGCCCCGTTGTACGCTGTAAAAAATACTTCCTTTAGGAAGCCTGACGCCTGACAAAATCTTCCAGGATAATATCAGTTACCCCGTCATGACGCTTAATGCTCATTTTGGTAGGATAATAACCTGTTTCACGGAACTTCGCCGGTTGTGGTATAGGGCGGCTGAAGTTTTTGGTGGTATCAATAAATGCTTTGGTGATCATGGGTTCCATAAAAATTACCTTGCCATCATAGCTGCCATAAATAAATGTTTGTGTAAAGATCTGTCCGCCGCTCAATTCCCCGGAAGTGGGATCGAGCCAGTGCTTGCCCATTTTCGGAACGCCTGGTGCAGGCGCTATATGACCGGCAGGAAGATAAGCGGGATCCGGATGGTTGTTCATGGCAGGTCCCTCTACAATAGCGTCCACTTCTGCAGGTGACGTAAAGTAATAATGGAAATCGAAGTGCGGCAACATATACATAGGGCCTTCATGACCGCTGGGATTCCAGTCGAGCAGCACATGGTTGAAGGGGGTATTATGTTTAGGATGCAGGGACAGTACCAGGTGATTTTGATGATTACCATGATCGGAATCAATGGGCACGCTCTTCAGGGCTGCATCCGTGACCGTGATGGCCAGTTGTTTTGGGGTACCATCTGTATTTACCTTTGTCCAGGTAAAAGCCTTGCCGTCGTGAAGCTGTACTACTGCTCCTCTTAAAATACCGTCGTCCTCTTTGTCTTTTTTGCAGGCGGTCGCCAATGCTGCCACTGCCAGGCAGCTCAAAAACACTTTTTTCATTGATAATTATTTAATGCGATTGAAATATTTTCACAAAACTGCTGCAGAATGCCGGGCAGGAAAATACCGGCATGCATGAAATGTAAAGACCGCTGTATGAGTTGTCATTAAATTTGCGCGTCAATGTCACTCGTATGGCGAATCATGGCTATATTTGACAAGTTTTTAACCCTTAATCGTTGTCTAAATACGTTTACTTTCTTCCTGTACTTCTATTGTGGAGCCAGATGTCCCCTGCCCGTCAAACAATTGCCAAACAGGGGAAAACCCCTTTATTCCTGGTTGCTCCTTCTGCTGTGAAACCCGATGCACGGCAATATATTTTTACCCGTTTCAGCACATTCAACGGCCTTTCGGCCAACCTCATCAATAACCTGGTGCAGGATCATAAGGGGTATATCTGGCTGGCTACACCCAATGGCCTGCAGCGCTATGATGGCAATAAGTTCGTCACCTTTAAACACCAGCACAGCAATCCGAATACCCTGCCCGACGACAATGTGGGTAAGGTGTATATAGACAAGCGCAACAGGCTTTGGGTGTCAACAGCCGATAACAGAATAGGCATTTTTGATACGGATAATTTTATTTACCGGGAAGTGCCTATGCAATGGGTAGGGGAACGCCCTACGATATATTATGGCGCCAATATAATGGAGACCCGGGATGGAAAGCTGAGGTTTTTTTCAGGGAATAATGGGTATGAATACCTTCCAGACTCCAATAAGATTGTGTTGAATAATGATCTCTTTCCTGTAGTGCCCAACTGGACGCGGTATAGCGTATTTTATGACACGCTGACCGGGCGTACCTGGATGGGATGCGATTCGGGGGTAGCCATGTATGATCCGGCCACCCGGCATCTCAACTACCGGGGACATAATCCCGATAAGGACAAAACAATAGAAGCATTCAGGGATGCGAAAACGGTGCTTTGGACTTATGCCGATCGTTATGGTCGTTTCTTTACGACGACCTGGCGCCTTGAAGATGGTGGTCCCCGCCTGCATTATTACAATGCGAAGACCGGTGAACGGAAAACGCATAATGTGTCAGGCGAACTGTTTGGCGGCGGTTATCATGAGATCAATGGCATACAGTTGCAGCGTAACGGCCGCTTATGGATCTATGGCATGCCCTTCATTGCGGAATATACAGGCGGTGAACGGCCCCTGCAGGGACTGCAGAATGAATACAAGGATGAGCAGAGCCTGAAATTCGACCATGCCTACTACATGTACGAGGACCGTTCGGGCAACCTGTGGGTGTGTACCACCAATGGCGTTTACCTGTTCAATCCTGATGCCCAGCAATTCAATGCTTACCGGCTGTTGCGTCCCGATGGCACGGGGGTTATGGACGGACCCACAAAATGTGTACTGGAGGCAGACAGCAACCAGCTATGGGTGGGTACCTGGGGAGTGGGGCTCTATGCTTACGATAAAAACTTCAAACCTTCAACGTTGCCTCCCGCTATGAGGCGCTACGAACAGGTTGCTGCTATTTGGTGCCTGGTACGTCACCGTACTTCCGGGTTGATATGGATGGGCATGCAGGATGGCGCCATGTCGGTATATGACCCGGTGCAGGGTAAAGAACAGCTTTATTTTTTTGACATCTTTCAGCGGCGCACCATCAGGCAGGTAGCGCAGGATAAGCAGGGGAATCTGTGGTTTGGCACCCAGGGCGGATTGGTCATTAAATGGACCTATCAGCCAGGCAGAAAGATCGAAGAAGGGTTTACTGAGGTAGTCCGTACCGGCCTGGTGCACAAAATGTTTGTAGACAGGGACGGTTATGTCTGGGTGGGTACCTCAGGACATGGATTGCTTAAAATAGATCCGGTTACTCATAAAACCCTTGAGCATTATGGGGCCAGGGGGCCTAAAGGCAAGAGACTGTGGAATGACAGCCCTGCCGACATGGTGCAGGTCAATGACAGCACCCTGCTGATAGTGGGCTATGGCATTTCCCTGCTGAACGTAAGAACAGGCCATGTGCGCTTCATCAGTACCGACGAAGGATTGCCATCTAATAATGCGATGTGTGTGGCCAGGGATAAGCATGGCATTATCTGGCTGGGCATGAATAGCGGTATATGCCGTATGAACCTGGAAAAGCTGGTGTTTACCTACTATGACCGCAGGGATGGCATGCCGGCTGATTATTTTGACATAGACGATGCGCATCACCTCAGCGATGGCCGCCTGGTGTTTACCAGCGCGCACAATTTTGTGGTCATTGATCCGGAGAAAATGGTCAGGCATCAGCCACCGCCTGATGCCGTAATCACCGATATCAGGATTGCCAACCGGTCATTGCCGGCGGATTCGGTAAGCAGGCTGTTCGCCATCCATCTGCAGCACGATAAAAGTTCCATCAGTATTGAGTTCGGCAGTTTTAATTTCTTACGCCATGAGAAAATGGATTATTATTACCAGTTGGCAGGCGTGGATAAGGACTGGATACATGCTGACGACCGGCGCCAGGCCATTTATAATCACCTCAGCCCGGGTAATTATGTATTCAAGGTCAAAAGCATTAATGCCGACGGTGTAGCCAGTACAGATATTACTTCCCTGCGCATACGGGTAGAACCCCCTTTCTGGCGCACCGGGTGGTTCTATGGTTCGCTGGCACTGCTGGCCATCGGCATTTTGTACTGGATAGACAGGGAGCGTATGCGGCGCATCCGGGAACTGCAGGCCATGCGCACGCAGATCGCCATCAACCTGCATAGCGATATCAATACCACGCTGAACAATATCAACATGTTGAGTGAGATGGCCAAGATCAAGGCCGATAAAGACCTTACCCGCTCCAAGGAATATATTGAGCAGATCAGCGAGAAAAGCCACAATATGATCATTGCCATGGATGACATGCTGTGGAGCATAGACCCGCAGAACGACAGCATGGAGAAAACCTTATTGCGGATGCTGGAGTTTGTGGATGCGCTGATCAACCGTCATGGCGCCAATATAGATATCCTGGTAGACGAGCATGTACGCTCTTTACAACTGGACATGAAAGCGCGCCATGAAATGCTGCTCATTTTTAAGGAAGTACTGCGCAACATGGTACAGGAATCCAAGGGCAACCACATCCTCATCAATATAGACCTGATCAAGTCAAAACTGTCACTGAAAATACAGGATGATGGCAGCTATGCCAATGAGGGCGACCTGTTTTCTGCACAGGCCCTGCAGGTAATAGGCAAACGAACGAGCGCCATCCGCGCCGAACTGGATATCCAGGCCGACAGGAATGGCGCCTCGGTAATATTGCTGGTGCCGATAGGATAAATTACTTACCCATCCACTTCTTGAAGTCGCTTACTTTTTCACGGCTTACGATGGCTTCCTTGTCTACAGCCGGTTTTAAATGCAACAGCAGGCGGTTGCCAAAATAATCATGGATCTGGTCTACACTGTCTACCGCAATGTAGAAAGCACGGCTGATGCGGAAATAGCGGTCGGGGTCCAGCATATCTTCCAGCTCATCCATGGTATAGTCTACTACAAACTTGCGGTTATCATACGTCTTGAAGAAGTTCAGGCGCCCGTCACTAAAGAAATAAGCGATCTCTTCCACCTCAATGGAAACCAGCTTCTGTGCATGTTTCACCAGGAATCGTTTGCGGTATTCTTTCGGTTGCAGCTTTTGGCGCAGCTCTTTTACCAGGCTCTCCACATTCAGGTCGGTATGGCTGTTGTCGGCTGCATAGAGGTCTTTCATCTGCCTGTATTTATTGAGTGCTGTTTCCAGGTCTTCTTTCTGGATAGGCTTCAGCAAATAATCAATACTGTTCACCTTGAATGCTTTCAGCGCATACTCATCATACGAGGTGGTGAATACCACGGCGCTTTTAACGGTGGTGCGGCTGAAGATCTCAAAGCTCTGCCCGTCGCTTAATTCAATATCCATCAGGATCAGGTCGGGCGAGGGGTTGTCCTGCAGCCAGTCTACCGTGCTTTTAATGCTGTCGGTTACGCCTACCACCTGGGCCTGGGCATCAACGCCGGCCAGTGTTTTCTGCAGTTTCTTCACTGCCAGCTCTTCGTCTTCTACGATTAGAATTTTCATATAGAAAATTTTTTATGTTGATTTATTGAGGGTGTATCTGTTTTTGAACGGCGCTTATTTTCTTTTCATAGCCACTGTCCCATATCAGGGGCAATATGACGGTAAAGTTCCGGGTATCGGACAATACCTGGAAACCGGGTTGCTCCAGCAGCTCATATTTCAGGCGGATATTGGCCAGCCCAATTTTATTGGAAGGGTCCTTGATCGTTTTGCTCTGTAAGTTATTATTCACAGCCAGTTGATTGCCGGCCATGGTGAAAATATCAATCACCAGCGGCTGTTGCCTGGATACGATATTATGCTTCACGGCATTTTCCACCAGCAATTGCAGGCTGAGGGAAGGCAGCAGGTAACTGTCATACCGCTTGTCTACTTCCAGTTGTATCTGGATCGCATCTCCATGCCTCGTTTTCAGCAGCCGGTAGTACGACTGGATGAACCGCAACTCGTTTTGCAGGGTGGAAAGCCCATCTTCGTTATTGCGCAGCAGGTAGCGATATACCTTGCTCAACTCATCCAGGAAGCCTTCTGCCTGTTTGGGATCTTCTGAAATGAGGGAGGAAAGGGTATTGAAACAGTTGAACAGGAAATGCGGATTTACCTGGCTTTTCAGCGTCTCAAATTCGTATTGAATAGCCATCTGCTGGATCTCTTCTTTTTCTGCCAGGCTGGCTTTCCATTTAATGATCACATATTCTGCTTCCCAGGAAGTAGTGGCAATGAGCGTAAGGGCTACAGCCAGCAGGATAGATGTTTTAAACTGGTGAACATCCAGCACATATCCCAGGAAATGGAAATAGTCATATCCCGCGAACAGGCAGGCAAAGGTAAGGCTGGTAAGGAATACATGGGTAATGGCCAGGAGGATCAGTCGCGGGAGGGTCTGTTGCAGGTCGGGCAGTCTGATGCGCAGCCAGTGCATGCTCACAATATGCAGGTACCAGGAAACAAAACCCTGCACATACACCAGGGTAAATGAATACAGCCATATTTCCCGGTCATGCCAGATACGGTCGCCAAACAGCAAATGGTTCAGCAGCGCCGTCAGCACAGGCATGAGCGTGAAAAAGGTGATCCATTCTACCCGCGAGGGTTTCATCCATGTTTTAATCATGTGACACTTGTTTCTTCCTGGTCAATCAATGGAATATGAATGATGCGTTGTTTCTCTGTTTGCCGTATGGCCACTGTCTGACGGCAAAGCAGCCGGTACTTATTAATAATATTGTCGAGCCCCACGGGTTCCGACTCCTGTATGCCGATCCTGATCTTGGGTTGCACATTGTGTTGTATTTGCAGCCATTGCTCTCCGAGGGAACTGATGGTAATGTTCAGGGGACTGTCTTTGCTCATGGTATTGGCGGTAAAGGTATTTTCCACCAGCAGTTGCAGGGTGAGTGGCGGCATCAACAGGGACAGTTGCTCTTCTTTTATCTGCAGGGTCAGGTTAATGCCATCGCCATAACGTACTTTCA
The DNA here is from genome assembly GCF_011759375.1 of Paraflavitalea devenefica. NCBI lineage: Bacteria > Pseudomonadati > Bacteroidota > Chitinophagia > Chitinophagales > Chitinophagaceae > Paraflavitalea > Paraflavitalea devenefica. The sequence goes on along the minus strand of NZ_JAARML010000007.1, from coordinate 105,971 downwards.
GCAGGTAATAATAGCTATGCAGGAATTGTACTTCAGTGCCCAGGGTCACCAGCCTGTCATCGCTGCGCAGCAGGTAGCGGTATACCTTGCTCATTTCATCCAGGAATTTCTCTGCCTCCGTGGTATTCTCACTGATCAGGCTCGACAGGGAGTTGAGGCTGTTGAACAGGAAATGCGGGTTCATCTGGCTTTTGAGGCCCAGTAACCGGCTTTGCATGTACACTTTCTTCAACTGCTGGGTTTCTGTCATCGTCTTTTTCCACTTCTCAAAGCTGTCCACCCCCTCATGCAGGATGGTTACAAACACATTGAAAATGGCGGCAGACAGGAGGGTCCACTGGTAGCGTATCTGGTTCAGCTCATAATTCAGGAAGTGGAAGTAGTCGTACCCCCAGAACAGGATAGTGACAATAAGGGCATTGATGAGGATGAACAGGAAGATAGAGATGAACATCCGTTTGACCAGGTCACTGTCTTTGGGGAACCGGTTGCGCAGGGTGACGGCGATGGCGGTGAAAACGAACCAGAAACTACCGAGGATGAGGAAGGTGGCAAGGCTGCCCCACAGGAATACCCTTCTTTCTGTAAAAAAGCGGCCGCCGAATAATAAACTGTTGTATACCAGTACAATAACAGGCACAACAGCCGCAAAGATCCATAGGTCCTTACGGGTATATTGTGGCAGCTTAAACCTTTTGAGGGGGGTGTGGGCGTCTACTGTCATTATTATAACAAATTACCATCTTTTGGAAAGAGCAAGTTAAGGGGTTTCTATAGAATGGGGAATAATGGGTATGAATTGAGGATTCTTTTGCGTGAATTGGTGGGGTGGCGAGGGGTAAATGGCTAGTGGCTAGTAGACCTTAGCGGCGGCTAGTTCACTAATAAGCCCCACTCGCTACTCGCTCGATAGGAGTCCTTCGGACCATTTACCACTTGACTTCGCCTTCTGTAGCCAAATCCTGCACTTGAAACAGGAATTATATCAGATCATACATCCCTCACTTCTCCGGCAAGTTGTTGCCACCCATCTTTGCGAAGCAATTAAATCTCTTTAACTATTTAGCCATTTAGTCATGAAACAACAACGAACCAACAAGATGTGGATAGCCTTGCAGGCCCTTGTACTGACCTGTATTGCAGGCTTTGCCATTTTTGGCTTATTGTCTTTTAAAGCGATGAACCGTTATGCCGATTTCTGGGGCCAGCTTGGCGTCAGCAAAGAACGTGGCACCGCCAGCATCAAAGAAAGTTTTTTAGGTGGGTATTTTTATTATAGCGGCCGTAATGTGAAAAACATTCTCGCAGGCGACCGCACGGCCGTAGCCAAAGACCTGCTGGCCTATACCAAAGAATATGTGAACACCGAAGCCTTTGCCAAAGATTATGAAACCTCCCGTCAATGGAGCAAACCCGTACCACCGGAAGCTGCCAAAACAGAAGCCGTGATCCGCCAGAAGTTTATTGATGATGCAAAAAAGGGCATCGGGAACCTGGAACAGTTGCTCAAAACAACCACTGATGCATCTATGAAAAAGTCGGTACAGAATGCCCTGGAACAAACGAAGCAATCCCTGAAGGATTATGAAGACCCCAACAGTCAGATGATCAAATTGGCTGTACAGGGCGAGCAGAATCAATATAACTGGCGGTTGAAAGACTATGAGGATAAACTGAAATCCTGGGAAGAGCATACGCCTGCCGGTGTAAAAGCGCTGATCAAAGTAAGGTTGCAGCAATTGCTGAAAGTAACCAACGATGTTGATTTCAATGCCCAGTTGACTGAACGATATGGCAAGAAGGTTTTTGTGAACAGGGAGTATGAAGGCAAGCCGTCCGAATGGAAAATGGCTTTCCGTGCCGGTAAGGAGGTGACCAACGCCGTACGCGCTTTTGCCACGGAGTGGTTGAAAGAAGTTCAATAGTACCTACGCTTAACAAAACAAATACGCTGTAAATGAAAAAGATCTTTGTATTGACCCTGTTACTGGTCCCGGCCACGGTATTTTGCCAGGGCTTCCTGGACCGCTTAAAGAAAAAAGCACAAAATAAAGCTGAACAAAAAGCAGAACAGAAAGTTGAAAAAGCTATTGATAAAGGCGTTGATAAAGCTGAGCAGGCTGCAAAGCCCGGTGCTAAATCAACGGGCGCTAAATCGCCAGATAGTGCTGCTACATCTAAAGCGCCAGTTGCAGCAACACCAGTCCCGGCCCCGCCTACGGAAGCTGCGGCTGCCCCTGTAGTCCTGAAAAGCAATTCCCGCTTTGATTTTATTCCCGGGGAGCAGATCGTTTATACCGAAAGTTTTGAGCAGGACGTTATTGGGGAGCTGCCCACCGGCTGGAATACTACCGGCACCGGTGAAGTGGTTACCCTGAATAATTATCCGGGCAAATGGCTGCAATTGCACCAGCGCAGCTTTTACCTCACCAGTAACCAAAAGGAATTTGGGGAGAATTATACAGTGGAGTTTGATGTGATCATGCAGTTGAAGTACAATGGTCATTTCTATCCGTATTTTTCCTTTGGGTTTATTGGCACCAATGGTGAGCCTGCTGCGGGCAATGATTTCCTGCGTAACTATCGTAAGTATGCCAGTGGAGAAGCCATTATTTATCCTGCTGATGCAGGCAGGTCTACCATTGATATCCGCAGCTTCAAAGATGGCCGGGAGTATTACAATGGCGATAACCAGGTGGTGAATACGCTCAGTGATTATTGGGGTAAGCCGGCGCATATTGCCATCCAGGTGCAGAAGGAACGCATGCGTATCTGGGTAGGACAAAATAAGATATTTGATGCGCCCAAAGCGTTGGCGCCGGGCGTGCAGATGAATCAACTGATCTTCGAGGTACATACTTCCAGTTATAAGGAAGATCAATATGCCATGTACTTATCCAACCTGAAAGTGGCCAAAGGAATTCCCGATGCCCGTCACAAACTGGTGGAGGAAGGTAAGTTCTCAACTACGGGTATCCTGTTTGATGTCAACTCGGATGTGATCCGGGAAGAGTCGTATGGTGTATTGAAAGATATTGCCGGCGTATTGAAGGAGCATGCAGGCATCAAGGTAAAGATCGTGGGACATACAGACAGTGATGGCGATGACCAGAAGAACCTGCAACTGTCGCAGAAGAGGGCGGCTGCCGTAGTGAAGGCCTTGCAGGATGAGTTTGGTATTGATGGAGCACGCCTGCAATCAGCAGGAAAAGGCGAGAGCGCACCCGTAGGTGATAATAAAACGAAAGAGGGTAAAGCCCTGAATAGGAGGGTGGAGTTTATTAAGTTGTAGTAATTATTGATTATTGGGTCGCTGATTGTTCAGCGACCTTTTTTACTTTGGCCGTAAATGATTCTCACATCCCCTCCCCATTAGGGCTGGTTGTCAGCACCTCACTCATGTAATCGAAAAAGGGGCGCATGGCTTTAAAGGTCTGGTTGGCGGCTTTCAGAAAATCTGCATTCAATACTTCTTTGTCGGCAAACTTCCTGATCAGCAGGAATTGTTTGTAACGCAACAGGTCAATGGCTTCGTGGTCTATCTCAAAACCTTTGGGCGCCGTTTTTACCTGCTCTCCTTTTAAGGTTCCAAAGGTGGCCTTGAATGATTTACTGTTTATTATTTTCCGCAGGGGAGTAGCATCAAAGGCAATGTCCTCCCTGACCCGTTTCAGGTCTTGCGGGTTAGGTCCCCAGAAGCCGCCTGCAATAAAGCTGTTGCCTGGTTCTATATGAAAGTAATAGCCACCCCGGCGGTATTTGGTAGCCCGTTTGAAATTGCCGCTCCAGTTGGTTTTGTAAGGTGTTTTATCAGCAGAGAAGCGGGTGTCCCTATAAATGCGGTGCAGGCTTTTCTTCCCCGAGGGGGTTTTTATTTCATCATGGCTGCTGAGCTCCTGCAATAATGCTTCTGCAAAGACCTCTACCAGCGCCTGCTCCTGCAGGAAGACGTCTTTATGGGCATTGAACCACTCCCGGTTATTGTTCTTCTTTAAAGCGGTTAAAAAGTCAAAGCCCGATTTATGTATTTGTGATGGGTGCTTATATTGTTTGGCCATACGGTAATGCTTTAAAAGCATATTAGCCGGCAAATATAGGGTTGTTTGCCGGCTGATCCCGGTGCGGCCGGTTTTTGCACCCGGATGCATAATGATGGCCGGGCTCAGGAAGGTCCAGGTATGCCCGAATTTTTTTTAATGTGTGTATTGTCTGGAAAAATATTGACCCGTAATTGTATCAACCTGTATGTCGTGTGGGAAAAAATACCTATTTTACTATTATCATTGATTCTACCGGTGTAAACCGATCGCTGTTTTTGATTCCACTCCATGAAAGTCAGGTCTGTACCCTTCCAGGTTGTCCGGGGGTATGTTCCTGCAACTACCCAGCCTCATTCTATGATAGGTTTACTGCTATGCTGAACCTGCTAAGCTAAACGAAGAGCAACCAGTTACATTACCAGTGTGTCCTTATTTTTCCTGTTTTTTCATGATGATCAGTTGATCAAAGATCGACTGTGACCAAAATTACTATTGCACATGAGCAAACCATCTACGGAAAAGGAACTGATGCATCGTTTCCAGCAGGGAGATGCGGCAGCTTTTAACACCATCTACAACCGCTATTATTTTTCCCTGCGTGATTTCTCCAAACGGCTAACCTGCCAGAAGCAGCAGGCCGAGGACATTGCCGTTGAAACTTTTGTAAAATTGTACCGCCTGTGCGGCAATTTTGAGAATGTAGCCAATATCCGCGCTTTCCTCTATGTTACTGCCCGCAATGCCTGTTATGATTATCTTTCTTATACGCACCGTAAACCGGCGGATGAGCGGGAACATCCCGTCAGCACTGAACGTGAAAATTATCCCGGCAGTGAGGGAGTAGAAACGGCGACAGTATTAAAAGCTGTTTTTGAAGCTATTGAAGGATTGCCGGAAGAATGCGGCAGGGTATTTAAAATGACCCATGCGCAGGGACTGAAAAGTGTTGATATAGCCCGGGCGCTTTCCATTTCCGAACAGGCAGTGCGCAGCCACAGGCGCCGTTCCATAAAAATGCTGCGGATGGCGCTCTTTCAGAAACGTCTTCCCGAAGCTGCCCTTATCTGCCTCAGTATGGTTAAAAGTGGTCCCGAAACACCCATCAGGAAAGTGGTGACTACGATTTACGCAAATGAAGTGAATTAAACCGGCAATAGTAATGGCCGGAGCAGGTGACCACCTGCATAGGCGGGAGAAGTCCATCGCTACTGCCGGCCCCGCCTGGTAAGGCATTCCAGTGAGTAGTTAAATTACGGAGCCGGCGCGCGGTAGCTGATGGAATCATTGATTGTTTGGAATACAAACCAATCAGGCTTAACCAGAGATCCTATTCTTTTACCTGTAAAAAAGACTGTTTTGAACCTGTAGAAGCCGCTACATTCCTGCCTCATGGGTCAGGGTTAACAGGCTGGCTGGGAGGTAACGGCCATTCAAGCAGGTTACCGGTTCTATAATGCTTTGTTCCGTAGCATATCCCGGGTATAAGCATTCAGGTAGCATACTTAACCGGTTTTTGTTAAAACAGGAATACGTTACCAATAAAACATTATTGCCGGGCCGATAGCTAATGATGGTATTCATAGGGATACAGGCGTCCGGAAACCTGTTCAGTGACCGTACCTTCAATATGGACACCTGTGCCGGGAGGCATAGGGAAAAAGAAACCGGTTATTGAAATCCCCCAAACCGGTTCCAGGTTGTTACAACGGTGTTAGTGACCAGGACCTATTAAAAGGGGCAAGAATCAATAACAGCCATAAACTACAGTTTACATTCAAACCTGTGTGCAAGTTACTTCCCGTAATTTGTCATATCTGCACAAATTGTTTTCCTATCTGCACAAATTTTAAGCACATCTGCAAGCGAGCCTTACTGTTATAATTCCCTTATTTTCATATAACTATACGGGTTATGAATAATTGTATAGGTAAAATAAGTTATAAGATCGCGGGAAAACTACCATCGGAAACCTTGCATAATTGAATAGGATTACTACTCCCTTATTGGTTCTCATTTCTCCATTGTGAAGGCGTTACATCGAAGGCTTTTTTGAAAGCAGCGCTGAAGCTGCTGATCGTATTGTAGCCTGCCAGGGCAGCAATTTGTTTAATGGGTTTATCAGTATCTTCCAATAGCTTTTTTGCTTTTTCCATACGCATTTGTACCTGGTAGGTATAGATGCTTACACCGAACAGTTTTTTAAAACCGTACTGCAGCTTGGTGCGGTTCATCCCTGCTTCATAGGCTAAGTGCTGAATCGTGGTATGTGGCAATTGCTTATGGCTAAGGATATCCTTTACCGCTTTAATGCGTTGGATGTCCAGGTGCTTCAGCTTTATTTTTTTTGCGCTCATTGTCCGGTTTAATTTTAGGCAAAAACTATCCATAGCGTATCGCCGGGGGATCCGTTGTTACGATGCGTTTCACAGGACAGAATACTCCTTTAAGGCATGTAAATACTGCACCCTCGCGCAATAGATGTGAAATATGCGCAGGTACTCATTTTGCTGTAGAATACAGACTCAATAACGGTTAAGTCCAATTTGCTGAGGAATCAAAGCCAAAGCAATAGTATTGCCCTGTCCGCAGCCTGTCCACGAAAATGGGGTGGCTGCAGAAAGGATGTCTTTATAGGAGCGGTACGCCAACCTACAAAGCGGTTACACTTAACGATATTGAATACTCGTTGTAACTGTTTGGGGTAACGCAAATATAGCCGCTTTGATGAAAAGATAAAAGGTGTCGCTGCAGTTATGCTGCAGGGGCCCGATTTTTATGGTGAATTAATGGTAAACCCTTACGGTTATGCTACAGGTTTACCTGTGGTATTGGAGGGATGTCAAATGCCAGTTCCCTTACAGGGAGCCGTAAGAGAATCTGCGTATTATGCAATGATTAGCTTTGATTAACGTACACTATATTATCCCGATTTGAGACATGAACTTCTCCCGGTAGGTTTCGCCCACAGGCAGGTATTGCCCATTAATGACCACCTTTCCACGGTCTAAAAACTCAATTTTATTGCGGTTGATAATGTAAGACTTATGAATGCGGATAAATATGCCTGCGGGCAGGACGGTCTCCATTTTTTTCATGCTTTCCAGGGAGAGGACCTTGCCCGAAGGAGTATGGAAGGCTATGTAATCCCGTAATGCTTCTATATAAAAGATCGAATCCAGGTCTATTTTCTGTATACGGTATTCGGCCCTGATAAAGATATGGTCAGGCGCTTCCTTTGCAGTGGTGGCCTGCTTCTGCTCCAGCCGCTCTTTGGCTTTTATGACGGCCATCATAAAACGGTCGAATGAAAACGGTTTCAGCAGGTAGTCCACCACATCATGCTCATAACCTTCCAGGGCATACTCGCTGTAGGCCGTGGTGAGGATGACCTTACAGCGATTGCCAATGAGTTTCATAAACTGCATACCGCTCAGTTCCGGCATGTGTATATCGAGGAAAAGGAGATCGGCATTGCCCTGTTCTATTACCTGCAGGGCTTCCAGTACATGGGTGGTACTGAACACGACTGTGAGCCCGGGCACTTTCTCCACGTATTGCACCAGCAGGGTAACGGCCAGTGGCTCATCATCTACAATGACGCAACGTATGGGCGGCTGGGTATTACTCATTGATTAATTCCAGGTTAATGGTGAAGTGATTGTTCGTATCCTCAATTTTCAGGGAATGCCTGCCCGGGTACAGGAGGTGTAGCCTGCGCTGTACATTTTGCAGGCCAATACCGCCAACAGCATCTTTCAGTCCATGTCCTTTTTTGTTAATACAGTGGAAGTAAATGTTCCGCGGGCCGGCATGTATGGTGATGTTCACGCCTTCTGAAGAGCCGGAAAAATCGCCATGCTTAAAGGCATTCTCCACAAAAGGTATCAACAGCAGGGGAGGCAATTGTAAGGCGGCTGTGTCGCCGGTAATATGCAGGGGGGTATGGATAGGGTGGTCAAACCGTAATTTCTGTAAAGCAATGTACCGGCTGATGTAGTCTATCTCTTTTTGCAGGGGTACTTTTTCACTGGCATCATAGAGCATATACCGTAAAAGGTCCGATAAGCCAAGAATGGCTTCCTGCGCGCCTGCCGAATTCTGGTACATCAGGGAATAGATATTGTGCAGGCTGTTGAACAGGAAATGCGGGTTGACCTGTGAGCGCAGGAACGACAGCTCGGATTGCCGGTTCTGGATCACCATGTCTTTTTGTTCCAGTTCCTTGTACTGCGCATAGCGGATGAAATAAAAGACAATGCCGTATACGGTATACAGGAAGGCATAAAATATATTCTTGAGAAAATAGGTCTTTAGCCGCAGGTCTCTTCCCATTTTTATTTCCTCCATCACGTAACAGCCATAAAAGATGACCGGCAGGCTAAGGACGATCAATACTATGGCTATAGCCACACGTTGGGGATAAAAGCGATGGAGCAGGAGGTAGGGCGCCAGGGCAAAGAGGAAGTACAACGCAATGTCTATCACGATCACCGGCAGGTTGGGCAGTATGGTAAATTTTGAACGGCCGTTTACGAGGTCGGGCAGGTCATAAGCTAAGTGCAGCAGGATATATAAAGCCACATAAAATACCAGGAACAGGAACAGCCTTTTTCGCATTGGTCAAAGGTATTATTTATTGCCAAACACGGTATACCGGCTGCTCCCTGTTTGCAGAGATGCAGCCCTTGTTGGTCGATTTGGATTGCATACCGCCTCCCGGGGCGGTAATTTTCCATTATCAAAGTCGCTGAGCATTCTCATTGACTGTTGACATTCACTATTCACACGATAGCCGGCTGCCGGGCCTACCGGCGGGCATGGTTTCTTCTGCGCCCCAAGGGAGCTTTACAGGTTGAACGTCGCTGACCTGTAAGGCGGGTTTTGGACAATACATAGCAATGAAGTGGAACCAGCCCGGCCGCCCGGTTATCTTCCAACACATTTTTATGAGCAATCCTGTAACCAGGGGCCCATGGCCCGTGCATACTTCTATTGGCCTGCCTGCTACCCGGCAGGAGCCATTGACGCTGCCTCCGCAGCAGGAAAAAGCCAAACACAGAGGAAGATCATTCCATTCCTGGATAAAATGGTTATTCCTGTTATTACTGCTGTTGACCGGCGTGGCGGGGTACCTGTATTATGTTTATCCCCTTCGCCCTTTCCGTGATCCGCTGGGTTTGCCCTTCCGGTTATCGGGCAATTTTGGTGAGCTGCGCAGCAATCATTTTCACATGGGACTGGATGTGCGTACGAACGGACAGGAGAACCTGCCGGTATATGCGGTGGCGGATGGTTATGTAAGCCGTATTGTTATTGAGCAATACGGACTGGGTAAGGCCGTGTTTGTTACCCATCCTACTGGTTATACTACGGTATATGCACACCTGAACCGGTTTTATGATGACCTGGAAGCAACGGTAGAAGCACAGCAACTGGCTATACAAAAAAGAGAGCAGGATATGCGTTTTGACCCTGCGCGCTTCCCGGTACGGCGGGGGCAATTGATAGCCCGCAGCGGCAATACAGGCGCTTCAGAAGCGCCGCACCTGCATTTTGAGGTAAGGGATACCAAAACGGGCAATAACCTCAACCCGCTGTTGTATGGTTTTGACATGGCCGATGATAAGCCGCCCGTATTAAAAGGCTTGTATTGGTACAACAGGCAGTACAGTACTTACCGTGCTGCTGCCAACAGTATTACTATTGAAGGGGAGGATGGTGAATACCATGCCGCCCGGAAAGTGATCAAAGTAAGGTCTCCGTTCATCAGCCTGGGCATCCGGGCAGAAGACAAAAGCAATGACAACCGTTTCCTGTTTGGCATTTACCAGACCGAACTCAGGCTGGATGACAGGCCTGTTTACCAGGCTGGGCTGGACAGTTTCTCTTATACCGACAGCCGCTATATCAATGCCTGCGTGGATTATGGCAAGTGGGTGCGGTCGGGCATCTATATACAACATTTGTCGGTACTACCGGGCAACCACCTGCCGGCGGTAAAAGGCGCCGGCGTATTGGACCTCTCGGATGGACAGGTGCACAAGATCAGCATCCATCTCCGTGATGTTCGCCATAATACAACCACCTTCGAAAGCCTGGTGCAATACAGTGGCGCGCAGGAAGCGCTGAGCAGGGTACCTCCCGGCGCACATACTTTAGTCCCCGGCAGGGAAAGTGCAGTGAAAGGCGATCAATGTAAGGTGGTGTTTAGTAAGGATGCCTTTTATGATACAGTAGCGTTTGTATTGAAGGAGCAAACCAATAGTGGTATGAATAAAGCTTCGGCATTGGTGAGCCTGCATCATGGGGCTGTTCCGGTGCATGATCATTACACGGTTTCGCTCAAGGCCCTGCCCTTTGTTACCGGCCGTTTACAACAGCGGGTAGTGATGCAACTGAACAACGGTAAAAGAAAGTATGTGGCCAAAGGGACCTGGAAAGATAACTGGCTTACTGCTTCTTTCGATATGCTGGGTACGGTACAATTGCTGATAGATACGATACCGCCTGCTGTGCAGCCGGTGGGATGGGAGAGTGGTCAATCATTTGCTGCAAATAATATTCTCTTGCAACTGTTGTGCAAAGACGAAGCAGCCGGTATTGCCGGCTTCCGCGCTGAGTTGGATGGTGAATGGATGCTGTATGATAGTAAGGGCGATGATTTTACGGTTCCTGTTCCGGCAGACTGTAAACCTGGTAAGCACCTGTTGAAAGTAACCATAACCGATGTTGCCGGCAACAGCAGGAAGCAAGTGTTTTCTTTTGTGAAAGACTAAGTACTAATTGATCTTCTTCTTTGCCTGTTGTTCCTTGGCCAGGAAGTTTTCCAGGGCATCCAGCTTATTGGCCCAGAAGATGCGGTATTGTTCGGCCCAGTCACTCACTTCTTTCAGCTTGCCGAAGTTGGCTTCGCAAAAGCGCTCGCGTCCCTGCTGGCGTATGGTGATCAATCCGCACTCTGTAAGTATTTTAATATGCTTGGAAATAGCGGGCCTGCTCACCTCAAAATTGGCTGCCACACTGTTCAGGGTTAAAGTTTGCTGGGAAAGTAACCCAATGATCTGGCGGCGGGTGGGGTCGGCGATAGCCTGGAAAACATCACGTCTCATAGGTAAATATTGTAGTAGCCGTTTGGTTACAAAAGTACGGAAATAATGCAGCATCCAATAAGGTCTTATAGCACAGCTAAGACATTGAGTGAAAGGCGATTTGCAGACAGGGTTTTAAAGCGGAGCTGCTCAGGCAGTGGCCCGGTACCTGGAAATAACCCAGGCAATGGGCAATCCCACAAATACCATCAGGATCAGCATCCCGGTTATAATGCCGGAAGTGGTATGTTTCATGACAGGAGTGCTGCTCAGCGGCACTACTACGAGGTTCATGGCCAGCCATACCAGTATGCCATATAAAAGCCCGGTAACGATCCAGTTCTTACTCACCAGCCTGATGACCGGCCAGGCATAGTAAAAGATAGCAGCAAAGATGGTGGCGATCAGGAAATGCAATAGCAGGCCCAATACCTGCATCGGCACCCTATTGCTGCCGGCATAGGCTTCCTCTTTACCTACTACACCACTGGCAATAAAATTGAGTATAGGCAGCGGGTTTTTCCCCGTCTTGATCATATAACTTACAAAGGCGGCAAGGATATCCAGCGTGCCGGCTATTAATCCGGCTTTAATGATAGCCGATAAAGGTTGTTTGCGGGGCTGTATGCCAGATGCAGACACGCTAAAGGTTGCTTTATTGGAGATGGCCATGATGGTATAGGACAGTTAAGTTGACTGTTACAATAAATTTACCGCTATTTGCAGCAGGCTGATGGGGAGATGTATGTACGACAGCCAGCAACCTCCTGACGGAGGATATCGTCTGATGATCAGGCATGAGCGGGAGTCGGGAGAAAAACGCCAGTTGCTGCAGGAGCAACGTAATAATTAATAATTAATAATTTCCTGATGATTGTTTGCATGAAAAAGACATTGTTCTTCACTGTGTGTGTGCTCTATGTTTGTTTGTCAAAAGCCCAGACATCCGATGAACAATTCAGGATGCCGCTGAAAGAAGTGCTCACAGATATTGAGCAACAGTATGGCATTAAGATGCAGTATGGCGAGGACATGGTGAAAGATAAATGGGTTACTTATGCCAAATGGCGTTACCGGCCCGATGCAGAAGCAACCCTGGCCAATGTATTAGCGCCGCTGGATATGGCGGTGAACAAGACCGGCGACAAACGCTATAAGCTTAAGTATTTTGAATATCACCGCCTCACGCCGGAAGAAGGCAAGGCCCGTCTGGACCACCTCGCTTCCCTGTATAGTAATGCACAGCAGTGGGAGCTGCGGAGAGACTCCTTAAAAAAGTGCCTATGGGAGGCGTTGCAGTTATCTCCTTTGCCGCCCGCACCCGGCAGCAAGCCCATTATTGTGAATAAAAGAACGATGAATGGGTACAGCATTGAGAATATTGCTTTTGAAATATTACCCGGACTATACATTGCCGGTTCTCTGTACCGCCCGTTGAAAGCAAAAGGTAAGATACCGGTGGTGCTTTGCCCGGACGGGCATTGGGCCAAACACCGTTACCGGGCCGATTGCCAGTATCGCTGCGCCACCCTGGCGCGTATGGGCTGCATGGCCATCAGCTATGATCTCTTTGCCTGGGGCGAATCCTTGTTACAGTTTAAAACAGAAGACCATCGCCGTGCATTGGCTATGACGGTGCAGGCATTGGGAACGATCCGCCTACTGGACTACCTGCTCACGTTAAAAGAAGCCGACAGCAGCCGGGTTGCTATTTCGGGCGGCTCAGGTGGCGGCAGTCATACGATGCTTATCACTGCATTGGATAATCGTATTAAGTTAAGTATACCGGTTGTGATGTTATCCTCTTACCATAGTGGCGGCTGCCCCTGCGAAAGCGGTATGCCTGTGCATTTATGTGGCGGTGGTACGGCCAATCCGGAAATTGCCGCCATGGCAGCGCCGCGCCCGCAACTGGTGATCTCTGATGGAAAGGATTGGACAGATCATGTGCCGCAAACAGAGTTTCCCTACCTGCAAAAGATGTATGGTTATTATGGAAAGGCAGACCTGGTAGAGAATGTACACCTGCCGGAAGAAGGCCATGATTTTGGGGTGAACAAGCGTCAGCCCTTATACCTGTTCATCGCCAAACATTTTAAGCTGGATATAAAGCCCCTGCAGGATGCTGCCGGTAAGGTAGATGAAAGTAAAGTAACCATCGAAGAGGAGCCTGCTTTGTATGTATTTGGCCCGAAGGGTGAAAACCTGCCGGCGAATGCGATTAAGAGTTTTGACGAGTTGAGGAAAATATTCGAAAACAAAAAATAGTAATCAAAGAGCAAGTGGTAAGTAGCTAGTGGCAAGTGGGCTATAGCTGCGACTATTTAACCAGTCCGACGCTCTCTACTAGTCACTAGCCATTTACCACTAGCCAATTCATGAAATGTTCTTTATGTTCCGGATCATTATTATTACAATATTCTTCCTTAGTTCAATCACAGCCGTCGCCCAGCTTTATGACCTCCGTTGTGAACACCGCATTACCCCTGTGGGTGTTGATAAAGCATCGCCTATCCTGAGCTGGAAAATAAAGAGCGACCAGCGTGGGTTCCTGCAATCGGCTTACCAGGTAGTAGTAGCCGAACAGGCCAATGAGTTGGAAAATGATAGGGCCGGTATATGGAACAGTGGCAAACAAGTTTCCGGTAATTCCATTCAGGTGGTGTATAAAGGCAAGGCTTTAAAGCCAGCCACCACCTATTATTGGAAGGTACGGGTATGGGACCAGGAAAATAAAGCAATGGCCTGGAGCGTCACCAGCCAGTTTACGACAGGTTTGTTTGCGCAGGCGGACTGGAAGAAGGCGCAATGGATCGGTTATGAAGATATACATGATACGATGCGGATCGTGCCGGGCGTGCATGGCAGCGGCGGCAAGCTGGGCGAGAAAGCAAAGCAGCGCCCGGTAACGCCCTTATTCCGTAAGGAATTTACTATTGCCAAAAAAGTACGCAGTGCTGTGGCTTTTGTGAGCGGACTGGGACAATATGAGATGAGCCTGAATGGAAGAAAGACCGGTGAAAGTTTCCTGGCGCCGGGCTGGACGTTTTATGACAAAACCTGTTTGTACAATGCGTATGATGTGACGGACCAGTTGCAGCCCGGGCGTAATGTGGTTGGCGTGGTAGTAGGCAATGGGTTCCACCATATTAACCGCGAGCGATACCGTAAGCTGGTCACAATTTTTGGTATGCCCAAAATGATCTGCCTGCTGAAGATCACGTATACGGATGGCGCGGTACAAACCATTGTATCTGATCAAAGCTGGAAAACGGCGCCTTCGGCTATTACATTTAACAGCATTTTCGGCGGGGAGGATTATGATGCGCAACTGGAACAGGCAGGATGGAACAAGTCTGGCTTTCAGGATGCCTCCTGGAAGAATGCATTGCCGGTAACGGTACCCAAAGGAAAGCTGATGGCTGAATTGGATTACCCGGTGAAAGTGATGCAGTCTTTCACGGCTAAAAAGGTAACACAACTGGTAGCGGGCAGTTATGTGTATGATTTCGGCCAGAATATCTCCGGCATTGTAGTATTGAAAGTGCGTGGTAAGAAAGGGCAAACGGTGAAGCTGATACCGGCTGAGCTGATCAATGACCAGCAATTGGCTAACCAGAAGGCAACAGGCAGCCCATATTACTTTAGTTATACCCTGAAAGGGGATGGTGAGGAAACCTGGCGTCCTGTATTCTCTTATTATGGTTTCCGTTATGTGCAGGTGGAGGGTGCTGTGCCCGATACTGCTACAGGCGGCGCGGATCTTCCAAAGATAACAAGACTTACATCGTTGCATACGCGTAATTCGACGCCCACCAATGGTTCTTTTGTCTGTTCCAATAGTTTGTTCAACCGTATTGACACATTGATACAATGGGGCATTAAGGGGAATTTACAAAGCGTGATCACCGATTGCCCGCACCGGGAGAAGCTGAGCTGGCTGGAACAGGATTACCTGATGGGCGCTTCTGTGAAATACAATTTTGAAACGTATAACCTGTACAATAAGCTCATCCATGATATGATGGATGCACAGTTGCCCGATGGTATGGTGCCGGATATCGCACCGGAGTTTGTATTGTTTGACGGCGGCTTCCGCGATTCGCCGGAGTGGGGAAGTGCGGCCGTGATACTGCCCTGGCTGCAATACAAATGGTATGGCGATACGGCCATTATTCGCAAGGCCTATCCCATGATGGAAAAGTATGTGTCTTACCTGAAAAGTAAATCTCAGCATCATATTCTGTCACACGGCCTGGGCGACTGGTACGATCTGGGGCCCAACCGTCCGGGATTTGCCCAACTTACCCCGATGGGACTCACCGCTACTGCTATTTATTATTATGATGTAAAGCTGTTGAGCAAGATGTCTTCCTTGCTTGGCAAGTCGCAGGCCGCTACTGCTTATGCGGCACAGGCCAAGGAAATCAGGCAGGTGTTTAATGATACCTTCTTCAATGTCTCCACAAAAGTATATGCTACCGGTAGCCAAACCTCCATGGCTATGCCATTGGTGGTAGGGCTGGTGGAAGACAAACATCGGGAAGCGGTGTTTAAAAACCTGGTGGACTCTATTACGACTACCGGCAAAAAGTTAACGGCTGGTGATGTGGGCTTTCATTTCCTGGTGCAGGCATTGCAGGAAGGCGGCGCTTCACCCTTGTTGTATGATATGAATTTCCGGGACGATGTGCCGGGTTATGGCTACCAGCTCAAGAAAGGCGCTACGGCCTTGACAGAATCCTGGCAGGCATTGGAAGTGGTATCCAATAACCACCTCATGCTGGGCCATATTATGGAATGGTTTTATGGCGGGCTGGCAGGCATCCGGCAATCGGACAGATCGGTAGCCTGGAGCAATATTGTGATACAACCAGAGGTGGTAGGTGATATCAGTTATGTAAAGGGTAGTTATGAGTCGTTGTACGGCACTATCGTCAGTGAATGGAAAAAAGAGGGTAATGTTTTTACACTGAATGTGACCATTCCCGCCAATACCCGGGCTACTGTGCATATCCCTGGTGCAAAAGGCAGGCAGGTTACAGAGGGTGGCGAAGCTGTGCAAATAATAGCGTACAAAGATGACTACGCCCTCGTAGGTGTGGGAGCGGGGAAGTATGAATTTGTGGTGAAATAGATTATTATTAATATTGTTTCTCAACTTGCTTTGCTTTATGCTATATGGTCTATATTACGAACAATAAGACCTGATAGATGAAGAAGTACTTGCCTATTCTGAGCTTACCAGTAATGATTGTTTGCTGTACCCTGTCTGCCCATGCACAGGAGCCTCCACTCAAGCTCTGGTATAAACAACCCGCTACAAAATGGACAGAAGCGCTGCCTATTGGCAATGGACGCCTTGGCGGTATGATCTATGGCCACCCATTGATTGAACACATACAGTTTAATGAAGCTACTTTATGGACGGGCGGACCGCACGATTACCAGCGCAATGGCGCTGTGAAATACCTGCAACCCATCCGTCAACTGTTGCAGGAAGGTAAACAGGCCGAAGCGGAAGCGCTGGCCGAAAAGGAATTCATGGGCGTGAAATACCCGGAGCAGGCAGACTATGATCAGCAGAAAGCAGGCTGGCTCAGCAAGGTAAAGGCGGATGCACGCTATGCGGCCACTGATTATAACGATGGCAACTGGCGGGAAATGCGGGTGCCCAACAACAACGGATGGGAAAGCCTGGGATCGGATCTTGATGGATTGGATGGCGCTGTATGGCTGCGAACATCTTTTGAAGTACCGGAAGCATGGGTTGGTAAGAACATCTATATTGACCTTGGTCGTGTGCGGGATATGGATGTTACTTATGTTAATGGTCAGCTTATTGGTACTACTGATGGTCTCAATGAAAACAGGCATTACCTGGTTCCTGCGGCTGTACTAAAGAAAGGAAGGAATGTAATGGCTGTGCAGGCGCTGAACTTTTTTGATAAGGGGGGCTTTGCCGGCGCCCGGGGCGGACAAAAAGCCCTGGTGATGTATCCCGAAGGCGGTACTCCCGAAAACGGTCAGCCTATTCCCACTACCTGGAAGTATCGGGTACAGGATGATAACCCACCCTCCTTTCCCCGTTACCAGGCCGATTACCAGCCCTTTGGGGATCTGTGGTTGTACAAGAGCGGTTGGGCTGGTGCTATAGTCACTGATTACCGCCGTGAGCTGGACATTGCCAATGCCATTTCTACTGTATCCTATCAACAGCGGGGCATTCGTTTCACCCACGAGTATTTTTCAAGTGCCCCACAACAGGCGATGGTGATACACCTCACTGCCAGCAAACCGGGCAGTATTGACCTGGAAGCGTTGCTGAACACACCACATAAGCTGTCATCTACCAGGAAGGTAGATGATCGTACGCTGGCTATTTCCCTGCAGGTAAAGAATGGGGTATTAAAAGGCGTCAGTTACCTGCATGTTGCTTCCGTTAAAGGAAGCGTACTGGTAACCGATAGTTCCATTGTATTGAAAGGTGCTGATGAAGCTACTTTTTACCTGGTGGCTGGCACCAGCTTTACAAGTTATAACGATGCCGGCGGTAATCCGGAAGCGGTTTGCCAACAGGCATTGCAACAAATAAAGGGTAAAACGTATGCCGCTATTAAGGCTGCACATATCAATGATTATAAAAGGTATTTCAACACTTTCTCGGTCAACTTTGGCTCCACGGCCAATGCTGCCTTGCCTACTGACAAGCGCATAGATCAGTTCAGTGCGGTAAAAGATCCGGGATTGCTGACGCTTTATATGCAGTATGGCCGTTACCTGCTGATCTCGTCTTCCCGTCCGGGTGCACAACCTGCCAACCTGCAGGGCATCTGGAACAACCTGCTTACGCCTCCCTGGGGCAGTAAATACACCAGCAATATCAACATCCAAATGAATTACTGGCCGGCAGAACTATTGAACCTGAGTGTCTGTGCCGATCCATTATTCCAGCTCATCAAAGAAACTGCTGCAGCAGGGGAGCTTACAGCCAAAGAACATTATGGCGCCCCCGGCTGGGTATTGCACCACAATACCGATCTGTGGCGGGGTACGGCGCCTATCAATGCTTCGAATCATGGTATCTGGGTTACCGGCGGCGCCTGGTTATGCCTGCACCTGTGGGAGCATTACCTGTTTACACAGGATAAAGCATTCCTGCGGCAGGCTTACCCTATTATGAGATCGGCGGCTGATTTCTTTGTACAGTTCCTGGTGAAAGATCCCAGGACAGGCTGGCTCATCAGCACGCCGTCCAACTCACCGGAGCAGGGCGGATTGGTTGCCGGCCCTACAATGGACCACCAGATCATCCGGGAGTTGTTTAAGATTACCGGCAAAGCAGCACAGCTCTTACAGACTGATGCCCACTTACAATCTGTATGGAATGAAAAATACCGGCAGCTAGCGCCTAACCAGGTGGGTAAGCACGGTCAGTTGCAGGAATGGCTCACAGATAAAGATGATACCGCCAATAAACACCGTCACGTATCACACCTGTGGGGCGTGTACCCGGGTACGGATATTACCTGGGACAGTACAGCCGGTATGATGAAGGCTGCCCGTCAGTCGTTATTGTACCGGGGTGATGGAGGTACGGGGTGGAGCCTTGCCTGGAAAGTAAATCTCTGGGCGCGTTTCAAAGATGGCGATCATACTTTGCGGATGGCAGAGCGCCTGTTGGCTCCTGCTGATAACAGTGTAGGAGAGGGTGGTGGCGTATACCGCAACCTGTTTGATGCGCATCCTCCTTTCCAGATAGATGGTAATTTTGGAGGCGCATCAGGCATGGCTGAGATGCTGGTGCAAAGTCATGCGGGTTATATTGAGTTGTTGCCGGCATTGCCATCTGCATTGCCCGATGGTACAGTAAAAGGCCTGTGTGCCAGGGGCGGGTTTGAGATCAACATGCAATGGAAGGCCGGCGCTTTGCAGCAGGCCAGTATTTTATCCAAAGCAGGTGGTGTTTGTGTATTGAAATACAAGGGGAAAACCATTAAGTTGAATACACAGCAACGGAAGCGGTATATAGTAGCTGGCGGCCAGTTTGGAATATAAAATCATGCTGGCTGTTGCCGGGGAATTGACGAAACTACCTATCTTCGGAAGCATGGATATTCCCCACAACAAACTCTCCCATTTCTTTCAAAGTTCCCATTACTTCTCTGTCGACCAGGTCAGGGAGATTGTACTGCTATTTGCTGAAAAGGAGATTGCCAAAGGCCATCTGTTGTTAAAAGAAGGACAGGTATCCAACGAGTATTTCTTCCTTGAAGAAGGTTTTATGCGGGCATTTGTGTATGATGTAGATGGTAAAGATGTAACCACTGCTTTCTCTTCTGCCGGACAGGTGGTATTTGAAGTGTCGTCTTTCTTTAACCGCATTCCCTCGAAAGAGAACATCCAGGCCCTGGCTCCCTGCAAGGGGTGGTATATTACCTATGAACAGTTGAATCATTTGTTTCATGCCTATTCTGAATTTCGTGAGTTTGGAAGGTCCATACTGGTGAAGATATTGACAGACCTCAAAAACAGGGCGCTCTCCATGATCACTGAAACAGCCGAGCAACGGTATGAACATTTATTGAAGGGTAATCCTGATATCTTTCAAAACGTGCCATTAAAGCATATCGCTTCCTTTCTGGGTATCACGGATACTTCACTGAGCCGCATCAGGAAGGAATATGCTAAAAAATAAGCCCACCTTCTCTTTCTTGCCATTTGGCAAGATATAATAGCGCTTTCTGTTTTTCCTTTGTGTTGTCAACAAGCAATCAGCAAGTCATGGAAAAGTTACCTCTTTACATACCAGTGGTATTCATTGCCACTACTATACTCGCTTTATACTTACTGTACAAAAGCACCGGCCGGTCGCGCATCACTATTGTTGTTGCTTTATTGTGGCTGATATTACAGGCGTTTACCGGAATGTCTGGTTTTTATACGGATACCAACACTATGCCTCCGCGTTTTATACTGGCGCTTGGGCCTCCGTTGCTCATTATTATCCTGTTATTCATTGCCCGCCGGGGCAGGACATTCCTGGATAACTGGAATTTGAAATGGCTCACGTGGTTGCATGTGGTGCGCATCCCGGTGGAATTAGTGTTGTATTGGTTGTTTGTGTATAAACAGGTCCCACGGCTAATGACTTTTGAAGGAATCAACTATGATATTCTTTCCGGTATCACTGCTCCCGTAATCGTATTGCTTTGCTTTCATGCACAGAAGTTAAGAAAAATACTGTTGCTGATCTGGAACATCATCTGTCTTGGGTTGTTGTTGAACATCGTCATTCATGCTATACTCTCTGCGCCCTTGCCTTTTCAGCAACTGGCCTTCGACCAGCCCAATGTAGCCGTCCTGTATTTCCCTTACGTATGGCTGCCTGCCTTTATAGTACCGGCGGTATTGCTGGCCCATCTTGTAGCCATCCGGCAATTGTTGGCAAGCTGGCAGTAAAATACTTTCTATAAACAGCTAAAGGTTGCCTGCTGAAAGTGCAGCGGTGGCACCACTTACGGTTTACAGCAAGCCGGTTGTCCCGGAAGTCCAGATTGATTTTATATGACTTCCCTTGGTTTTGTTACTTTCGCACTTGATGAACATATATACCACTACAGGGACCGTTATTATTACCTGCCATAAACGCACGATGCCTTACCTGGAGCAGGAAGTAAAAGAACTTGGTTATGCTATAGATGAAACTTTTGTAACGGGGGTGCGATTAAAAGCTACCGTTAATGAGTGTATCAGGTTAAACCTCAACCTGCGTTGCGCCAGCCAGGTGCTCTACAGCCTCAGGTCTTTCAAGGCGGTGAATGCCGATGATGTATATAATAACCTGATCACTTATCCCTGGGAAGATATATTGCCTGAGCCCGGTTATTTTTCCATTACCAGCAATGTGAATAATGAGAGCATCAATAATAATATGTATGCAAACCTGCGGGTAAAAGATGCCATTATCGACAGGGTAAGGGATAAGAGAGGCACACGTCCTTCTACCGGTTCGGCCTTAACAGGTGCTGTGATCCATTTGTTCTGGAAAAATGAAGATGCTGAAGTGTTCGTTGATACTTCAGGTGATTCGCTGGCCCGCCACGGATACCGCAAGATACCTGGCCAGGCGCCCATGCTGGAATCACTGGCCGCAGCTACTATTTATGCCACCCGCTGGGACAGGGTAAGCCCGTTTGTGAACCCGATGTGTGGTTCCGGCACAGTAGCTATTGAAGCAGCCATGATCGCCACCAACCGAAGGCCCGGCCTGTTCAGGACCAATTATGCTTTTATGCACCTGCAGGGTTACGATGAACAGGTATACCTGCAGGAGGATGCATTGCTGGAGCAGCAAATAGTGGAAGTGCCCGGTCTTCGTATTATCGCCACAGATTATAGTGCCCGGGCCATTGAGAATGCCCGCAAAAATGCCGTTGCCGCCGGCGTGGCCGGCCTGATCGAGTTTACTGTTTGTGATTTTGCAGCTACGGAAATACCGCCCAACGTACCTGGTATTTTTTATGTTAACCCCGAATATGGCGAACGATTGGGAGAAGTAGCCGAACTTGAAAAGACATACAGCCGCATAGGTGATTTTATGAAACAAAAATGCGGAGGTTATTTTGGCTATGTATTTACCGGTAATCTTGAACTGGCGAAAAAGATTGGCCTCAAAGCAACACGGCGGATAGAGTTTTATACGAGCATTATTGATTGCCGCCTGCTGGAATATGAGCTGTACAGCGGGAAACGTTCCTGAACCATGTGTTTTTTTACATTTCATTCATACATCTTTTTTGTCCCGCAGCACGCTTATTAGTACCTTCCCGCCTCCTAAACTTATTGCTGTGCGAAAATTTATCTCCCGGCCCCTCGTTATTATTTTATTGCTATGTATTAATCTTTCAGTATCTGCCCAACTAACGCCACCACCTGTTCGCTGTGGCGCCACAGAACACCTGGAAGCGCTCCTGAAACAGGACCCTTCCCTCAAGGCAAGGATGCAGGCCGACGAAGAACGGCTGCACCAGCAAACCCTCCAAAAGATACAGGAACGTACCAACAATCCAGGCACCCGACTTAATGCCATTGTTACGATACCGGTGGTGGTTCATATCCTGCTGCCCAATCCCGGTGTAGTAACAGATGCAGATGTGATCTGGCAGATCAATAAGCTCAATGAAGATTTTGGCGGCACCAATGCCGATAAGATGAATGCAGGCGTTTTTGCCGCCTCGTTCGGACAATCACAAATACGTTTCTGCCTGGCGCAACAGGACCCTGCCGGTAATCCTTCCAACGGCATTGATCGTGTTGTTTCCGGTATTACCTGGAACAGGAA
Organism: Paraflavitalea devenefica; assembly: GCF_011759375.1. Taxonomy (NCBI): domain Bacteria; kingdom Pseudomonadati; phylum Bacteroidota; class Chitinophagia; order Chitinophagales; family Chitinophagaceae; genus Paraflavitalea; species Paraflavitalea devenefica. The sequence continues at coordinate 83,499 of NZ_JAARML010000007.1, read as the reverse complement.
TACCTCTAATACCCTCAAAAATCCCGCTACCTGCGGCGCCAGTTCCTGGGACCCGGGCCGTTATTTTAATATCTGGGTGGCGACGTCAACCGATGGCACACTTGGCATCGCTACTTTTCCCAATACCGACCTGCTTGAGAATCAGGGTATCTGTCTTACGCTGGCCGGGTTCGGCAACAATCCTGCTTATGTGAGCCCTTCTTTTAATAAAGGGCGTACGGCGGTCCATGAAGCGGGCCACTTCTTTTATGCCCGCCACATCTGGGGTGATGGTGCAGGCTGTCAGTCCGATTTCCCTGCTGTAGCGGGATTGCCTTCGTTTGCAGATGATACCCCTGCACAAAGTGGTCCAACTTCGGGATGTCCTTCCGGTGTTGTAGCGGCGAATTGTGCGGGTTCGAATATGCCACCCGGCAAAATGTACCAGAATTATATGGACTATACGGATGATGCCTGCTATTGCATGTTCACCCTCAACCAGGTGGCCAGGATGGAAGCAGCGCTCACCTTATTCAGGTCCAGCCTGATGACCTCCAATGCGTGCACACCTCCGGCTGCGGTGTTGAATGACGCCGCTTTGCAGGCTATTGCATCGCCTGCAGCCGGTACCTGCGGCAATACTGCTACGAATAGTTTTTGCTCACCGGTATTTACTCCTAAGGTCACGATCAAAAATTATGGAACTGCCAACCTTACCAGTCTTGCTATCAAAGCACAGATTGATAATGGTGCTGCAGTCACTTATAACTGGACTGGCAACCTGGCGTCGCTGGGCACTGCTACGTTTGATATTACAACGCTTACATCGGCCATGGGCAGCCATAGCCTGAAGGTATATGTGGCAACACCCAATGGAGCTACTGATGGCAGAAATGGTAATGATACTTTAACTACTACTTATACGATACAGACCCCTTTAGCCGGGCCTGTTGAGCAAGGCTTTGAATTGGCCACTTTCCCGCCGGCAGGATGGCGTCTTGTCAATCCAAATACCGGCAGCATCACCTGGGAAAGAGTTACAGGAGTTGCTAAATCCGGTGTTGCATCGGCCCGCATGCGGTTCTATGATTATGACGGCAGCACGCTGCACCAGGATTTTCTGCTGTCTCCCTCCATCAATATCCAGGAGGCGGATTCCATTATCCTGTCTTTTGAACGCGCCTATAGAGCGTACAGCACCAGCGCTGCTGAAGCCGATACACTGGCTGTTGTTATTTCCTTCGATTGTGGCGTCACTTTTTCAGAGGTGTGGAAACGTGGCGGTGTTAATCTTGCTACTGTACCCGGAACGCTCAGTTCCGCTTATGCACCAGCCGCTGCCGACTGGATAAACACCCGGGTTAACCTGAAACCATTTGTTGGCAATGCCACCAGTGTGATCGTTGGGTTCAAAACAGTTAACAGGTACGGAAATAACCTTTATATAGATGATGTACAACTGAATGTATATGCTATTACACGGGATGCAACAGTCAGCAGCATTACAGAGCCTTCCAGGGTCATGTGCTTACGCGACTTTACACCTGTTGTGAAAATAGCTTCACAGGGCAAGGATACCCTGCGTAATGTGAAAGTACTGTTCCGGGTAGACAACGGACCGTTGGATTCTGTTATGTGGACAGGCGCACTGGGCAAAACCCAGGAGGCAGCGGTACCCTTAAAGCTTGTATCGCTCACCACATCGGGCAGTCACCTGCTTACAGTGTATACGAGGCAGCCTAATGGACAGGACGATCATGTGGTTAGCAATGACACCAGCCGGGTTCAGTTTACAGTAACCGATCTGCAGACTGCGCCGCTCAAAGAAGGTTTTGAGTTGGCCACCTTCCCGCCGGCTAACTGGGCCGTGAATAGTTCCGGCAAGGCCTATACCTGGGAACCAACCAATCGTGGCGCCAGTGAACAAACAGGCGCTGCCTGGATCAGGAATTATCGCTTTAGCGCTAATGGAAAGGCTGATGATCTGTATATGCCCCCGCTACAGGTGGGAGAATTCGACTCCCTGGTTATCCGCTTTGATCTGTCGCACGCCTTATCACGCCCGGCCGGCAGTACGGTAACTCCGATAGATACCCTTGAAGTATTGCTCACGATGGATTGTGGAAAAACTTTCCAGTCTGTCTATAAGAAATGGGGGGCTGCACTGCAAACCACTGGCGCTCCCGGTCAGCCAATCACTTACCCGGCAGGGGACACCCTGGGGCATGTACCCACTATGCCGGCGCAATGGAGAACAGAGTATGTTGATATCAGCAAGCTGGTCCCTGTTCGTGGCCGGTTCCAGGTAGTATTCAGGAGTATTGGTAAGAACGGCAATAATATATGGCTTGATAAAGTTGACATTGCCACGGTGACGTTGCCTGCCTTGCTCAAGAAGAAAGGCTATATGGTAGGGCCTAACCCGTTCGAAGAAGGGTTTAGTATCCGGCACCTGGAATTACCGGTAAAGCTGCAAAGTGTACAGGTTACTGATATGCTTGGTAAAGTGGTGTATAAGCGTACCTTTAATGGCAATGCCCCGGCCCAGATACCTGTAGTTATCGGTGGCGGCAGTGGTGTTTACTTTGTGCGAATGAAGTATACGGATAAGACGATCACGGAGCGACTGTTAAAGGTTCGTTAGATACCTTTCAATACTTCCGCTACCCAACCCAGGAATTCCGGTGCCTGTACCTGTGAAAAGGCATGGGGATGGCGTTTGCCATCCGGCAGATAGCCTTTACCGAGGTTGGTAACCAGTTCTGCTTTCCCGTTACCCAGCTTACGCAGGGTGGCTATGCAGGCTGATGTGTCGGCCAGGTTGGTCCATTCCACGCCTATATTCCGTTCATTTACAAACCAGATTACATCCGGGTCGCAGTACAGGTGAACGGGAATGTCTTTCAGGAAGCGTGCATTGCCACCATTGGCTGCATCTCGGTAAAAAGAGGATGCTGCTTCATAGGCGGCAGGAAATTGTTCGGGCGGACCGCCATAGATCGAATTGAATCTAGTGGTCACATACAAGGCTTCGCCACCGGCTCCTGCTGCCAACACACGCTGGTAACCGTTATAAAGCCGTTTCATATCCAACGGCGGGTCCACACCAAACACGGCCGCCGGCTTAATGGCTTTTGAGCCGGGCATCATGGCTTTTTCCGTATAGATCATCGCCTGGTGCCCGCCGATGGAATGTCCCCCGATAATAAATTTACCGGCCGGTGTCTTATACTTTGCCGAAGCATCTTTAACCAATTGTTCCAACCTTGTTTGCAGTACATTGGCCGAATCAAAGAAAACCCTGTTTGATAAATACGTGATAACTACTGTATAGCCTGCTGCCTGGGCTTTCACCGGCAGGTCGGTCTCCTTCATCATATCATCCGCTTCGGTAGAAGCGCCCGGAATAAAAACAAGCAGGCCTTTCGACACGCCACCGGCCGGAAGCAGGGCCAGGTGATAGCCGTCAACCCTTCCGTTGGTTCTGTAAAGAACAGTATCATATTGTTGTGCCGGGCAAATAACAGTGAGTAACATACAGGTTAATGTAAAAAATAGCGTTCGCATAGTGAAAGGTGTTGATTACGGTAAGAAGCTAATATACGAAAATGTTCGTTTATAGTCGGCAAGGATGGCATATTTTTATTGCTGTCTGAATCCCTCTCGTCTGCACAAATAGCCCGCATGTCGATTTCCCGGCCGGATTAATATATTTTAAGACTTCTCCCCGCCTGGCATCCTTTAATTTCATCGTCTTAGATCCCATCAGCTTATTCACTAAAAAGTAAGAGGTTAAGGCAAACATCTACATTTAATCATTCAGTTTTCCAAAACACGGGCTGACTGTGCCCTGCGCGCGCGGGTAAATAAATTGCAATCATTGATTTCATCATGAACCGACCCTCTATGCATAAAGACGAAGTATTTAAAGAAGTGTATTCAAAGCCTGCTGATTTTACGTTCAGCAGCAAAGTAGCGGGTGTCTTTGACGACATGGTCAACAGGTCCGTCCCTTTTTATGAAGAGATGCAGCGCATGGTGGCCGAACTGGCTGCCGACCATTGTATACCGCATACAAAGGTATATGACCTGGGCTGCTCCACAGGAACTACTCTTATATATATGGACCAGGCGGTCCCGGACGATATCAGCTTTATTGGCATAGATGATTCTGCAGATATGCTCAGCAAATGCCGGCAAAAACTGGAAGCGCTTCCCTGCTCACATCCCTATGCTTTGCAGGAAGAAGACCTTAACCGGGCTGTTATTATCCAGGATGCTTCTGTGGTAGTGCTCTGCCTTACCCTGCAATTCGTGCGTCCTATTAACCGTGAACGCCTGCTGAGGGAGATCTGTGAGGGACTGGTGCCCGGGGGCGTGGTGATTATTGTAGAAAAGATACTGGCCGAAAACAGCGCCTTCAACCGGGACTTTATCAAGTATTATTATGACATGAAACGCAGGCACCTGTACAGTGAGATGGAGATTGCCCAAAAGCGGGAGGCACTTGAAAATGTATTGATCCCATATAAGCTGAGTGAGAATATCACCCTGCTGCAAAAGACTGGATTTGATCATTGTGAGGTATTCTTTAAATGGTATAATTTTTCAGGGATCATTGCAAAAAAATACTAAATGGTCAGGATCGGTAATTTCTTTTTTAAGCACAGGAATGGATTGTTTATAGTACTCTACCTGCTATTGTTCGTTCCTTCTGCCCCTTTATTCAGTGAGCAATATTTCGGGGCCGGTTATTATTACTGGCCGCTCATCACCGGACTGTTGGTTACTGTGATGGGGCAGGTTATACGCGGCGCCACGATCGGATTGGCTTATATTATCCGGGGCGGTAAGGATGGTAAGGTGTATGCAGAAGACCTTGTTACGACTGGTATTTTTCATCATTGCCGTAATCCCTTGTATGTGGGCAATATGCTGATGCTGCTGGGTGTAGGTATTCTCTCTAATTCACTCCTGTATGTGGTGGTGGTTATGCCGCTGTTCATACTCATTTACCAGTCTATTGTACTGGCGGAAGAAAACTTCCTGCGCGGGAAATTCGGGCAGGCCTTCGTAAGTTATTGCAGCCGGGTAAACCGGTGGCTGCCTATGCTCAAGAGACTGGGTACAACTTTTAGCTCGATGCAATTTAACTGGAAGCGCTGGCTGCTTAAAGAGTATAATACCCAATATATCTGGCTTTCCGGTATCGTACTGATCTTACTGTTCAGGTATCCGCAGTTAACCGGTTATGATAGCCACTTCAGGAATATTTTAGGGGCCGTTTTGTTGCCACTCCTGCTGGTATGGTATCTTTTTGTCCGATATTTGAAGAAATCGGGCAAACTGAAAGAATAATGATTATCGTCATACAGTGCATAGACAGGGTAGGGCTGGTGGCTGCCATCTCCGGTGTGCTGGCGCAGCAGCAGCTTAATATTGTTTCTTTGCGGGAGCATGTGGACAAGACAGAGAACCGCTTTTTCCTGCGGGTGCAGGTAGAGCAGGAAGCTGATGCTGCAGGGATCGCAAAATCCCTGCAGGCGGTTTTGCCGCCTGATGCAGCCATCGTAGTAGACCCATTGCCGCAAAAGAAGATCGTGGTGATGGTGACCAAAGAGTATCATTGCCTGGGGGATATGCTGATCCGTCATTATTTTAAAACGCTGGGCGCCCATATACAGGCTGTTATCGGTAATTATGATACCCTGCAGGATATCTGCGGCCGCTTTGATGTACCCTTTCACCATGTACCGCATCATGAGGCTCTCAAAGCCGTATTTGAAGAACAGATAAAGGACTGCATAGCACAGTACGCGCCGGATTATATTGTGCTGGCCAAGTTCATGCGCATTTTATCGCCTGCTTTTGTAGCGGCCTTCCCCGGCCGCATCATCAATATCCATCATTCATTTCTGCCTGCCTTTGCCGGCGCCAATCCTTACCGGCAGGCATTTGAGCGCGGCGTGAAGCTGATTGGCGCTACTGCCCATTTTGTAACGAATGACCTTGATGAAGGCCCCATTATTGCCCAGCAGATTATACCGGTGACCCACTCCCTCACAGCCTCTGATATGATGCGGGCCGGTAAAGAAATAGAAACTGCTGTACTGGCCAAAGCGCTACGGCTTGTATTTGATGACCGGGTGTTTGTGTATAATAATAAAACAGTTGTCTTCGAGTAATAGAAAAGATATACCTTCGCGCCATCGTTCTTTACTTTAATGGTCGTTTCCAGGTTAATGTCGCCTATCGTTATCGGCGGTATTATTAAAAAGGAACCATGTGTAAATCATGGGCTGTTGCGCAACTGTAAGGGTTGAAGGTCGCACGTTTCACGTTCGCCATCACTCCCAAGCCAGATACTTGCCAGGAAACCGGACGAATGCTTTCGCAGTTTAAAGCAGAAGTCAGGAGCAGCCCCATGCCTCATAAGGCTGTACCTCTCTTATTCTTAAATTCCGGAAGCATACTCTTAAACGTAAAGGCATTATTCACTTAATGTTTAACCTAAAAGTTTTTGCGTATGCTGACAAACAACCTGGGCTACCCGCGTATGGGCAGCCACCGCCAACTCAAAAAGGCCTGTGAACAGTACTGGACAGGCGCCATCTCCCGGCAGGAGCTATTCCTGGCCGCCAAAAGGATCCAGGAAGATAACTGGACGCTGCAGGCCGCAGCCGGCATTGATCTGATTCCCTGTAATGATTTTAGTTTTTATGACCAGGTGCTGGACATGTCATTGCTCCTGGGCGTTATCCCCACCCGTTATGCACCGGTGGTAACCGATGTGAAGGACAACACAGAGATTGATCTCTATTTTGCCATGGCCAGGGGCTACCAGCGTCATGGCCTTGATATTACGGCCATGGAGATGACAAAATGGTTTGATACGAATTACCATTATATCGTACCTGAGTTTACACATGACCAGTCGTTTAAGCTGTTCTCCAACCGGCTCTTCAGTGAGTTCAGCGGGGCAAAGTATGTGACCGGCAAAACGCCCAAGCCTGTTTTGATAGGTCCTGTTTCCTATTTGCTGTTGGGCAAAGAAAAAGGAAGCGTGCCTTTTGACAGGATAGACCTGATCAAAAAGCTGGTGCCGGTGTATGTTGAGATACTGAATAAGCTGAAAGATGATTACCGGGCCGACTGGATACAACTGGATGAACCTTTCCTGGCCATGGACCTCACGGAAAAGCAACAGCAGGCCTATAAGTATGCCTATGCAGAGATTAAGAAGCATTGCCCGCATGTGAAGACCCTGCTTACCACTTATTTTGAAGGCCTGCAGGAAAATACTGAACTGGCCGTTAGCCTGCCGGTTTGCGCTTTGCATGTAGACCTGGTGCGGGCGCCGCGGCAACTGGATGACATTTTAAGCAGCATACCGCCCAAACTGTCGCTTTCACTGGGTGTTGTTGATGGCAGGAATATCTGGAAGAATGATTACAGCCAATCGCTGTCCCTGATCCGGAAAGCGATTGACAGGCTGGGGGCGGAGCGCGTGATGATCGCACCTTCCTGCTCCTTACTGCATACGCCTTTTGACCTTGACCTGGAAACTGGTCTTAATCCTGTGATCAGGAACTGGATGGCTTTCGCCAAACAGAAGCTGCAGGAGGTAAGAGAACTGGCCGCTATTGTAAATGGCAATACTTCTTTGCTGGTCGCCAACCAGCAGGCGCAGGAAAGCCGCAGCACCTCAGCGCTTATCCATAAGCCGGCAGTAAAAGAACGGGTAGCAACCATTACAGCCAAAGACGGTGAACGCAATAGCCCTTTTGCTATACGCCAACAGGTACAGCGCCAACTGTTCCAGCTTCCTTTGTTTCCTACTACTACGATCGGATCATTTCCGCAAACGGATGATATCCGGCAATTGCGCGCCCGCTTAAAAAAGGGGGAGCTTACCCAGGCTGAATATGATACCGCTATTGAGCAGGCTACCCTGGAAGCCATCCGCTGGCAGGAAGAGACGGGGCTGGACGTATTGGTGCATGGCGAGTTTGAGCGCAATGATATGGTAGAATATTTTGGGGAACAGCTTGACGGATTTGTGTTTACGAAAAACGGATGGGTACAAAGCTATGGCAGCCGCTGCGTGAAGCCGCCTATCATTGTGGGCGATGTAAGCAGGCCTGCGGATATGACGGTGCGCTGGAGCAGTTTTGCACAAGCGCAAACGACCCGCTTTATGAAAGGCATGCTCACCGGGCCGGTAACGATCCTGCAATGGTCGTTTGTAAGAAATGACCAGCCGCGTTCTGTGACCACCAACCAGATTGCCCTGGCTATCCGGGATGAAGTGGTGGCGCTGGAAAAAGCAGGTATTAGTATTATACAGGTAGATGAGCCTGCCATCCGGGAAGGATTGCCCCTGCGGAAAAAGGACTGGGGAGCCTACCTGCAATGGGCGGTACGGGCATTCCGTATATCAGTCAGCGGTGTAAAAGATGAAACGCAGATCCATACGCATATGTGCTACAGTGAGTTTAATGATATTATAGAGCATATTGCTGCGATGGATGCCGACGTGATCACGATAGAAACTTCGCGTTCGCAAATGGAGCTGCTGGAAGCGTTTGCACATTTTAAGTATCCCAATGAGATAGGGCCGGGGGTGTATGATATTCATTCGCCCCGCGTGCCATCGGTAGCAGAGATGGTATCACTCCTGGAGAAAGCGGCCACGTTATTGCCGGCGCGCAATGTATGGGTGAATCCCGATTGCGGGCTGAAGACCCGCAAGTGGCCGGAAACAAAAACAGCGCTGGAAAATATGGTGAAGGCCGCCGCTATAGCGAGGGCGGAAGTTGAGAAAAAGATTGTTGCCTGATGAAGTTTGTGAGTGGTCAGTAGTGCTCACCACTGACCCTCACCTTAGAATTTATGTACCAGTCCTACACCTACTGCGCCATCCTGGTAAGTAGGCATAATGACGGTATTGAGCTTCTTGTTTTTGGATAAACCGCGTTGGAGCATGGGGTATAGCCAGTAAGCCAGTTTGGTGGAGGCTATACCCACACCAGCGCCGGCCACCACATCGCTGAACCAGTGCTTGTTGTTGTACATGCGCAGGTAACCTGTAGTGGCGGCCATGGCATAACCTGCCACGCCATACCAGGGACTCACATCCTTGTATTCCTGCCGCATAAATTCTGCCGCTACAAAAGCATTGGCAGTATGACCGGAAGGAAAAGAGTAGTAATCTGAACCATCGGGGCGCTTCTCGCCACTGAATTTTTTAATGGAGAATACGGCGCTGTTGGAAATGAGCATGGACATACCATACAGGATGGTACGGTCCTTAAAGTTATGTTTGCCTTTAATACCCGCGGCATTCAAACCATATACGGCCAGTGCCGGTGCATATTGCAGGTAGTTGTCTATAGAAACCTTGTTATGCGGGTGTTCAATCGCCAGCTCTTCTTTAATGCTGCGGTTAACGTCCTTTAAACCATGACTGGCCAGCGATGTAACGCCGTATGAGATCATGGCGGCAGGGATAATGAGTGACCTAAGGGGAAATGCCCGTTGTGGCACAGGTATACTCCAGTTTACTTCCCTGGGTATGGTATCTGTAGCCGGGATGACACGGCCCGAAGTGTCCGTGTATTGTGCAGTAGCTGGATTGATGGCGGAAATTGTTATAATGACCACCACCATGATTTTTAACCGGTAATGCATGAATGTAAACAGGGGGCTTTTATTGCAAACTAAACGTAAAATCTAAAGAAAAATTGAGTCCCGGTAACCGCCGGAGGCAGTTCGGACGCTGAAAATGGTATTAATTCGTTATGTATGAGGGGCAATAAATCAAGGTGTTGTTGGGGCAATTTGTCGTGTAGCGCTATGATGCTCAGCCTGTTGTTGAGTGGAGACGAAGCCCTTCCAGGTGTGTAGATGGCATCCGGATGGTACCCAGTTAAAAAAATCTTAATGTTGTCCGGGAGCTATCCGGCCGGTACCCGGCGGCGCCTCCACTTATGCACGTCCGGTAGTTAACGGGGACCAGTTACCCTTACTGTTCCGCATTTTTTTATTACTTTTATCGCGATACCTCTTTCGTTAAGGTTGAAGAGTAAAAATAAACGGGTTTTTTACTGGTTCGGTCAGCGACGAAATGAGTTGGAAGCAAGGCTTTTGTTGTGACAACGCTCCAAACCTGCACTACCCGTTCTTTTGAACGATCATAATGCTGGTTATGGCTGGTTGGTAGCATCGCCTGAAAGCGCTGTCAACTCTTTTTTACCGGTAACTGTAATCACCTGTTTCATGAAATCAGCCGAGGATGCAATGATATACCTGTTCCAGCAAGGCGATGAAAATGCCTTTGCTACGATCTACCACTTGCAATACCCTGTTATTTATTATTATGCCAGGCATTTTGTGCCGGACGCCCAGGATGCCCGGGATATTACCACCGAAACATTTGTGAAACTCTGGAAGTTACGGGCCAACTTCGACAATATTCATAAGATCAGCACCTTCCTGCATATTACAACCCGCAATGCCTGTATAGATGTATTGCGCCATAAGAAATGGAAAGCAGGTAAGCACCAGCAGTTGATACAGTTACTGATGGAGGATGAAGCGATGATCGCCCGCAATAACTCGCCCATGGCTGCTGCTACCCGGTTTGTACATGGACTGGCAGAAGGGGAGTTACTGAGCCGCATATACGCTGTCATAGAAAAGTTGCCCCCACAGCGTAAAGCCATTTTTAAGATGTCCTTTCTCGAAGGCATGAAGAATGGAGAGATTGCTGCTCATTTAGATATCAGTGTACAGACGGTGCAAAACCAGAAGACAATTGCGCTTAAGTTCCTGCGTATGATCTTTTGCCGGTCCCAGGGGCTTCCGGTGGTGCGCAGAACTCCGTTGGCTCATGGCATTCCTGTGGAGAGAAGAAGACGATCAGCAGGAGTCCTTACGGAAGAAAGCGGCGGGCAGGTTGCTTAACTACTATGGTCAGCCATTTTGCAAGCTACTGTTGTGTACCTGGTACGTATCATTTCCTGTATGATTTTTAGCACCCCGACGGTATATTGGTTTACCCTGTTCGTTATTATATACGACACCCTCCGCCTGTGTAAAATGCAGTTTACCGGCAGGGTGACTTTGCGCTTATTTTTTTGTATGTCCCGGCCTTCCCCGTTTAGGCCGGGTTTTTTTATTCCCGTTTGTTGGTTATGGATATAAAGGAAGGCATATATGAGCCTGGGTAATGTGTGCCCGCATGTAAGGGTTTCCCTTTAGATGCTGTTAAACATTTGTGATTAAACCGGTAAAAAACAATAAAATACCGTAGGAATACTTTTTTATAAGTACGCATATAAAGTTAGATTTGGAAACTCTCCTTTAATAACGGTAATGGTCCTTAGACGAAGCAAAGCAACACTTCTACAACCAACAGACCGTCCCTTTTGATAGCACCTCCGGTTAATGCCTGGTAATGGTATTTGTAAACTGTTTAGTGTACAGTTCAATGTTGTTATCATGAACAATGCCCGATACCTGATGCTTACACATGACGGCCTGCGCCGGCTTGTTGAGCAATACTTATACCGTGAAGTGAACCTTATCGCTATGCGCCCTTTTACCGAGAAACAATTGTGTAGCCCACTGGATCCGTCTGTCCGGTACACGCCCTTTCTTTACGGATTATTGCCGGGCGATAACCGTGTATTTTCCTTACGCCCCTTTTGTATACCCCAGGACCTGCCGGTTATTTATGACTGGATTGGAGAGTATTGCAGCGTTCCGGGCAGTAATCCTTTTACGCCGGTACAGCAACTGCTGGAAGCATATCATGACCTGCTGACCGGGGATTACAGCCAGAGCTTAATTGCTGAAGTAGGTGGTAAAGCGATCCTGCAAATTGATATTATACGTGCCGACCAGGATGAGATCAGCCTGAAGGAGGATATACAGAAAGGGGATTACTGCATACATTTCCTGGTATCGCCCCATTTTGATGAACCCATTGGTTTCCTGGCCGGGGCCCTGAATAGTTGCCTGCACAGCTTTTTCTCCTTCCCGGATGTATGGCGGATATTCTGTAAAGCATCAGTATATGACAAGCGATCGAATAACCTCCTGCATGAAGCAGGGTTTAGATTGAATAAAACGGTGAAGGATTATCCTGGTACGATCAATATTTACCGGCATGATCATGTGCCCACCGTGACGTAAGTTTTTTGTCCATTAGCCTTAGCCTTATTCTATCCTGCAATTGCCCTTCCTGTGATCAAATACAGGGAGGGCATTGTGCTTTCAGGCATTGATGGCCAGCTTATATCCCTTACCGTGTACATTGATGATGCTGATGCCGGGATCCTGTTGGAGTTTTTTTCTTAGTTTGGAAACAAACATGTCGAGGCTGCGTCCTACAATAACGCCTTCATCTTCCCATACTTCTTTCAGCAACCTGTTGCGGTCAATAACTTCATTGGGCGCGGCTGCGAATACCTGTAATAATTTGGCTTCCTTGGCGGTGAGCGCTATTGTTTGTTCATCCAGTTGCAATAGTTGTTTATCCCTGTAAAACAGGTAGCGGCCAATGTTGACCGCCTGAGTAGCAGGTGATGGCTCGATGTCTGTAGCGGGAACGGGTTCGTTAGGGGTGGCTGCTGCGGCCCTTGCTGTTTTGCGGCGCTTGTTGTACAGGAATCTTGCCAGCAGGGACAAGCCAATGGCCAGCAGGCTGGCAGGCAGCAGGTAGCTGGTGTTGGCGGTATTGGTTGCGGGGAATAGTAACCTGATCTTATAGCAGGCTTTCTCCTGTTCCCGGCCAATACAGGGAACAATGTTGTTGGTGCTGTCCTGGTGCATGGAATAACCAAAGATAACCTGGTCACTGTTGCAGGCTATTACCTGCACCATGTAGCTGAGCGGCAGGTGGTGTGCTCTTATGGCCCGGTCTACGACCCGCACCAGGGAGTCGGGGATGAAGGTGAACCGGCTTTGGAATTGCAGGATGTATTCATGGCCGGCTATTTCCTGTACGGGCAGCACCCGGGAGGAGGAATCGCCGGCATGTAAGAGTACCTTATGCCCTATATCCCGCATCATGATCATTTCTTCTGCCTTGTCAAAAGCCGGGAGGGCTTCCTTGTCCCGTATAACGGTCCAGGAAACGATGAGCACAAGGGCTACTGCAATAGCGAGGAGGGACTTGAAGGTCATATATGTAAAAATAGCTTATTCCTGTGGGCAGGGAGCGTATTTGCACAGATTTTACAGTCGTTTACATAGAATTTACTACCGGTTTACCAGTGCCGGGCAGGGGGCATAGTAGGTTTGTATCCTAACTCAAACACAATGCACCGGCGGCATCGGTTGCCACCGGTTATGAACTGCAGGTAAAGGAAAGTAACATTAACCGCATCAGCAGTACCGACATAACTGCTAAGGATGAGAAGAGCATGCTGGATAATCATTTAAAGGACGATGATTTCTTTTCGGTAAAGAAGTATCCCAAAGCCTATTTTACCCTTACGTCGTCCGTGCCCGGTGTCGGCGTGAATGAGTTTACGATAACCGGTAAGCTGGAGGTAAAGGGGATCAGCCACGAAATTAGTTTCCCGGCCGTACTGGAAAAGATCGGCGATCAGTTCTGGGCCCGTGCTTCTCTCAAGATCAACCGGGTGAAATGGGGCGTCAATTACCATTCGGGCAGTGTTTTCTCCGACCTGAAAGACGGTATCATCTCCGATGACTTACCCATTACGCTGAGCCTGGCGTTTAAGAAGATGCCGAAATGTTAACAATGCTGAGCAGCTCCAAAGCGCAGCCGGTTTGCCTGCATTTTGGAGCTGCTCTGTGTTGTGCCTATTCAAGTAGCGTTTATTGGTTTAAAAGTACGTATTTTGTATCGATGATTCGTTACTGTTGAACCTTATAAGCCAGCTAACACTGCTATGAAAAAATCAATTCTTCTGATTGCGCTATTTATCTATGGCGTTACTGTTGCGATTGCTCAAAACTCGCTTCAAAGGGTTAAAATAGCTTTATCTTCTTCCAGGGCCGGCGCCAGTGATATTGTTTCAAAACTTGAGATCGATCACTATGTTATTGATGATGGCTATCTTATTTCAGAGATCACCGAACAGGCCGTGCGTCAGCTAAAGGCATCTGGCTTAAAATACCAGGTGCTAACCGAAAACGTTGGAAGGGAATTGGATTCGTTAAATGCCGCCTATTATTCAGGAAGGACTGATCCATCTTCCGGCCGGGTAGCCCTTGAGCAAGGCTGTAAAACACTTACATCCTTTATTGCTGCTCCCGCTGCATTCGAGGTGAAACCTACTTTTGGCGGCTATTATAGCTATGCCGAAATGGTCACTGCAATAGATAGTCTTGTAGCTGCTTATCCTGCCCTTGCGCAAAAAGTATCTGTGGGAATTACCGCTGAAAGCCGAACGATCTGGGCCGTGAAAATATCAGACAATGTTACTACGGATGAAACCAACGAGCCGGAGCTTTTATATTTAGGCCTGCAACATGCAAGAGAAGCTATCGGAGGAAGCAGCATGATATTCTTAATGCAATATCTCTGTGAAAATTATAGCACTGATCAAAGAATAACAGACCTGGTAAATAACAGGGAGTTCTTTATTATTCCCTGTTCAAACCCCGACGGATGGGAATATAACCGCAGCACTAATCCAAATGGTGGTGGCGGATGGAGGAAAAACAGGCGACTGATTACGGGATCAACCTTTGGCGTTGATTTAAACAGGAACTGGGGTGTAGACTGGGGCAATTGCAGCGCGCCCATACAGGGTTCCCCTTCCTCCTGTGGTTCTGGTACCCCTTCTTCCGACACTTATTACGGAAGCAACGCTTTTTCGGAGCCCGAAACCCAGGCGTTGAGGACCTTTGTCACATCCCATCAATTCATAGCTGCCATTGATCAACATTGCTTTGGACCTTACTATTCTTTACCTTTTGGCCGTTCCAGTTTGCATAATTTTTCCAGTACATTAGGGACGAATACGCTGGATTCCATTTTTTATAATAAGACTTCAGCGCTGATGGGTAAATACAATGGTATGAGAGCAGGTAATAGTTTTCAATCAGTGGGGTATGAAGTTGCCGGTGGATTTAAAGATTGGATGCTGCTGGGAGATATAGGCACAGGCAGCAAGGTAAAAGCATACGGTCTTACAGGTGAAGGAGGGGCCGGCGGAGGAACAGGAGGCAGTTTTGGTAGTTTTTGGGCTCCTGCAGGTCAAATTGTAAATCTCTGTAAAGGCATGACGTATCAAAACCTTCAATTAGCCTTTGTTGCCGGTTCATACATTGACCTCCAGGATGTAACTGATATTGCCGTCACTTCCCTTAGCGGCACAATGGATTTCTCTTTGCGTAGAGTAGGTTTGCAAAACGATTCGGTAACCATTACTTTAATTCCTATACAGAATTTGCTAAGTGCCGGCTCGCCGGTTACCACCAGCCTTGTGAATTATAATGATGTGTTTAATGGCAGCGTTAGTTATACATTGCCACCCGCTTTGGCAAATGGGAAAGTTGTAAAGTTTGCCTGGAAAATAGAAACAGGCGGTCAAACTTATTATGACACCGTGACAAAGATCTATAACCCGGTTCAATTGTTTTTTGATAACATGGAAGGGGCCTCCGTTACCACTAACTGGACAGTGTCAGGAGGCTGGAACTATACTACGGCTTCAGCATTCCAGGGATCTAAATCGCTCGCAGAATCGCCCGGCGGGAACTATTCTTCCAGCTCTACCAGGACTGCTACCAGCAAAATCCTGTTGAATCTGTCTGATGCAACAGCTGCCTACCTCTCCCTGTGGATCCGCCACAGGGCCGAAAACTTCCGGGATAAACTACAGCTCCAGGTTTCTACCAATGGTAGTACCTGGGTTGCGGTATGTGGTAAAACAACTGTACAGGAGGCAGGCACTTTAGATGGAAGCACGATTAACGGGCAGCCATCATTTACCGGTATACAACAGGATTGGACCAGGGAGTTTTTTGACCTAAGCGCTTATAATGGCCAGGCTTCTTTGCGATTCAGGCTGGTGTTTTCGTCAAATGCCAGCGGGTCGGGTTTTGCCTTTGAGGTAGACGATGGGTTTTATATCGACAACCTGAAAATAATTAAATCAACCACTACACCACCTGCCTTTACATCACTTGGTTCAGGTGCTGAAATAGTGGCAGGAAACCGGCAGGCCACATTCTATCCCAACCCGGTAAGCAAAGAATTGATCGTCCAAATGAGCACTGGTTTAAGCGAGGTAGCTTTCGTGCAGCTTACTGATTTGCAGGGACGTGTTCTTGCTGTGCAAAATATACCCGTCAGCAAGACAAGTTCCGGGCAAATTAAGATCAATACACAATATTTAAATCCCGGAATGTATTTTGTTCATTTAGTAAATACCCGTTACCAAACCGTAGCCACTCAAAAGATCATTAAGCAGTAAAAGTATTCAAATGAGAAGTTTAATCTACGCAATCAACCTTACCATGGAGCTGCCTGAAACGGTCTTTCATACCACGGTGTTTTTGCTGTAAATATTTTATGACTGTGGATATGCCTCGTTGTACAGATCCTGCAAACGCCCGAGAAACTTTGCAATGTACCCGCTGGTCAGCAGCTTGTCCCAATGCCCGCCCACGAACCTGTCGGTGCGTATATGCGTGCTGATCAGTTTGCGCAAGGTGTCAAAATCGGCTGTTGCCAGCGTGTCTGGCGATATTACTTTATCCCATCCCTGCGTTTCGGTCCAGGCAATGTAATCAAATGCTTCGAAGAAGCCGGTGATATCAAAAATAGTGATCAATTGCAGATGGGAAGGGATATTGTCGGATGAAACAAAGACCGCCTCTTCCGGCTTCATATTCGCGATCCGGTAATATTGCGACAGGATGGTCTCCAGGTGTTCTTTGGGAAATTCGTTGATAGTCATAATAGGAGCATTTAAAAGATTTCTGTTGTTGCAGCAGGTACAGCGTCTTCTATCGTGGCCGAACAATTATTAACATACGTTTCTGTTATCGCAAAGGTGCACGCAGTGCTGTCAGGACAGTACTTGTTGTTTACAGCTATAATTATATTCCGGGGAAAGAGGTATTCATTTTCCGAGGGGGATTCCGAAACAAAAATTACGTTCCGGAGGGTAAGCCCAATAATAGTAAATTGATAGTTTTTCCCGTTGTACCATGAGCCTGGCGGCCTTTGCGAACTGGTATAGGCGAGTAATTTGATATAGGCGCCCTCTGAATATTGATCAATTCTTTCCCGCGTCATATTGTCCTCGCCCCGCCAGGTTGGTCCTTCGGGAGCTGCCGGAAGGTTGGACAATCCCGAATCAATGGCGCTGAACAAAGGCATCATAGGGGCATAGTTGGGGTCGGTAGGACGGCGCAGGACCTCGTTAATGGTCTTATAATAATTGGTGGTATATACCCGCAGGGCAAACGCCTGGCGTTTGGAAAGCCCGGCAGGAAGATTCATTCCTTGTACGTCGGTCCATGCCTGAGAGGCATAGAGCTGGTAGTTGTTTTCCAAATTAAGGCCGACGAGACCCTGGTAGGTGCCCTTAAGTGCGGAAAAAACAGGTTGTACCAGGCTGAGCTGGCTGCTATTGTAAACCACCAGTTTGATAACCGGCATGGGATAAGCTGCCAGCGAACCCGCATAGGTAGCTGCATAAAATAATGCCTGCATGATGGCCTGGAAGGAGGTGCCGCCACTGCCGGTGCATACCATGGGCAACGCGACGGTGGTATTGACATTATTGCCCTGGAAACAATTCAATGCCTGGAAAATAGTCCATACCAGGCCCGTGGCTGATTGTGCGGGACTGGCCGGTTCAAATAACAATATCCGGGAAAACTGGATGCTTGGATTGGTAGGAACGGGGCCGGATATCCAACATGGCATTTTGGGTTCATAGGTAGCCGCTTTGTTCTGCGATAACTGCTGTACTGAAACGCCGGCCTGGCTTAGGGCGCCGATGAGCGAACCGGGCGTAGGGGTATAATCGCCGGGTAAGGCAGATACCACAAGGAAGTTGACTGCATCGGCGGACGACATGTTGGTGATGTCTCCCATACACAATTGCAGGGTAGGGGTGCCGGACGCATTATCGATCGTAAACGAATCAATTAATTGCAATGCCATAGGTAAAGTATAATGATGAATGAATGATTTATCCTTGTTTTTTTATATAAACGACTGCCCGGCCGCTTTCATGGAAAACGGCCATTTGATCTTGCGGATTTTATATGCACGAGGTAGAAGCCTGCGGGGAACCCATATTGCCCGGCAGTAAGGAAGGGTAGGTAGCTTTCAGGATTTGCCGGTAGCTCAGATCGGCGAAGTAGTAGTACTTTAAACGCTTATGTATCGAAGTTATGGAACAAATGAATTCAATAGCCGGGTATAAACACCTGATCTTTGGCAGGCTTTTAAAAGTATAAATACTTTTTTTCTTAAACAATAATAACAAGTGGCAGAAAAAGACTGCATGAGCGGACAGTTTCAGCAGTCTTTTTCTATGCCTCTGTATTGTGCTGTTATTTCTGTAGCGGCTTCGTTGGTGCCACCGTACAATAACATTTAGAGAAGTCCTGCTTTGTCAATGCGCCGGTGCCGCACCAATAAGCTTTCCAGTTGGTTTGATTGACCCCATTCCCTGAGGGGTTGCTCACGTTGTACAGCCTGATGTATTTGTTGCGGACGGCGGTATCCGCCTTTATGGCTCTTCTCACCGTACTTAACGAAGCTGCATTGATGCCTCTTACACCATAGGTTTTCTGGAAGTTGTATTCCGGTGTCCATGCCAGTGTGTCCTTGTTCAGGCCCAGGTAAAAGGTTTCTGCATTCAACAGGCGTAAAGTGCTGGTATCATAGGTGAGCTGCTGGAAGCCGGGATTGTTGGCAAACAAGGGGCTGACAGCAGGCGTGAGGTGAATGAAAGATACCGGTATGGCTTTGTTGTAGATGACCTTAAAGTCGTCCATATGTGTATGCCCTGCGAACGCCGCCCTGACCACAGAAGGATACTTAGTGACCATGCTGAGGAATTGACTGTTGTATCCCTGGTCCCACATGAGCGTAATGTTGGAAGAACAACTGCCGTGTCCCCTGAGCGTGGCATATACATCAATACTGGGCGCAATATGGTATACCATCCAGGCTGCTCTCCGATCTATATTACTTTGTTGCAACAGTGAATCTATCCAGTTCATCTCATCAGCAGCAGGATTGTCTGTTGCATTGCCACAACTATTACGGTATTTGGCCGAAAAGAAAACGGTGTTTAATAAAACCAGTTGGGCAGGTATGCCCAGGTTAAAAGGATAGGTATAGTAACCGCCTATGGAAAACTGTTGTACAAAGTTACTGTCGGCCACTGCGTCGTTATTGCGCTGCAAAGGCACCCAGGCCCGGGCAAACATGGCGAGGAAGGGACTGTTGGGCTGCACTTCATAATCACCACAATAAGAATCATTGTTACCCAATACCGGCAACACGATCGTTTGTGGGAAGTATTGGTCCAGCATCCAGGCCATGAAATTGATGGTCTTTGTAATGAATGACTGGAGCGAATCGGGATACTTGCGGGCATAATAGCCAAAGTTGCTTTGGAAATCATGGCATAAAAAGTCGCCTGAGATGATGATGAATGCCGGTTGCGGATTTTGCTGCTGCATGGCCGTGAGGGCGGACTTGACCAAAGGGTAGTTCGGATCACTGCCGTAGCTGTTGGGCGTAGTGATAGCGGATGATTCAAAGATGCCTGCCCAGCCCGTATAATCCGTACGCACCAGCGTATCAACGAGGGAGGGGTCAAAAAAAGGATTGAAATGAAAGTCGGATGCACTGAGGAAGGTACCCGGAGCCGGTGGTCCCTGGGCTTTGAGCCCTGAGGACCGGCCGACTGCCAGCAAGAGTAATAAGATCACAAAGCGGTAAAGAGACTGCCTGACATAAGCTTTCATAATGACTATGCTTTTACTGTTACTGTTCTATGATTGTGGATAGGCGCTGTTGTATAAAGCCTGCAAACGGGCCAGGAATTTTGCGATATACCCGCTGGCAAGCAGGCTGTCCCAATGCCCGTGTACGAACCTGTCGGTGCGAACATGGGTGGTGATGAGTTTACGCAAGGTTTCAAAATCGGCTGTTGCCAGCGTCTCCGGCGACATTACCTTATCCCATCCCAGTGCTTCGCTCCAGGCAGTATGATCAAATGGTTCCACGAAGCCCGTGACATCCATTATGGTGATCAACTGCAGGTGGGAGGGTATATTCTCGGAGGTAGTAAAGAGGGCTTCTTTCGGTGTCATGTTTGTGATCCGGTGAGCTTGAGACAGGATCGTTTCGAGATGTTCTTTGGGAAATTCGTTTATAGTCATGATAGGAGTGTTTAAAAGATTTCAGCTTTTGTACGGGCTATAAATTCTTCCACCGTGGCCGAACAATAGTTGACCGGTGTTTCTGTCATGGTAAAGGTACACTGGCTGTTATTGCCATTACAACTTCTGTTGTTCACTACGGCGATCATGTTCCGGGGATAGAGGTATTCATTTTCTGAAGGATACTGGGAGACAAAGTTTACGCCCCGGCAGGTAATACCATTGATGTCAAATTTATAAGGCCCGTTGTACCATCCTCCTGCCGGTCTGGCCGTGCTGGTATAAGCGAGGTGCAGGATGGAGGCCCCGGGCGCATATTGTGCGATCCTTTGCGGCGACATGTTGCTCTCACTCCGGTAGGTCATGCCCGGTGAAGCGGCAATGTTAAACAATCCCGAATCAATGGCGCTGAACAAAGGCATCATGGTAGCATAGCTGGGATCGGTGGGATTGCGCAGGACGCTGTTGATCGTGGAATAGTAATTGGTAGTATACATCCTTACGGCAAAGGCCTGGCGTTTGGTAAGTCCGGCAGGAAGGCTTATGCCCTGTACCGCATTCCAGGCCGAAGGGGCGTAACTCTGGTAACCGCCCGGCAGGTTAAGATTGACCAGGTTCTGGTAGGTACCTTTCAGGGCGGTGAAAGTAGGTTGTACAAGCGCTAACTGACTGCTGTTGTAGGCTACCAGTTTAATGGTGGGCATGGGATAAGCCGTCAGTGATCCGGCATAGGTAGCTGCATAAAATAATGCCTGCATGATGGCCTGGTAGGAAGCGCCGCCGCTGCCGGTGCATATCATGGGTAATGCGACGGAGGTGCTGGTATTGCCCTGGAAACAGTTCAATGCCTGGAAGATGCTCCATACCAGGCCTGTGGCTGTTTGGGATGGATTGGCCGGTTCAAACAACAGTATCCGGGAAAATTGAATGCCGGGACTGGGAGTACCAACAGTGTTGGATATCCAGCAAGGCGTTTTGGGTTCATAGTTGGCTGCTTTGTTTTGTGATAGCTGCTGTACTGAAACGCCTGCCTGGCTGAGTGCGCCGATGAGGGAACCTTGCGTGGGGGAATAATCGCCGGGCAGCGCAGACACGACAAGGAAGGTGACTGCATCGGTCGGCGCCATATTGGTAAGATCGCCCATACACAATTGCAGTACGGGTGCGCTGGTTGCGTTATCAATGGTGAAGGAATCAATTAATTGCAATGCCATAGTTAAAGTATAATGATTAAAGAATGATTTATCCTTGTTTTAACTGGGTAAACAACTGGTTCAATGAAGCGGTCCAACTGGCGTTGAAGTTCACGATCTTAAAACACATCAGGGAAAAGGTGGTGGTGATGGTGGCCTTGCAGCCATTGAATAATGCCGTGAGTATATTGGCCGGTGTGGCGCCGGCGGAGCCGGTGCAGACCATAGAAGTGGCTACCACGATGTTTTGTGCAGCAGTGCCGGCAAACTGTTGCAGGGATGTAAAAATACCCGGCACCTGGGAAGCTGCGCCATTGCCTTGCTGGGTAGCTTCAAAACAAATGATCCTTTTAAAAGCCTGGTTAGAGATAGGTTGCGATACCCAGCAATAGCTGGTAGGCCTGTAGTCGGCCGCTTTGTTTTGTGCCAGTGTTGCTACTGATACACCAATGCTGTTGAGTGCAGCGATCATGGAACCAGGCGTAGGCGTATAATCATTGGGGAGGGCAGAGATGACAAGGTAATCTACTGTTTCAGCCGTTTTCATTTTGGTGAGGTCGCCCTGGTATAAGGCTATTGCTTTGTTGACAGATTGGCTGTCGTTGTACAGCGCATTCTGTAAATACGTAAGACTGATGGCCTGTTGTACTGCTGTGGTGATGTCGGTTGATAGATAGTTACAGTCTGTCAGTGCCTGTGTAAGCGTAGGTACATCTATCATGCCGGCCCAGGCAGTGGTGACCGTATTGGCCATCACGGTAACGGTTGTTCCGGGGAAAGTAGCTAATAAGATAGGCGCGCATGGTACAGGCAGTATACCGCTCACCCGGCATCCGATGGCTGTATCCAATATTGTTTCCGTACCCAGTTGTGCAACAAATGCATGTATGGCTTCACTGGTTGAATAGGTGGCTGTTGTGTTTTCCATGTTTTTATATTTTTATGATTTATAAACGTCCACTACAATAGCATAATCTGCCGCTGTCCATCCGGGTGTGTACTGTATGCCCATGGCCCCGGCTGTTTGTACCAATGTGTACCCGGCTGCTTTCATGGCAATGGCCATTGGCCTTACTGCTGTATTTACATGCACGAGGTAGAAGCCTGCGGCCAGCAGCGGACACATGTCGCCCGGCAGTAAAGAAGGATAGGTCGTTTTCAGGCTCTGTGCGGCTTCCACGGCTGTTTTGCCTGCATTGACCAATGGCAGCAGGCTTGCCCAGGTTTGTCCGGTGTATACATTGGACAGGATAGTGTAATCGGCCGCGTTCCAGTCGGGACTGTAGATGATGCCAAATGCACCGCTTACTGCAGTCAGCGGGAAACCGGCTGCTTTCATGGCCAATGAGATGCAGCCTACGTGATTGGGCAGTTGGGTGAGGCTGAATTTGGGCACCAGCGGT
This sequence comes from Paraflavitalea devenefica, assembly GCF_011759375.1. Taxonomy (NCBI): domain Bacteria; kingdom Pseudomonadati; phylum Bacteroidota; class Chitinophagia; order Chitinophagales; family Chitinophagaceae; genus Paraflavitalea; species Paraflavitalea devenefica. Next base: position 60,521 of record NZ_JAARML010000007.1, on the reverse strand, counting down.
TGCGCGATGGCCTTCGCCTGATCCTGCGGCAGGGAAAAGGATTGTTGCAAGGCTACCGCCGATTGTAAGGGCGTAAGGGTGGGGAAACCGGCAAATAGTCCGTCCAGTACTTTGGCGACTGTTGTATTGGCGGCGCCATAAGCGCCTACTATTGCTTTTGCTGCTGCCAATGGTGTGAGGCCAGGATACTTTGCCACCAGTAATTGTGCCAACTGCGTTTCTGTAATGTCCTTTCCTATAAAGGTGAACCCGGCTACGATGGCTGCGGCCATCGCATCTGTCGACAATGTTTGCCCGATAAAGCTGTATCCTGTTGTGAGTGTGGCAGCCAGGCCGTTGGCATCTGTAGCCGGGAAAGCTGCCATGATACCGCTGGCTATACCGGTAGCGGACGGAGTAGTATAGCTCTTGCAAAGTGCCTTGCTAAGATCATCTGTTACTGTATTCGGTGGCGTGAATACGCTGACGAGCGCGCCTGCCAGTTCGGGCGGTGTGATGGCAGGAATGTTTTGGGTAATGATAGGCCCGGTGGCAATGATGTTCTTGCCCGATACTTTATTGGAGTCTGCTGCACTCAATGCGGCTGTGATGTTGGTGGAATAAGCAATGACCAACAGTGCTGCCATTTCGCCGGCGGTGACAGCGGGTAGTGCGGTATGTACTGCTACCACGAGGTCGTTCTGTGCTACTGAGGCAGATTGCAGCGCCAGTCCCAGCGTTAATGAACCGAGCGGGGCGATGGGTTGCCAGGTAGCTACGAGGGCTACGGCCAGTTCAGCAGGCGTAGCTGCTGTAAACAATGATTTTACCGGCGCTGCGCTTTCGTACGCATTGTAATGAACGGCCGCCAGTGCGCCCAGCATATCCGCTACCTGGATGCCAGGCTGGTAAGCGTTGTACAGTACGTTTGCCAGTTTGGTGGCCGTGTTTACATCGGGGGCATACGTGGTTTGTGACACGAGGAAGGTTGCTACGTCTTTTACTATATACGGCGCTTTGGCCAGTGCAGCGGTCATTTGTGCTGTTGTGAGCGGCGTGGTATAAGCCGTATTGAGCAGGGCCGCCATTAAAGCGGGTGTGCCGGTATCAGCAGGATAGTTGGTTTTGAGCACCGGTGATACTTCCACCGCATCGTACGGCGCATTGGCCAGTGCCGCCGCCATTTGCGGTGCTGTTATAACAGTAGGGTGGTAGGCTGTTACCAGCAGGGAATACATGTCGGTAGCTTTTTGTACTGCCAGCGGGAACAGGTGTTTGATAACAGGCGCTACATCGTGTGGTAGGTACGGGGCCTGCGCCAGTACGGCTGCCAGGAGTGGCGCCGTGTTGGTATCGGCCGGATATAATGTTTGTAAAACGGGCGCTGCGTCTGCTGCGGTAACCGGCGGGGCCTGCGCCAGCAACTGCGCCATTTGCAAGGCATGTGGTACGTCGGTTGCATAGTGCTGTTTGATGGTAGCAGCAATGTCGCTGATGGGATAGGTACAAGCCTTCAGCGCTTTCATCATCACTGCAACAGTGATAGCAGGATTGGTGTATGCCTGCTGCAGGCCGGTGAGCATGTCGGCTGCCGTTTGTGTTTGCAGCGGGTATTGGGTATGCAATGCCGGAGCAGTGTCTGCTGCATCATAGGGGGCTGCCGCGAGTGCTGCGGCCATATTGGTAAATGTTATGGGCGTGGCCTGGTAGGCAGTCAACAGGATCGAAATCATCTGTTGCGGCGTGGCGGTTTCAGTGGGGTACAGTTGCTTTAATACCGGTGCGGCGTCTTTGGGCAGTACCTGTGCCTGCGCCAGCAATGCTGCCATTTGTGCGGCATGCTGCACCTGTTGCTGATACAAGGTTTGTAAGGCGGTCGCAATGCCTGCGGCCGGATAAGGTACTGCAGCCAGCGCTACTGCCATATCTCCCGGGTTGCTTTGTATAGCGGGGTAGGCGGCATATAGTAGTTGCGCCATCTGCAGGGCGGTTTGTGTATCGTTGGGGTACCTGGTATGAATAACCGGTGCCACTAGTTTTGCTTCGTATGGTGCATTGGCCAACGCCCCGGTCATGTCGGCTGCCTGTAGTGTTATGCCGGCGGCTGTATAGGCTGTTTGCAGGATGCCGGCCATGGCGCCGGGTGTACCGGTTTGATCGGGGAAGTTATCCTTCAGCACTTTGGCTACGGCTGCGGCGGAATAAAGTGGGGCCAGCGCTCCTGCGAGATCGTTTACCAGGAGGGGATGTCCTGCCTGCTGGTAAGCGGTCAGGAGCAGGGTGGCCATTTTGGGGGCGGTATCTGTATCGGGAGGATAATGTGTTCTCAGTGCTCTTGCCACATCCTTTGCCGGGTATATTAATGCCAGCGCGTTGGCCATTTGCTGTGCGGTAAGCGTGGAAGTAAATACCTGTTGTAAAACCGTGTACATGTCTTCTGCTTTTGAGGTGTAGGAAGGGAATTGGGTGTGCAGGGCTGGTGCTATCTGCAGGTAACTGTATTTTGCTTTGAGTAGTTTGCCGGTATTGACCGGGTCATTGTTGTATTGGCTGAAGTTTTTCACCAATGCGCCGGCTGCCTGTGTGGCATTATATCCTGCATAAGCCTGGTCGCGGATGAGCATTTCGGCTGTATAGGTTGGGCCGGCCGTATCTTTTACGGCACGTGCAATGTCATCATCACTATAGTTGGTATTGTCTTTAAGCGCTTTGGTATTCTTCTCTGAATCTTTGCTGTCGAATATATTCCATAACCAGTCGGCTACCTTCTCCACATCATTGCCCAACTCATCCAACAGTTTGGAGGCGAGGTCAATGCCGGTTACAAAGAACTTCGCCAGTACTTTGGCTGCTTCCACGGCGTCATTGAAGATGATGACACCCAGCTTCACCAGTTCTGCAAAACATTCTGCGGTGCGGTACATGGCAGTAAAGATGCTGGCTGCATTGGCCATCATTTGCGAGGCAATGGTTGCCGGCAACTGGCTGATGGTATTGGCGTTGACGCTGCCTACATTGAATTGTAAGGTCAACGGAATATCACAGGGACCTACGTGAACGCGGAAACCGCCGGAGCCATTGAGGGTAAAGTTGGGGGTAATGCCACGGTTGTCGAGGATCATGGTAAAGGTAGCTGCGAGGTCTACCCCCTGCCCGGGCATTTTACTCAGGTCAATCTGATCGGCCGCGCGTACCGTTTGGTTATTGTTGTTGTTGGTAATGTCAAATCCCGGGATATGCGCTGTATCCAGGAACAGTGCAAAGCTACCGGTAATGTTCAGGTATTTGGCTTTCTGGTATTCCAGGTGGAGCTGCATATTGGCCAGGCTCCCGGCGGAGCCTGCCATGTCGAAATAGAAATAAGAGTCGGCAATATTGTGCTGGTCTACCTTCACCAGTGCGGTACCCTGGAATAGGATGAAGTCAAAGAAGTTGCAATAGAGCGCGGCAGAAAGATTGGGGTCTTCCGGTTTTACCGGGGCGCTGTCAATGATGACAAAGGGCCCGTTGGCAGCATCTGTTGCGGAACGCTGAATAACGAGCAGGTTGGAGCCATTGACAGCAAATGCCACGGGGTCCATGCCGGCATTGAGGTAGATCCTGTTCTGGTTGCATTGCGCGGCAATATGTCCGTGAAACCCAAAGACAACGATCTGCCCGTTGAATTCGAATTCGAGTGTTTTGGAGGGTTTGGTAGGATCAAAGCTAACGTAGAAGCAAATATCCGGAAAGAGTACGGGGAATAATACTTCCGGTAATGTGATGTTGGCAAAGCGCCGCAGCATATAGGGCAAGGTAAAGTTGACCATCCGTAGTCCCACTTTATTGGGGATAACGGGTTCCGGTGATTCCGGCACGATCAGGAACCCGATCTTTCCTTCCACCCGGATATTGGTATCTATCGGCTGGCTGAGGTTAATGGGAGCGTTCATGTCGCAAAAGGTGGTGGTACCATTGGCGCTCATTAGTTGTAATGCCGACTTCCGGTGCAGTTCCTGCACAATGACGGGATCCGGCAGCCTGCCTGCCATGACGGTATTGGGTTGCACAATGGCTGCGGCGGCGTGTACCACGCCCGGGTGTTGTGATGAAGTGAAATCAATGCCGCCGCCTACGGTGCCGGTAAGCGCAGGGCCGGCAAAAGGTTTAATACCCAGCTCCAGGTCGGTAAGGTAAAAGGTAAGCCCTGTGATGCCGAGTGCATTGACCCAGGCAATGATGACCGGCCTGTCTTTAAAAGGCATGCTGGGAATGAATACGATCGCGATCTCTGAAACAGAGGCTTTCAGATCAATGGCGAGTATCAGGTAATTGTTTTGCGCATCGGTGATCATGGTCATGATGAATTCCCCGTGCAAGGCAATAGCAGGTTCTGCATATAACCGGAGTGAAAATTTCTTTAGCCGTACGGCTTCCCATCCCATGAGGGGCAGGCCGCCTGCCACACTGTTGAGCACCACTTCCACATAGGACTTGTCCAGCGGATCGGTGATCAATCCCTGGATCACGAGGCTGGTTTGCACAGGCAATACGCCGGTGGGTAGTACGGCTTTGGCCGCCTGGAAACGGTTATCTGTTTCACTGATCTGGAATGCCGCATAAAAATTCAATCCTTTGGCCACTGAAGTCACTTCGGTAATGCCTATGGCAGGCGGCAAGGTATATGGATTGTCGAAGGATGATATGACCAGTGCGAAGGTGGCCTGCTGCAGATTAAAGGTAGAGAGGGTATTGGTGAAACCCGGAATGCTCCAGTTCGGGCTCATGGATACTTTCACGCCCACCACAAAGTTCCAGGTGGTTTGCCTGGTGAGTACAAACACGGCGTCTACCTGCACACCGGCTATCAGCATGGTCCCATATACCTGGAAAGAAGGATTGGTGCCAATGGTAAAGCTGAGCTGTACATTGGTAAACCGTACCTGGTCCAATGATTCAAAGGCACTGGTCCAGGAAACGTGGCTGGCATCCGGATTGCAGAGGCCGCTTACGAGGTCTTTCAAACTTACATATTGTCCTGCCTCCACCAGTGTTCCTTTGATAACGAGGTCGCCGCCTACCTCATACGTGATGTTGAAGGTAATATTGGCGCCAATCTGCAAGGTGCCTTTAAGGAATACCTTGGTGCCTTGTGGTTCTTTATTGTCGCCTTGCTTTGACGTTACTTTTATACCAATGTCTTTGATGGCAATGCCCGTTTGCCCCACATTGAATGACCAGGGCTGGTTTTTCACCGGGTCGTTGATGTTGACCACGCCTTCCAGCTCATAGCTTTTGTCTTTGGTATGATAGGTTATATTGGCTACGCTGAGTACAATGTTGGGCGCCCCCAATGTGGCCAGTTGTTGCGAACTGTTGGGAATGATAGCATCTGCTGCATTGAAAAGGGTGAGCGGCGTATTTTCCTGCAGCGAGGCGGAGAGGTCCCAGCTATCTGTATTTTTAACAGCCTCTACATAGAAGTCGGCCCCGGCAAAAATAAGATCACCATATATCCGGCCTGTGATGGCAACGCCTGGCGGATTGGTCCAGTCGAAATTGAGGTACACGCCTGGCTTGTTAATAGCCAATAGTCCGGTGATGATGTCCCATTGATCGGGCGAATCGAGCAGGAAGGAAAGTATGTTGAGTTTTTGTTGCGAGATGTTGATGCTGATGGTAAGGTCATCGAGGTTAAAATGATTTTGCACGATGGAGTTGGGCAATACATTTACCAGTTGAGTACCGCCCAGTAGTTGTGTCATATCTCCCAGCGAAGGCAATACAATAGATGTGGTTTGCACTTGCAGCATCCAGTCGGCCGTAGGTACAGCCCGCTGTATAGATACTGTAACACCTATGCTGCCTATGATGAGGGTGCCGGTGAAGTTGCCAATAAGCTGCGGGCTGGTCAGGGGCGTATTTACCTGCATTTGCAGGGAAAGCTGCTTTACGAGGAACCAGTTCTCAATGATGGTCCAGGTATTATCCGTGATCAGTGCTATTGAAAGGCTGGTAAGTGTTTGGGTGGCCGGGTTGTATTTGATGGTCAGGTTGGTCAACGAAAATCCTCCGACATCAGCAAGATGGGCCGGCAGTAACCCGCCCAGTTTATCTCCTCCGAGGAATTGAGCAAATTGCCCCAGGTTTGGAATAGCATTGGCGGCGCTGGCGGAAAATATCCATTCGCCGGAGCCGACAGGAAGGGGAATGACAGTGCCTATAAGGAGGCTCTGACCTACTGCCACGCTGCCCCAGATGCTGCCACTGGTGGCGTAAGTATTGCCCGCTGCAGGCTGTAACTGAATGGCGATACCTGCTTCCTTCAATTCGAAAACGCCTGGCAGGAGGGGCCACAATACGGTGTCTGGTGCATTGGTAGAAGCAATGGACAAGGTGATGCCATCAAATCCACTCCAGTCTCCTTTCAGCGTGACAACAAAGCCGGTCAGGGAGAATTTGTTAAGCAGCGTATCAAGGAAGGTTGGCAGTGCAGCGCTTAGCACGCCGGGCGCCGAACCGGTGAACAGGGCGGTGAAAAAGCCGGCAATCTCAGCCAGCGCAACTTGTTTGCCGGGCTGCAGCATAAGCAATGGCTGGGAGCCGCCGATGGGCAATCTTGCTGCCAGCGGCAGTGTGTAGCCATCGAGGGTAATGTCGGCCATAACGAAGCAATCCAACTGCAGGTAGTTGACACTGTCATAAACGGTAGCCAGCCCGTTAACCCCAAAGCCGGGATTGTTGAAAGCAAGTGTTTTGATCCCTGGCACGTTAAAGGAAAAAGAGGGTAGGGCAGCCAGCAGGTTGGTAGATGTAGTGACCGGATCGTTGACGACCACTTTGCCCAACAGCGGCAGCGGATTGGGCGCATTGGTCACGAGGCTGAGCAGGATATTCCAGGGCGGCTGCAGGTTTAACTGTGCACTGAAATTAAGCCCTGCCTGTATGGTTCCGTTTGGTACCGTGTGTTGGATGCCGGACAGGATGAATACAGGGAAGATGGTGTCTGTATCTACAAAGTTTAATTGAGCAAACCAGGTATTGGCAAAAGCTGGAAAGGTATCGGCAAAGGTCCAGGGATCTTGTGCTGCGAGGGTCAGTTCAATTTCCAGTTGTTGATTTACCACGCTAAATACCGCAGTAAGGGTGGGGCCGCCGATGGCGATGATGGTATCGGCGCTATCACCGGCCACGGTAAGGGTATTGTCATTGGTATCGGGCGTGATGCTGATATTGCCGGTAAGCGTATAGCCGGTAATGTTCAGGTTGCTTTGGAAAAGCGTGATGATGGCGGCGCCACCGGTGCCGATGGTTTGCGCGTTTACCGGCAGGTAGTGATCGGGATTGGTATCCCAGGCCTGTTGCAGGCTTTGCTGCAAAGCGGTCAGTACAGGATCCAGGACCACTGGTTCAATCGTTTGCTGCATAGACAGATCCATAGTAAGGTTATTGCGGTTAATGGACGTTGCGTTAGCGAAATACATCCGGATGCGTACCTGGAAATACGTCATGCGGGGTTGCCTGGCCTTCCGCGCGCGCTGCGGCGGCTAAGTTGGCCTGCCTGGGCAATAATACGGCCGACAGTGCGGCCCGGTCATTTGTTCCCTCCCATAACAGGGTGGCCCATACTGACCAGAAGCCGCTGGCGGCGGCTAATAGTCTTCCGTGTTCCAGCATGATACCAGCCATATCCCTGTTTAATTCCAGCAATTGCCGGTACCGTTTCACATAATCATCTACCAGGCCCCATATCTCCGTACGCTGATGCACGCGCAGGTCGGCTGCAGATAAATGTTCCTGCAACGGGATGCGTAGGGTATTGTCTGCTTCCGCGTACCAGGCTGAATTCAGGTCGAAATGATTGATGGTAGCCCGGGCGCTTTCTGTAGTGCCCCGTACAATCACCAGTTCTACTGTTTCCGGGCTGCCGATGGCATTGTTGTCTTCATCCAGCAGGTAGCGCGTCACCGGTTTCTTTTCATATACAAAGGGGGATGTTTCCTTATTGACAGAAAAAGTAAGTTGCTCGTCGGGATATAATAGACTGGCAGGTGGGCTTTGCAGCAATGCTGCCAGTTGTTGTGCCTTAAAACAAACCTCACAGGTTAATAATACCTGTGGCCATACTTCCGGAGCAATGATGCCTTCGAGGTCAGTGCCTGTACGTTTATTCAAGGCCCTTGCCTGATCGGGCAGGCGGCTTTCACACAAGTGGCAATATTCACCGGTAGTTTCCATCAGCAGGAGATGTACCGGCCGGGTAGCGAATAAAGCTTGCGGAACTGTTTTAAGCAGTGGTCTCATATAAAAGATTAGGGAAGTTGAGCGGTATTGGTGTTGGGGAAATACATGGCGGTATTGGTGTCTGTTACAAATTTGTGCGGAAGCGCTGTGTTGGAAGGATCTGTTCTGCCAGTCAGCAACCGCAGGAATACGGAATAGAATCCTTTTGTCTTTGCGAGCATGAGGTAATTGGGCCAGAGCAGATCAAAAACTTGTTGGTTTACCTGTCCGTTTAAAATGGTGTTTAACATCAATAGGGCATTGAAATAAGCTTCGGTACGGGCAAAGAGGCGGCGGTCATTGGTGTTGTTCAGGTTGCCAAGATCGTTCAGCCGGCATAAACCGATCATGTCATTGCCGTTGTGATGAGCCGTATTGTCTCCAATCCTGACCTGTACGCTCCGTGTTCTCATGCCGACAGGCAGGTTGATGCTGGCATTGATCACCCTATTGCCAAGGTCGGTGGATACAATGGCGTTATTTAGATTGGTGTTGCCGGGTGCGGGGACCTGCTGCCATGCATTGCTGCTGTTGCTGAAATACCAAAGTTCGGCAGGCAGGTCATTGTAGGAAGAAGCGTCGAGGTCGGGCCATACATAGCTGCTGGTACGTATTTCGTTGTAGTACTCTTGTTCTGTTGGGTTGTTATTGCCGAGCCATCCCCTTACCGTGGCCCTGTCCGGGTCATCGCCCTTGTATTGATTACAGGGGCCGCAACCCACCAGGAAATTATTCCAGATGACGGTGAAGGTGGGATAGATGGCTTTGGGTACTGTATGTTCTACTTCGAGGTAGGTGGTAATAATATTCTCGCAGTAAGAGCAGCAACTGCCCAGGCGATTAAGCAGCAGCAGTGCTGCCGTTTTATACATGGTTTCCAATCTTCCCTCAATGCCAACTTTTAATTTCGCTTCTTTGGCTGTTGGTTGATTGGGGCTTTTCACAAGGTCTAATAAAAAAACGGTACACTCATTTACGTCTGTGTCATCATTACCGAGTAGTTCTCTGGCTAATTTACTATAGGGCGCTTTGCCAAATATAATGGGCGAATTGATGTTGTACGTGTATCCGTTGGTGCCGGCGGTACCTTTATTAACTGGCCTCATATTGTAAGGTTAAAATAGTGATGATAGAACAATAGAGTTATATTTCAGCTTTACCATATGGTATAGCTGACTCAAATACATGGCATGGTTGCCATGCGCTATGTTTTCAAAAAGGTGTCAATAAATAACTTCAGCTACAAGAGAGTAGGCAGCCCGTTATTTACTGATAAGGTCTGGATTGAGATCGGCGGAGTAGTAGTATCAAAAAAGCTTATCGAAGTTATGGAACAAGCAGATTGAATAAACGGGTACAAACACCTTTTTTTGGACGGATTTGAAAAAGTATAAATACTTTTTTGTTGAAGATATGCTGGGAAAGAACGGAGGTATACTATAAACATAGTAACCGGCCTGTGTGCCGGTTACTTATCGCATCGTTGATCTGCGCTTACCTGTTACCATTCTCATCAGAACTGGTAACTGATCCCTCCCTGGAAGATAAAAGAATTCTGGCTATAAGATACGTTGGGTTTCCGGTCATCAAGTTCATTGAATTTATTGAACGGGATCTTTTGATCCATATTGAATGTTTCCAGCTTTTGCATAAAGGTATGACCGGCTATGAGGCTGAATTTCCATCTCTTGCCCAGTGAAAGATCATAAAGAAGCCCGCCGCTGTTTTGCCGTAGATGCAGGTATTGAGCCTGCTCACCTTCATGCAGACGGTACATGCTGCCACCGATACTGGCTGTAAGACCCAGGGATTGTGCTGCCGAAAGTTTGTACTTTAAAGAAGCCCTGGCAGGTAAGATACCAGTAAAGCTGAGTTTTTTGTTGATGGTCCAGTCGAAGTCGGGCAGGGGAAGGAGGTATTCTCCGGAATAGCTGTTGATGTAGGCGAAGGTAACCCCATATTTGAATGATTTGTTTTGGCGAAAACCTATTCGTACACCAGCCATGTACTGCATGTCTTCGCTTTCGATGGAACGCTTGAAATCGGAGCCCACAGACACCGAGCCCAGCAGTGTAATGCTGGTGGCGCGTGAGAAGGAATAACTGAACAGCAGGGGAACGGTAATGGAGTGGAAGTTGGTACTGCCTATGTTTTTTTCATTGGAAAGCAGGAGTCCCTGGTAACGCAGGCCTGTTTTTATTAAAACAGGATGTTTGGAGGTGAAGTTTTTGTAGAGCGGTATCCCGATGTCTGCCACGGGTAGCTGCATCGTAAATGTATTCCCGTTGGCATTGATAGGGGCGACCTGGTTGGTGATGGTAACGCCGCCCAACCGTGGCGCTGCGGTGAGTAACCTGGAGCGTGTAATGCTATCGGCGCTTTGCGAATAGCTTAATAGGGGCAATAGCATGCCCGTCAGAAATATGCTTCTTTTCATTTCCGTTCATTTGTTTTAGACAATTAGAGAAAATCACATAGCAGGTCCAACCGCTGAACCTGTTGCCTGGTTCAATGGGCGCTATGCCGGGCATGCTCCGGGCATAGTCAGTAGTATACTATATGGGAAGAATGTATTAGGTAGCAGGTTTTCCGATAAGCTTGAGCATTATGTCCTGAAAATGTTTTCTTTCTTCTTCCGTTAACGCCGAAGAAAAGGCGGTATCAAATTTTTCAAGAGCGGTGTTGGCCTGCCTGGCGAGTTTTTTTCCGGTGGCGGTCAATTCAACCCGGGTTTTACGCTTATCGGCGGTGTCCTGGATGACCGTTACGATATCTTTTTTGAGTAAAAAGGAAACGGTCCTGTTTACCGATGCTTTGTCTCGTTGCAGTTTTTGGCTGATCTCCTGCTGAGAGGCTCCTTCCTGATAATATAGTAACATAAGGACCGGAATCTGGTCCATCTCCAGGGGGAATTCCTTTTCCCGGAAGATGTTGTCGCATTCCCTACGCATTTTGCCGTAGAGGCTGCCGACCAGTGAAATCATCAAGGGTGGAGCAGGACGCTCACGATTGTTGCTCATGGCACAAAGATAAGGATAATGGTTGATATATCAACTTTACTTTGTTAAAGTAAAGTTACCCTATGAAAGAGTGTTATTGGGTGGCAGGGCAGTGGAGCAGGCAGATTATTTATTGTATACCAATGTAAAAAGAGATAATTTTGGATACTTACAACTTCCTTTAAGTATAATAAAATGAAAGTGGCCGATCCTACAACTTCGATTGAACCATTGCTCCATTATTTCGATCGCCTCATTCCGCTCAGCAAGGAAGAGAAAGAACTGGTTACAGCCAAATTTCATCACCGCCTCTACCGCAAAAAGCAATATGTATTACAGGAAGGAAATGTGTGTACGCATATTTATTTTGTGATAAGAGGCTGCCTGCGTATGTATAAGATAGATGAACAGGGCGGCTTGCACATCCTTCAGTTTGCCACCGAAAACTGGTGGGTGAATGACCTGGGCAGCTTTCATGGTGTACGTCCTTCCGCTTTGAATATTGATGCGCTGGAGGATACCGTGGTGTTGCAGATCAGCCGGGACGACCTTATTTCACTGTATACACAGGCGCCGAAGTTTGACCGCATTTTCAGGGTGCTTATGGAGAATAGCTTTGTCCGCCTGCAGGACCGCCTGCTGCAAACCATCAGCTCTACTGCCGAAGAGCGGTATCAGTCATTTATTGACGTTTATCCGCATTTGGTGAACCGTCTTTCCCAGGTACAGATCGCTTCCTTTTTAGGCATTACGCCGGAGTTTTTAAGCCGCCTGCGCAATAAACGCAGCAAGGGTGTCTAAGCCAAACGCTTAAACCAGATCAAGACTATTTCTTAAACCACATCATTGGGGGCGCCCCTGGTGTTGTGTGATCTTTGTATTCACCAATTGATCATCATTAAAAAGAAATAGTATGTCAAACGCAACAAACAAAGCAAAAGTAGCTGTTATCGGATTGGGTAATATTGGTACCGCTGTTGTTACCAACCTGGTAAAAGGTAATCGTCCTGTTATTATTGCCGGCCATCAACCGGAGCAGGCAAAAGTACTTGCACAAAAACTGGGCAACCTGGTGCAGCCGATGGAAGTACAGGCTGCCATTAAAGAAGCGGATATCATTGTTTTTGCTGTCTGGTTCAATGTTATCAAAGAATTGCTTGGCAAATACGCTACCGAACTGCAGGGAAAGATCATCGTTGACCCTTCCAATCCCATTGCGCCGGATGATAAAGGCGGCTTTGTTAAGATAATAGGGGAGAAGGAGTCTGCCGGTCAGGTCCTTTCCGCGCTCCTTCCTAAGGGAGCAAAGCTGGCCAAGGCGTTGGGTACATTGGGCGTTGCCTCCTTAGCCAATGCCGCTTATAAAAAGCCTGTACCTGCCGTTCTGTTCTATGCAACAGATGACACCGGCATCAATGGCGCCATAGAGCAATTGATACATGACAGCGGATTTGAGCCTGTACGCGTGGGCGGTATTGATCAGTCTATTCGCATTGAAGTGTTTGGCGACCTGCATGAGTTTGGGGCGCTTGGTAAGGTGGTTACTGCAGTTGAAGCGAAGGAGAAGGTGTAAGGACAGTTCAAATCCAGTTGTTCCTGCAAAACAAAAACAGGGGACTGTCAAAAGTCTCCTGTTTTTGTTTTATGTGTTGTATGTTGTCTCCTGAATGGACTATTACCGAACCAGGAGATGGAAGGCAAAACTATAGCTGATCTACAGGCAACACATGTCCATATTCTGAAACACCATATTCTTTCCGGTTCAGATCAACATTATAATCACTGAGCCATTCTAAAAAGTTATGATACCCTTTCACCCAGGGGCCCTGGTCATTGTAGTGAATAAGGATCTGTCCCGGAATGCCTTCAGGACCAGGCGACATGTCGAGAATGAGGTGATCTCCGCCGCTGTTGAATCCGATAGGAACCCATTTTTCGTGCCACCATACCCGCTTCATCCGTGCATCTTCATCAATCTTGTATAAGGCATCTTCAAAGGTGCCTGCAGCATTCATGTCGGTCAGCGACTTCATTTTCTCGAGTATATCGGCTTCCGGAAGGAGATCAAAATCGCCTATAAAGACCCTTTCATGGATCAGGTTGAAAGAGTGCTTGAAATCCACGGGCAATTTGAACCCGAGTTTCTTTTCCAGTTCCTCACCGGCATGGCTGTTGGGAGTTGCCTTGAGGGCATCGGCTAAGTAGGTGGCACTATTGGATTTATTGTCTTTATGCCAGGTGGCAATGTTTGCCCAGGTATTGCGTACGGCGCGCCCCACCATGGAATCCTGTTTTCTTAGCAGGTCTGATATTGATAGGCGCGAATTATGTGCAAAATAAGCCCTGTCTGCTGCAGGTATCTCTTCCAGTTCCTCCGCTTCTGCTGTATAAAGAGGTATCACCAGCACTAATTTTGTTTTTTGCTTGTTTTCGTCCAGCCAGGAAGCCTGCTGGTAAAACCTGTTACGGACCATAACTGCCTGCATGCCTCCAAAGAGCGGAATAGAAAGGTTTTTGTAAATAGCACCCTCCACAAATCCTTTATCCGCACTTATCTGGCCATGTAAGGTGTAAAAAAGAAGGCCTGTTTCCCGCATAGCTTCCTGGGATAGTTTACCTTGTACATACATGGTCAGTTCAATGTCAGATCCCTCTTCTTGAGAAATGTGCGACAATCCCAGAGAAGTGATGGTTGATGGGTCATCATCTTCTTCCGGGTCCATAACAGCCACTCCATAGGGCAGTTTCTCCCTGGGGGCTTCCAATTCAATAAAATGATCCAGGCCTCCGAATTCTTTTTTATGCAGCTTGATCAGCTCTTGCATGTTTTTCATTTTTGATAAGTGGATAGAAACTAACGGTTAAACATACTACAAATTTGATAGCTAACAAATCATGCTTGTTTATTATGCGATGCAGGTAACATGAATACTCTATGTGCCAGTATGTGCAAGCCGGGATCAAACCAGCCCTCTCACAAAAGCCTCCAGGTCCTCGTCCTTATCCAGTCCTAACTTCTGCTTCAATCAGCAGGTATTAGCCGGCCTGCACCAAACGACCCGTACCAACAAACCCTTGATCAGTGAAGCTCAATTAATTTTAACCATACGTTCATAATAATAATCAAGCATTGAAGAATTCGGTTAGATTTGTAACCAACATCTGGCATTTACCACATAAACTATGAAGTGGATAACACGAGAACATCCCAAAATTGACCGCATAGCCTGCCCCTGGCTTATCAGGCGCTTCATTGATAAAAAGGCGCAGATCATATACGTTCCCTTTGACCAGGTAATCAGTAAGGCGAAGGCACTGAAGGCCATTCCTTTCGATGTGCCGGATGTAGAATATACACATTATGGCGATCACTGCACATTTGATTACCTGATAAAGAAGCACCACATAACCGACGAGGCCATTCTGGCTATGGCTCCCATCGTACGCGGAGCTGACACCGACCGGCACGAGATAGCAACACAGGCATCCGGGTTATGGGCAATCTCTGCAGGTCTTGCCTATAATCACAAGGATGACTATGAACTGCTGGAAAAAGGGATGCTTATATACGATGCATTATACAGTTGGGCCAAACACCTGCAAAAAGAGAAACATACACAGCAACCGTTTGAAAACCTGCTGCTCGGCGTGCTACACAAGTTTCTAAAAAGCAAAGCGGGTACCGGAAAGCGTATACCCGCCTGGGCCAAAGAACTGAAAGAACTGATACAAGACCATATAGATACCAGCCTTACCCTGAAAGAACTCTCCAAAGACCTGGCCATAAATCCGTCTTACCTGTCACGGGAGTTTTCCAAGCATTTCGATAACCTTTCCTTTGGTGAGTATATACGCAAACAACGTATTGAGAAAGCCAAGGAACTTATGACCACTCCATCGCACTCGCTCACGGATATTGCTTACCTGACAGGGTTTTCAGATCAAAGCCATTTTACCCGGATCTTTAAGAATCATGTCGGCCAAAGTCCATCCGAATACCGAAAAGAATTAAGGAAAAAGTAAGTTCTGTTCTAAAACGTAACTCCTGTTCTATTTCCATAAATGCCGGTTTCCTACAATTGCGGTTTAATCACCATCTGGTTATACCAATCCATTGAACAATGAACCGACACCGTTTGGCAGCAGGCAGGCATTTTTTTATTAGACAGCAGTTTTTTGGGGTGCTTTTGTTAATAGGCTTTTGTGTGAAAGGGCTTGCTCAACAATCACCAACAACCTATCCCAGGATCACGGGTTATGTGGGCATTTTACATCCGCTGGTAACCTTTACTAATGGCGATAAGCCACATTACAATTTTGATGGAGTGTATACCGTCGGGATGCCTACCGGCATCAATATCTGGAAAAGCCCAAAGATTGGTTTCTCTATGGAGTTTGTACCATTGATCCGCGCAGGCAATGGCACCAGCAAGATGAATAACTTTTTATTTCACCCGGGCGCGCTTTTTGGATTGGGAAAAGGCTTTACACTGGCAACCCGTGCCGCTTTTGAGACTTCAGGAAGGTATGGATTTACACCAGTGTTGAATAAGATCGTAAAAAAGAATACCAACAGCAGTTATTTTATAGCCATTCCGGTTCCGGCTCGTTTTGGCAATGATGTACCTGCTTCTGTTACTATAGGATTTCAGTTTGGAATTATCTTTTAATTCCAGCCAACTACATACAAGATGAACAATCCTCCATACACATTACGCCAACTGGTGTTGTACTTTTTAAAACTGGGTACAATAGGCTTCGGTGGTCCTGTTGCCCTGGTGGGCTACATGCACCGCGACCTGGTAGAAAAAAGGCAATGGATCAAGGAGGAAGATTATCGCGAGGGGCTTGCATTGGCCCAACTGGCACCTGGCCCGCTGGCAGCGCAGCTATCCATTTACCTGGGATATGTACATTACAGGGTCTTAGGGGCTACGCTGGCAGGAATAGGCTTTGTAGTGCCATCCTTTATCATGGTGTTGGGTATTAGCTATGCTTATGTAAAGGCCGGCGGCCTTCCCTGGATGCAGGCCGTGTTTTACGGAATTGGCGCAGCGGTGATCGGCATTATTGCGGTGAGCAGTTATAAACTTACGCGCAAAAGCCTGGGTAAGGATTGGCTATTATGGGTCATTTTTTCTGTGCTGGCCATTACTACCTTTATGCTGGAACAGGAAAATATATGGCTGATATTGGGGGCCGGTGTTATAGTCTGGTTGCAAAGGCGGGCCTTAAACAAGAGCGCAAAGCTCAATAGCTTTTTTCTTTTCCCGGTATTGTTACAGGCAACGCAATCCGCCTGGCTGGATGAGAAAGCGGTGAAAATCGCGTGGTTTTTCTTTAAGGCAGGAGCCTTTGTATTTGGCAGCGGATTGGCCATTGTACCATTTTTGTATGGTGGTGTAGTGAAAGAATACCAATGGTTGAATGAACAACAATTTTTGGATGCAGTAGCGGTAGCTATGATAACACCAGGTCCTGTGGTCATTACCGTAGGATTCATTGGGTATCTTGTAGCTGGCTTTCCAGGCGCCTGTATTGCCGCATTGGCGACCTTCCTGCCCTGCTACTTATTTACGATCCTCCCTGCTCCTTATTTTAAAAAGTATGGTAAACATCCAGGCATCAAGGCTTTTATTGATGGTGTAACAGCAGCAGCCGTGGGGGCAATAGCAGGAGCGGTTTGTGTATTGGCAAAGCGACAATTTACGGGCGTTGTACCGGTGGTAATAGCCCTCGTGGTGGCATTTTTGCTTATCCGGGTTAAAAAATTGCCTGAGCCGGTGATCATTTTGGCTGCCGCCCTGGCCGGGTTGTTACTTTTTAAATCTTAGCTTTCGTTATCGGTAGCATTGGCGTAGGCAGAAGCATCCACAATGGTTATCCACCCTTTCAATAAAATGATCCAGGTCATGAGCCCTGGAATGAAAGATATGATGCCTGCAAACTGCATTAAACCAGACATTATTGTACCAAAAACGTACAATTATGTTGTGCGTTGATTGTATAATTTGTTGTATTTCATGCCAATTGTAAATTGGTATTACTATTGACATCCTATTGGGCATGAAACAAGGTGTTGTATTTTTATTCTTATCTGTATTTTATTTTACGGGTTCAGCCCAGCTTTCAAAAGAGAAGATCCAAAAAGTAGATGCCCTGCTAAGGTCGTATGGGGCGATTAAGCAGTTTAATGGTAATGTACTGGTGGTGCAAAAAGGCAAACCGGTGTTTTCCAAAAGTTATGGCTATGCTGATTTTGAATGGAGTTTACCCAATGATAAGGACACTAAGTTCAGGATCGGTTCTATTACCAAACAGTTCACTGCCATGCTCATCATGCAATTAAAGCAGCAGGGAAAACTTCACCTGGACAGTACGGTCACTACTTATCTGCCCTGGTACCGGAAGGAGACCGGCGATAGTATCACCATCAGGCATTTGCTGATGCATACTTCGGGATTAAAGAATTATACTGAGCGGCCGGACTTTCGCTATACACTTGCTTTTTCCAACCTCGATCCAAGAGCTTTTGCAGAAAAGTATTGCCAGCTCGATCTGGAATTCAAACCGGGAACAAAGTTTAAGTATTGCAATACCGACTATTATTTGCTGGGTCTCATTGTAGAGGCGATCTCCGGTAAGACCTATGCACAGGCTTTACAGGAAATGATACTGGATAAAGTAGGCATGAAGCATACCGGCATGGACAGTATTGCATCCCTGTTACCCAAAAGGGCCAAAGGATATGAGTATGGCTTTTATGGATATGAAAATGCGACTCCGATCAATATGGCATCCAGTACTTATGCTGCCGGAGCGATGTATTCTACAGCCGGTGACCTTATGCGCTGGCAAAAGGCCCTGGAAGGGGCTTTGTTATTGAACGAAGTAAACAAAAAGATATATTTCACTCCAGGACTGGGTAATTACGCTTTGGGCCTTTACGTAACTAAGACAAAAGATGGCAAAACAGTGATTGGGCATCCGGGCGGTATTAATGGGTTTGCTTCTTTCATGATCCGGTTTGTGGAAGACAGCATTGTTGTTATTCTCCTGGATAATACAGCAGCCGTAAGGAGAGTGAGTCTTGATAATATCAGTTTAGGGATTTATTCGATTATGATGGGGATTTCCCCTGAAACTCCCAAGACACCGGTTGCCGTAGCGTTGACCGAAACTTATTTGCAAAAAGGAGTGGAGGCAATGACTGCCAGGTACCAGGCGATTAAACTGGATATGAACTATGACGTTTCAAAGGCTAATACCCATCTTAATAATTTTGGTTATGATTTGCTAACAAAAAGACGAGTAAAAGAATCTTTAATGGTTCTTAAGCTTGCAGTGCAGGAGTTTCCTGAATCAGCCAATACACTGGATAGTTATGCAGAAGCTTTACTGGCAGATGGCCAATATAAACCGGCGATGGAGTATTATGAAAGGGTACTCAAGCTGGAACCAGGCAATAAAAATGCCATCGACCAGCTTGAGAAGATTAAGATTTTGATGAACTGATGGCTTAAAGGGCGGAACAGGAAAATTAGCTAACCGATTGTTAATTGACAGGATAGAGTTGGCGGATTTACCGAATTCTATAAAGGAAGCTTATCTTTAGGGAGATGATACGGACAATCCTTTTTGCTGCGATTTTGTTATCCGCTGTAACTGTAAAGGCGCAGTCGCCTTTAACTTTTGGATCTATGAATGGTACACTACCTGCCTTCAGACATTTTAACCAGGTGGCCGACACCAATCTTCTTAAAAAGAAATGGTTTATCACTAAATATGTTGGCCTTTCCGCTGGTTTTGTTGGTTTTAATGGAAAGAGTGGTACCTTTTTATCGGCACCGGTAGGGTTACAAGTTAACAGGCAATTGACCAATAATGTATACGCCTTCGCGGGCGTTTCTGTGACGCCTTCTTTTTTTCCTTACAGCAATACATTTTATCAACCGGGGGTTGACAAGAATTATGGTTTAATGAACGCCAACAACTTTGGCGCCTGGTCGGCTGCACAAATGGGTTTGATGTATGTCAACAATGAAAGGACATTCTCCATTTCCGGCAGCATTGGCGTAGGCAGAAGGATCTACAATGGTTATCCACCCTTTTATGCTCCGGCTAATGCCCCTGTGTTAAGAAATAACAACCAATAATTATTCCGGCAACACTCACCCTACAGCCAGGATCTTGGCACTGCCCACATACGGTGCTTGCCGCACATAATCGGCTGCTTCCATGATGCCATTTCTACTCCCCGCATTTTGTAATATGAGAGTCCCCCGAGTGAACCCCGCAGGCCATCACCAGGGTTACCATGCATTTTTGCCATAGCAGTAAAGTTTGTGGTTACAGGAAGGTTAAGCCCTTAGTACACCCGTACTAAGCTCTACCTAAGTTATGATATATTTTAAATATATTAAACAATTATTATTCAAATATTCCGGAGATAATCCAGATCTATAAGAAGTGGTTTATCTCTGGATTATCTCTGGGATATATGTGGATTATCTCTGGATTATCCTTTCCCTTACTGAGGGACTAATATATGGTTACCAGGGATTTAGGATAGCGCTGGCCGCTGGCTACCTATTTCCCTTGAAAAAATTACTAATTTGAGGGAAATCAACATTAAAAGCAATCAAATGAGAAATGTAATCTACGCTATCAACGTTACCATAGATGGTTGCTGTGACCACACCAAGGGAACAGGCGGAGAAGAATTACATGAATATTTTACACAGCTCATGCGGGATGTTGACCTGCTCGTCTATGGACGTATAACCTATCAACTGATGGTTCCTTTTTGGCCCGATGTGGCAAAGAACCATTCCGGACAGACAACAGCAATGAACGATTTTGCGCAAGCATTCGACTCCATCAACAAAATTGTTTTCTCACAATCATTAGACAGCGCTGAAGAAAAGAATACGAGAATTGTTCGTTCGAACCTTCAAGACGAAATACTTAAACTGAAACAGGAACAAGGCAAAAATATTTTAACCGGTGGCGTAGCCCTTCCCGCACAACTAATAGAGCTTGGCCTGGTTGATGAATACCATATTGTTGTTCATCCAGTAGTTGCAGGAGAGGGAAGACGGGTGTCAGAAGGTATTAGCTTCCAGGAGAGTTTGCCGGTAAGACTTGTTGAGTCAAAGGTCTTTAAATCGGGATGCGTTGCGCTTCATTATGTGAAACAATAACTGAAAGCCCCGGAAGAATACTTCCGGGGCTTCTATTAAGGTCATTCGGTACGTAATGATTTGACCGGATTAGCCATTGCCGCCCTCATCGCCTGAAAACCCACGGTAAGCAGCGCTATTCCAATGGCCGCCGCTCCTGCTGCAACAAACATCCAGCCGCTAAGCGGCGTCCGGTAGGCAAAGCCTTGCAGCCATTCATGCATGAAGTACCAGGCCAGCGGTGTGGCGATCAACAGGGCGAGGACGATCAGCAGGACGATCTCCTTACAAAGCATGACCATAATACCCGACACAGTGGCCCCTAATACCTTTCGGATGCCTATCTCCCTGGTCCTTCTTTCCGTAGAAAAAATGGCCAGACCGAGCAGGCCTAAACAAGAGATGAAAACGGTGATCCCCATCGCCACATTGGTCAACCGCTCGGTCCGGAGATCGTCCGCATACATATTGGCGATGCTCTCGTCCAGGAAAGTATAGCTAAACGGCTTCCCGGGGAAGACGGTCTTCCAGTCCGCCTCCATATGGCCGATGAGGGTCTTCAACTCGCCGGCGGTCATGCCCTTTGCGGCGATCCTGACCGCAATGGAGGTCTCCATCGCGGGATCGTGTCGGATGATAATCGGCAAGGTCGCCCGACGAAAAGGGCTCTCATAAAAATCGGCCACCACGCCGGCTACGGGATAGGCATCGAAAGGGCCGACGGCCACCTCCCGGCCAATGGCCTTGCTCACATCGGAAAAACCCATTGCACGAGCACAAGTCTCACTAATCAGCAGTTCCCTGCTACTGTCGCCTGGGAGCAGATTTCGTCCCGCCACCAGCTTCATCCCATAAAATGGGACGTACGCTGAGTTGCCGAAATGAAGGGATACCTCAATCCGCTTCTCATCGCTGTTTTTCAGCCCGCCGCCGCCGAAATTAATACCCTTCTTGTCCATCGGCGGCTTCCACTCTCTGATGACCTGCTCTACGCCAGCCAGTTGCCGGATCTTATCCGCCAGTACCGCTGTCGTACCCGTCTCTACGACAGCTCGTTGCCGGACCCTATCCGACGCGAAAACTGTCTTACCCAGTCTGTTGTCACGCGGAGGGCTGATCGTGAGGATCGCATCCGTCTTGAAACCCAGGTCCGTGTGCAGCGCGTACCGCAACTGCGAACCAATGACGACAGACGCTATGATAAACAACAGCGATATGGTAAATTGGAACACGATAAGTCCTCTGCGCAGCACCCCTTTTCCGCCGCCTGGCACCGCAGTGATCCCTTTCAGGGTCACCATGGGTTCATAGTTCCCCAGCACCTTCGCAGGATAAAACCCTGCCAGGAGGGTGGTTGCTGCAATGACCAGCAACAAAAATAAAAGTGTAGCACCATCCACCCGGAAATGAACTCCGGTTGGGATCAGATCGGCGAACACGTTGAACACCGGTCTTACCATCAGTACCGCAAGACCCACTGCAGCTACTGTCAACACCAGGGTTTCGGTAAAAAATTGCATGGCGATGCCCGACCTGTTGCCGCCCAGCACCTTTCGGACGCCGATCTCTCTCGCTCTTTGCATGGATTGTGCGGTGGACAAATTGACAAAGTTGACAATGGCAAGAATGAGGATAAACCCTGCCACGGCCATGAGCGTGTACAGGACCGGCAGGCTGGCTTTTCTGCCTTCACCGCCATATTCCCGGTGAAAATGGATGCCCGACAGCGGTTTCAAACGGGCGGCGAATGCCAGTTTCGAATAGTAGTGCCGTTTCTCAAAAGCGATAAATTGTGCATCGATCTGTGAAGGCTTGACATCCTTTGCCAGTTTGATCATGACCTGGCTGGAACGATTAAATTCGTTCCAGGCGTCCAGCTTTATCTCATGCTGAAGAAAACTAACAGGGATGGTAGTATAAGAGATCCATTGGCTATAATTAAGATCGCTGTTGCCTGTCCAATCGGCGACCACCCCTGTTACAGTGACTATCAGCGAATCCTGGTAATAGATGGTTTGGCCGATGATCCTGTCCGGGTCGAGATCGCCAAAGTATTTTCTGGCCTTTTCCGCGGTAAGCACCACCGAGTTGGGCATAGTCAGAGCGGTCCTGGCATTTCCGCTTAACCACCGGTAGGGGAAAATGTCGAAGTATTGTGGCTCCGCGATAGCGAGGCTGCCGTCGTCGTCGAAGCGCTGAGATTTTCCATGCTGGCCACCTGGTATCGTCACACTGGCGGGATAGGTCTGAAAGGCCGCCAGGGTCTGAAAGCCGTTCATTTCCCGGCGCATGGTGGCCGGCAAAGGACCAGGTACGCTATTCATATGATGACCATGCATCGTGACGTCCACACAAAAGATGCGGTCACGGTCCGGATGAAAGGTATCAAAACTGAATTCGTACCGGGTGATCAGGTAAATGACCAAACAGGCACAAATACCCAACGCTAAGCCCAGCACGTTGACGAGGCTATAAACTTTATTGCGGACGAGACTACGCCAGGCCACGATCCAATAGTTTTTAAGCATAAGAAGTCATTTTGGGAAAACGCGCAGGTAGATGTTCAAATGGAATGCCGAATTAATATTTACTTGATAAACAATTTTTTATGACCTACCTATGTGCTCTTCGCTGTTCGGTTACGATACAAGGGGTGCCCGAATTGGTGACAAGGCTCGCCGCTGTTGAGTCAAGAATGTTTAAATCAGGATGCGTTGCGTTTCGTTACCTGAAGCAGTGACAGAAGAATCTACGATATTCTTACAGTACTCCCGCCACTGGTTAAGCATCCCTTTCGCGTTCGGTAGTGGAAAAATCATAAAAGACCCGGAACAGGTTGCCGTCAAGGTCCGCGACTGTGAACTCATGCAATCCCCATGGCTTTGACGCCGGCGGTGAAACAATCTTCGCCTGACTGGCACTCCAAAGTTCGAACAGTTCGTTGACCTGTTCCTTGCTGTCGAGATTGAGCCACACCAATACCGGACTGGCATTGCGGTAATGCGCCCGAAAGGCGGCGTCAGTGAGAAACATTCTACAGTGTCCTTTTGAGATTCCCGCAATATTGCCACCTTCACGGCCCCAGTCTATGCTGAAGCCAAGATTGCTTTCGTAATAGGCAATAGCCTTCTTCAGATCGCTTACCGGTATCTCAGGCACCGCACCAGGGAATTCCAAATTCATAGTAGTTCATTTTTCGATAAAAATACAAAATCAATCACCTGCTTACGCGTGACAATTTTCCTGAAGAATCAATACCTGCGTAAAAAAGGACCGGTTGTTTGACCTTGGATCACGTGCTTTACTTAAATAAAATTGAACCAACTGCATAATCGGCCTGGTACCAAGGCCCGGGAGGCTCTATATGGAAGTCTCCAAATACGTGAAAAACACCTATTTTTTTACCTGCACTTAATAGTAATGTCGTATTATAATACCCGTTGGTTAATCTAAACTATTTTCCGATGAAGATATATTTGCTGGATATGGGATCCGTCATGTACGGAGATTGCCTTGTCATTACACAAGGTGCCAAATCGATTCTGATCGATGGGGGACACCAGGGCGATTACAATTCAATCCTTCGCCAGTTGCGAAAGATATTTGAAAAAGATGGTCCATACGAGTTCGACCTACTCATAGTAACCCATTGTCACGACGATCATATCGGTTGTTTGCATAACTTGGTAGGCAATGGCGATATTATCATCAAAAAGGCGCTGCTTGCAGATCCCAAATATCGCTGGAGTCAAAATGGTGAGCTTGATGCAGAAGAAGTAGAACCCTTTATCGATGCCTTGTTTGAAGAAGATCGGTTGGAACTCGATGATGCTGAATTGGAGCAGTTTCTGTTCGATGCCGAACTATTGCCTGTGCGTTACGATAGGATGATCAAGGATCTCAAAAAGGCAAGGGTGCCCGTTAAGCTTTACCAGGGCACTGGCAAGGATAGCTATACCGCGCTTGAAAAAGAGTTTAAGTCCTTTGGTCTCAAAATTCTTGGGCCTACCCATAACCAACTAAAAATAACACAAACTTCTCTGCAGAAAACGGTACGCGAAACAAAAAAGTTTATCGAGCAGATACCGGAAACGGATGCTATCCAGACAGAGGTGGACCTGTACCGTCGCATATTTTCACAACCTGTGCTGGATAATATCCTGCTACTGGATGCCAAGAAAAACAAAGGCGCCATCAACGATCAGAGTATTGTTATCAAAGTGTCAGAGCCTGGTTTTTCCGCACTGTTGGCTGGCGACATGCAATTTGCAGAACCAGAGGTGGAAGGATTGGAAGAAGAAATGTCACTTTTGCTCGACGTCGTCAACAAGGCAGGACCTTATGACTTTATCAAAACCGCTCACCATACTTCTAATAATGGGCTCAACGAAACCATTTTCGACTATTGGCTTAAGGAAGGCACTACCCTCATTGCGCATTCGGGTGGCAAAAAGGATGATAAGCATCCTGAAAAAACGGTGTTGAAATTCCTGGAAGAACGTAAGGAACGATTTGAGTTTGCCAGAACAGACAGGAACGGTATCATTACCATTGCCAAAAATGGAGCAGGGAAAGTGGTAATGGAAGTAGAAAAAAAGAAAACAGACATCTTTACACCCAATCCCAATCCCGTAAAAACAGATGAAGCGGCCCCTGCTGTAAGTAGTGCCGTTGCAGCAGCTACTGCCGGAACGGTAATACCTGCAGATACTCCACCGAAACAATCCAGCCTGGTCAGTGCCCAGCTAACCACCCAAAGTAACCGTATTACGGTGACTGCCTCCTTTGCAATCGGCGCCGGACCGGTAACTTTTACCATCGATACCGAAAAAAAAAACAATGGACGGCTGAGTGAGGAGGTTTCCCGCGACGTGAAACAGCCCGGCGGCCGCTTTCAGGGATTATTATTTGTTGCCAACCTGGCTTTGATGACACAGAAATTTAAGGAAGCAGGCGTAAAGCAGGTAATCGATCTTATCAATAAAATGCCAGGCGCCAGATTATATGATGTGCCCTTCGAAGGCAATTGTGTTGATACGGCAGAAGCCGTTCACAAACAGATACGATCAGATACCAAAGGTATTGTTCTGGTAGGTGGTTACGATGTATTGCCCTCGTTGCAATTCAATCTCCTAAACGAAAATATACGCAATGCAGTACGCAAGGAGATCTTTGAAAAACGACAACGTGATGACCCGGATAATTTCATCATTTGGAGCGATGATATCTATGGAGATACGGAGGGCGATTTCCTTCCTGAATATCCCGTGAGCCGCATACCGGATGGCAATAATATAGACACCCTCTTGTCGGCGCTCTCTGCAGCCTCATTTTCTACCTCAGCCCGGTTTGGTATACATAATTTCCGCCGGCCCTTCGCAGTGGATATCTTCGAAAAGATACCTTACACACTGACCAGTAAACTGGAAGCTTCAGAATTGTTCGAATCGCAGGGCAATGAAGAGGTGCTTGCCAAAGGCGCTGTTTATTTCATGCTGCATGGCTCTGAGATGGATGCCACCCGCTTCACCGGAGAACGTAATCAACGTGGCAGATACCTTGACGCCTTCGAATTGAACAACGTGCCTAAGTCATGCAATGGTACGGTCGTTTTTTCCGGATGTTGCTGGGGCGGGCTGATCGTCAGGCCTATTGCCCAGTACTACGACCCCAATATACCAGTTCGGAGCAGAACACATAAAGATTCCATTGTCATGGCCTACCTCCACGCAGGCGCCAATGCTTTCATTGGATGCACCGGGGCGCATTATTCACCAGCCAAGGCACGAGACAATTTCTTTGGTAAGCCCATGCATGATGCATTCTGGACGGAACTAAAAAAAGGAACTTCGCCCGCCGAAGCGTTATTTCTGGCCAAAAAGATATACTCAGTCAATATACCCCACGGCCTTGAAGATTCGGCGTTAACCACTGCCGTAGAATTTAAAAGTATGCACCAATTCACTTGCCTGGGGCTGGGCTGGTAACTTGTCTAAATCAAAAAAAAGGCGTAATTTCAATATCAAATCACTGATTATGGACCTGAAAAAATTGAAAAAGCAAAGCGCTACACTGGGCAAGAATGCTGGTGTTGAAGGGTCAGGTGCAACCAAAAAGGCTGATACCGATAGCGCTGGCATCAAGTCTACCCTGAAAATTACCGGTTACAATCATAAGTATAGTGAAGAAGTCAATGAGTATCAGGACAATAGTGGTATTAAAAAATATAAAAGTGGTACGTGGACCTTACAAGGTGAAGACAATCAGGAAAATATGGATAACGGAGCAGACAATAAACTAAAGTTCCTGGACGAAAATGGGGATGAAGTCGCCATGCAAGGGTAATCTTAACATTGTTTTAAGCCATTCCGTAAACCGGGAAGTGCGTATAAAAATCAAACATTTTAACAAACCTGCTTCGGCGGGTTTTGTTGTTATGGAGCTGGACAGAACATCTCCCTGGCAGATAGTTTAACCCAACAAGCCATTTATATACGTCTTATACATTTTGCCGATAGGTACGCTATGATCTCCGATCGATATTTGATTGCCTTCAATACTCTTGATGTGTTTGGGAGCTATGGCAAATGATCTATGTACCTGCAAAAAGTCCTCAGGGGGCAAGGCGTTTAAAAGGACCGCGAACGTATCTCTTACCAGGATGGACTCTTCCCGGGTAATCACTTTCACAAAGTTGCCGGCAGCTTCCAGAAAAAGAATATCAGCAATACGCACCTGTATATATTTATTCTCCGATCGAAGGAAAATGGTAGCAGATTGATTGCCTGCCTGAACGTTTTTAGGGGCCCTGGATGGCGCCGAAGCGCCCATTGCCTTATTTACTGCTTTCACAAAGCGCTCAAAGCTGAATGGCTTCAGCAAATAGTCTACAACATTGAGTTCGTACCCTTCCAGTGCAAACTCCTGGTATGCCGTGGTAACAATCACGCTGGGTGGAGAGGGCAAGGTTTTAAGAAAGTCAAAACCTTTAAGCTTTGGCATTTTGAGGTCCAGGAAGATAAGATCTACTGTACGTTCATGCAGGTATTCCAACGCCTCAATGGCATCATAGCAATTCTTCTGCAATACCAAATTGGGCAGCATATCGCAGTAACCCTTGATGATGTCATGGGCGATGTGTTCATCATCTATTATCAGATACTTGATCATAAATTTTTCAGCCTTAGTTCTGCCAGGTATTCATCATTATGTTGAGCCAGCTTCAACTGATAGTTGTTTTCGTAAGCTAACGCCAACCTCCGTTTCAGGTTGTTTAAGCCAATGCCAGGCCCTTCAGGCGTCACCGAATTATCAAAATTATTCTTTATTTCAAAATGGATTTCATTATCCGCGGTGGTAAGTACCAGGTGAACAAAAGCCTTCTCACGGAGGTTTTCCACCCCATGCTTAAAAGCATTCTCTAATAATATTATAAACAGCAGGGGCATAACCCTATAACCTTCCTGTATATCCACCTGGAAGTTGATAGCTATTTTTTTGTGATAGCGCATTTTGTGCAACTCAATATAGTTATTGAGGTATTCAACTTCTTTTTCAAGCGTTACGCCCTCATTTTGCGCTTCGTAAATGCTGTAACGCATCATGTCTGAGAGCTTAAGCACAAGTTCTCCCGCCTTTTTGGGATCCGTTTTGATCAGACCATACAGATTGTTCAGTGTGTTAAAAAAGAAGTGCGGATTTACCTGGCTCTTCAGGTGCAGCAACTCGGTTTTTTTCCGCTCATGCCGCAATCTCACCACTAAAATAGCCTGCCATATTAACCAGGGAATAAATATAAACACAGTAAAGAACAATGCTGCAATTGTGAAGTACAGTTCATACTCCTCCATTAGGGCAGCCATCACCAATAACGCGAAATAAAAGAAGGCTATGGCTGGCAGACTATACTTTTTTAGAAACGATAGCATATCCAAAAATAGGCAGTTGGAGCCAATAAATGTAGTAAACAACCGCAGTTGGAACCGATAAGTGTGGTGAACATCCTTTGAGTGATGTCGAACAGCCGCCAGGTAGTGATGGAATTACTTTGACCCCATTCAAATGTTGTATACCAGTTTCATTGGTTGTTTGAACACACTCATTTGGATAACCTCTTACCGGGCCTTAGGTTTGAAATAAATCAACAATGGCGGAAATGGATACACTAACCATATCGGGACTATCAAAAACGTACGGAAACGGCGTTCAGGCACTCAACAATGTTTCGTTAACTATCCCGGCAGGGATGTTTGGGCTTTTAGGACCCAATGGCGCCGGTAAATCCACCCTTATGCGCACCATAGCCACGCTGCAGGAACCGGACAAGGGCACGATCCTGTTGGGAGAAACAGACGTTCTCAGGAACAAACAGCAGGTAAGAAGAAAACTGGGATATCTGCCGCAGGAGTTTGGCGTATACCCCAGGGTATCTGCCGAAGTACTATTGAACCACCTGGCGGTGCTTAAGGGAATCACCCATAAAAAAGAGCGAACGGAAGTAGTTAAAGCGCTGCTTCATAAAACAAACCTTTATGAGAAAAGAAAGAAGAACCTGGGTAGCTACTCAGGTGGCATGAAACAACGCTTTGGTATTGCGCAGGCTTTGCTCTCCAATCCCCAATTACTCATCGTTGATGAACCAACAGCAGGACTTGACCCCGCGGAAAGAAATCGATTCCATCATTTGCTCAATGAACTAAGTGCGGCAACCATTGTGATCCTTTCCACACACATTGTGGAAGACGTGAAGGAACTCTGTACCAATATGGCCATTATCAGCCATGGTAAAGTTCTTTTAACGGGAAATCCATTACAGGCCATTGAGGATATTAAAGGGAAAGTATTTAGCAAGGTTATTCAAAAAAGTCAGCTCGGAACGTACAAAGAGAGGTATGCGATCATTGCAGAACGGCTTTTCCAGGGCAACACCGTCATTCACCTATTCAGTGAGGATGATCCGGGCGACGGATTTAAGCCGGTTGAAGCCGATCTGAGTGATGTGTACTTCTCTCAGATCTTCGGTCAATCTACACGTGTTCAACAATAATACTGATCCTAATCCCTAAACATCCTTCTTCATGCTGTTTGAAATATTCAGGTTTGAGATCCATTACCGTATCCGGCAGTATAATACCTGGCTCTATTTTATCATTGTGTTCCTGTTTTCCATCGTCGCGGTGGACTTCATTTTTGAAGGTGGTCAACTTGGCCCCCTCAAAAGAAATGCTCCAATAATCATTGCGAGAACGATGGGGATTAGCGCTGCTCTGCTCCTGATGATACCCTCTATGATCATGGGAGTGGCTGTGCTGAGGGATTTTGATCACCGGATGGAATCTTTACTATTCGTCAATCCTATTAAGAAAAGCGACTATCTACTTGGCAGGTTTCTGGGATCTTTTGTGATCCTGGTTTTCATTTTCACCGCTATTCCATTGGGGATGATGGTGGGTGATGGGATGCCCTGGCATGACCCGGATAAATTGATACCATTTGATGGTTGGCATTACCTTCAGCCGTTCCTTTTTCTGGTAGTCCCCACTTTGTTCTTTGGTGGATCTCTCTTTTTTGTTACCGGGGCATTAAGCCGGAAATTACTCATCGTATACATTCAGGGATTTTTCTTCCTGGTGGTTTATCTATTGGCCATCAATCTGGCAAAAGGCGCTGAAGATCCGTTCCTGACAGGTCTTCTCGAACCTTTCACCTTTCAAACAGTAAGCATAGCCACTTCATCCTGGAACGTCAATGAGCGCAATACTGCCATGGTGCCCGTAACGGGAATCCTGCTTTACAACCGGTTGCTCTGGATAGCGCTCGGAATGCTCACCCTTGCGATCGGACACCATTGCTTCCTCTTTAGGGTGGTGAGGGATAAAGCATCCAAAAAGCAGCAACAAGCCGGGGAAACGGACAATAAAAGCTTGTATAGTTCAGAACCGGAACCCACACCGTTGGTTTTGCCACAAACAGGGATCCGGGCCAGTATCGTTCAGCTTTTCCACCTTACGCTGTTTAGTTGCAAATCGATCGTTGCAGCCATTTCTTTCTGGGCTATCGTACTCTGTGGAACCGGTATTTTGTTCATCAATTCATTCAATCTCAGTACCCCTTATGGGGTGAACAATGTGCCCGCCACCTATACTATTGCCGGTGAATTGGTTGATCTCACGTTGATCTTCTTCGTGGCAATCGTTCTTTTCTATTCGGGCGAACTCGTCTGGAAGGAAAGAGATAACAGGATCAATCTGCTTGTTGACACGCTGCCCATATCGAACCTTCTACATCTGGGCGGCAAGTTCCTGGGACTCATGCTTATACTTGTACTGCTAATTTTCACCATGATTGGTACAGGTATGCTGTTCCAGTCAATTCACGGTTACTATGACTACGAACTAACTATTTATTTCGCAGCCTTTTTTGTTGAGGTCTTCCCTTTTCTGTTTTTGCTGGGTATTGTCTGTTTTGTTGCCCAGGTGCTGGTGAATAATAAGTACCTGGCACACCTGGTGGTACTACTATTTATTGCGATAAGTACTTTTGGACTTAGGCTCCTGGGATTGGATCACGGCCTTATTACTTTTGGCGGCTCCTTCTTAACCACTTATTCCGACATGAATGGGTATGGCCACTTTTTGAAACCCTATCTGTGGTTCAAAGTATATTGGATTTCCTTTTCTGTACTGCTTTTTATGCTGGCAGTGCTTTTTTCTGTAAGAGGTACTGAGGCCGGGTTTAGGAGGCGCTGGCGCCAAAGCCGGGTTCTGCTTACGGCTCCTGTAAAGCGCATCTCCCTTGCAGCGATGATCGTCTTTATTGTTGCAGGTGGATATATCTTTTACAACACCAATATCATAAACAGGTATGCATCCCGGGCCACCCAACAGGAGTACAGGGCTAAATACGAGCAGGTTCTAAAGCCGTTCACTTCACTTGCTCAACCCAGGATAGCCGCGGTATACCTGAACCTGGATCTGTACCCCAATAAAAGAGAATATTCGGTTGAAGGGCAGTACATCTTGTTCAACCCGGGAGAAAAAGCCATTCATGAGATCCATATCCAAAAGCTGCCAGATGACGAGGTAGCACTGGAATACCTTGCCGTTGAAGGGGGAGCCATTCCGGATAGCACGTACAACCATTTTGGCTATTATATTTTAAAACTACATCAGCCACTGCAGCCGGGAGACTCCTTGAACATGAAATTCAGGCAGCGTTTTAAAGCCGCCGGATTTACAGAAAGCTCCAATGCCTTTGTGGTATATAACGGAACCTTCCTCGATAATTATCATTTTCCAACCATTGGCTACAACCAGGATATTGAGCTGGAGGATGCAGCTATTCGTGCTGAATTTGGGTTGAAACCCCGGCCTGGAAGGGCTACAATTAACGATCCGGCAGCCCTGCTTGAGGGTAAGTCAAACGGAGATGGTGAAGAGATCAATTTTGAGATAATAGTCAGTACAGACTCTAATCAGTCAGTTGTGGCCCCTGGTAATTTACAAGAAACCTGGACCAAACAGGGCCGGCGTTATTTTCATTTTGCTTCAGACAAACCGATCTCTAATTTCTACGCTATCGTTTCAGCCCGGTATGCCGTCATCAGGCAACGCTGGCATCCGGGCAAAGAAGGGGTTGATCTGGAAATCTATTACCATCCGGGGCATACCTTCAATCTTGATAGAATTCTGCATGGAATGAAACAGTCTCTGGACTACTACAGTAAGAACTTTGCTCCCTATCAATATCAACAGATGCGGATCGCAGAAACGCCGCTTTATAGCGGAAGAGGTCAATCTTTCCCCGGACTCATATCACTTGCTGAGAATGTTGGGTTTGTCATGGACATTGATGATGAAACAGATATGGATATGCCTTTTTATATCGCAGCTCATGAGATGGCTCATCAATGGTGGGGTGACCAGGTGAACCCGGCGAATGTCCAGGGGAAAACGATGCTCTCAGAATCCTTGGCTCAGTATTCGGCCCTTATGGTGTTTAAAAAGGAATTCTCTGCGGAAAAGGTTAACAAATTGCTGAGATGGAATATGGGACAGTATTTAAAAAGCAGGTCCGGTGACGATACTCATGAAACCCCACTTTCATTAGTAGGATCCGGACAGGAATATATCCACTACAGAAAGGGGATGATCAACCTGCATGCATTGCAATACTATATCTCTGAAGATAGCGTCAACAGCGCGTTACAGCGTTTTATCAGGGATTGGAATAGCTATACCGGGTTGAAAAAGAAACATACTGACCGGTATCCCACTACAAACGACCTGCTGGGTTACTTCAGGGAAGTTACGCCCGACAGCATGCAATATATTATCCGGGACTTGTTTGCCTCCGTTATACTGTATGACAACAAATTGCGCCATGCGGACTATGAAAAGATATCTGAAAAACAGTATTCAGTGACAGCGACGCTGGATATGAAAAAGATACAAATGGACAGTCTGGGCAATGAAAAAGCTACAGCCATTAATGATTGGATTGAACTGGGCGTATTTACGAAGGATGTACACGGGAAAGAGCATCTTGTGCTCTTAAAAAAGATTAAGATCAATTCAGCACAGGCAACGCTGCAACTATCTGTTCCGCAAAAACCTTCGAAGATCGTACTGGACCCCCATTTACTCTTCATTGATAAGAACATGACCGACAATGAAAAGTTGTTTGATAATCATTAATGTTGTTCCTTTTTGTGATGGTTTATGTCCATATCCGCCCCGGTGTCGCCCTGCTGTTTCATCCATGCTTTCAGTTTCACCCTATAATCATTGATCTTTTGCTGATAAGAAGGATCGTCTGCCAGGTTGTTTAATTCATAGGGATCGTTTTCAAGGTCGTAGAATTCTACCGGCGGCCTTTTCACGATTCTATCTGTCAGCTTTTTTGCTTCGGGAGCAGTTGCTGCTTTTTGTAACCAACTATGCCATAAATTCTTGTCATTGGGATTCATCATAAAACGGTTATGATAATCTTTTTCAGGCATCAGATTTAAAACGAGCTTGTATCTATTATCCCTTATGTCCCTGATCGGATAGGAGGGGCCTTCAGGAAATGTTTCTACTTACCTGATGCCGTTTCAGTCACTGATTTTTCACCAGTCAGTTTCTTTATCAGATCTGTTTCTTCCTTTTTGTAGGGTGTGCCATCGGCCCTGAAAACCTCATGAAACCATTCTTTCGGTTCGCTGCCATCGGCCAGTGGAGTGTCCCAGGCATATTTGGTATTGGTTTTACCATCTACCAGGCCCCAGTTGATGGCTGCCACCTGCTCTTTTTTCAGGATACCCAGTGAGTTGATAAAAGTACTATTGCGTGTCCGGGCCATATATTCAGTACAAAGTACCGGCCTGCCATACATCTTCAGCAGCTGAATGGTACGTAGATGCTGATCGGGACCATCATAGCAATGATAAGAAACAACGTCAGAGTTAGCCAATTGAAACTTGCTCAGTTCTCTCGCTTTTTCATCCCATTTCCAGACGCCTGCTGTGATGGGCTGTTCAGGATTCACCTCACGCGCCCAGGTGAATATCTTAACGAGCAAAGGCAGGCTGGAGGCAAGCTTACCACTGTTGCCCGGTTCGTTGTACAGATCCCACAGCAATATGCGCTTATCGTGACCAAAAGTTTTCAGGATATCTTTCACATACACCTCAAGCCTGGGGTAGTTTGAAGTTTCTTTGTAGGCCGGGTCGCCGGGGTCCTGCATCCAGCCGGAATTATGGATACCCAACTTTTTATCAGGCTGCTTGCCTATGTTGGGCACCTTATTCCAACAGTCATCAAAAAAAACAAACATCGGTTTGATATGGTGCTTCGCAGCGATGGTTAAAAACTGGTCTACGCGCGATTTGAAGCCCTTAGGATCGGCCTGGTAAGCCAGGCTATGTAAAAATACCCGCATGGTATTCATGCCAATGCCTTCGGCCCAGCCCAGCTCCTTGTCTATGCCCGCAGGATCAAAAGTGTCACCCTGCCACATCTCTAACTGGTTGATGGCGCTTGCAGGGATATAATCTGCACCCACCAGCCAGGGCTGTTGTTTATACCAGGCATTGGCTTTAGCAGCCGGCCATATTTTCTCCGGGGCAACAACCTGGGTTTGCGCAAACACACTTGCCGACATCATTGAGCCAGCTAACAAGGCGAATAGTTTTAATTTCATAAAGCTTAATTATATGCTACCAATGCCGGATCAGGAAGCAGAAATGAATCACCTGATCCGGCAGTGTTAATGAATGGGATTTATCACGATCAAAGTAACCGAAGAAATACGGTAAAATATTGTTCAACTTTTCGTCAATTTGTCTCAGTCTGCTTTTTCCAAAAGAGCGGAAACGCACCAGAGATAAGGAGCCTGTCCGTGGAAATCACCTGTATGACGCGGGCGATCATAATAATATTGTTTGTCCTTGTTTTTATTCGTTCCAATGCAAACCTCTCTTACATCATCCTTGTCATTGATATAAGAAACCAAAGCCATCCATGCTTTGTGGGCAACCGGGGCATATTCTTTTTTATTCAACCATCCATGTTTTACGCCAGTAATAAAGGCATAGGTAAACATGGCAGACCCGGAAGTTTCAGTCCAAAAGTCCGGTTCGTCAATTAACTGATTCCACATACCTGCAGGAGTCTGGAACTCTTTCAGGCTTTTCATCATTGTTTGATAGCCCTGCATGATGCGGGGACGGTCTTTATTGTCTTTGGGCAAATGACGCAATAACTCGGCCATACCCGCCGCCATCCATCCATTGCCACGCCCCCAGTAAAACGGAGCATCCGGTGCATGATAGAAAAGGCCATTCGGGCGCTGCAGGCTGTCTAAATACATCACCATTTCATTGGCAGCCCTGTCAATATATTTTCTGTCTCCGGTTACTTTATAAGCCTGGGTTTGCACAATGGTAATCATGTACATGTCGTCGATCCATAAACGGGTTTGCCAGGTGTAGCCTTTGTCTGCCCATCCTTTTTCCCTTAACCTGGGATTATCCGGAAGGATCCATTGGGTGTCGGCATATGGTATTCCCAAATCCCGGTATCGCTGCTCTTTTGTTATCTGATAGAGTTCTAAGGGCAAACTTCCAAACATATTGAAATCCACATGATTTTTAGGGGGCAACAGCTTTGCCTCTGTTGAACATAGCCGTTCAAACCTGTTTTGCAGTAGTGTAAGAAGCTCCTTATCCTGGGTGATCGCGGCATACCTGAGCGCTCCATTCCAGTAGAATGTTTCCGGATAACCAATCCATTTCCCCGCATGAAGCGCATGTTTCCTGTCTACAAAGTGGTATGCCAAACGTTTGCCTACTTCTTCGGGTGTAGATCCTTTGGGGAAGTCGGTTAGGTTGTTTTTCTGTGCAAATAGAAAATGGAAGGGAAAGAAAAGAAAAATTGAAAATAGCCTTTTAAACATAATACTGGTTTTTAAATAATAACACATGTTGGGATGATGTTGCTGTCAGGCAGCTTGCTATCAGTCGCCTATCGGGATGGGAGTGTTTACACCTGTGGCCGCTGCAGTACCAAAATTGGGTGATCCGTCTGTGTTCCAGGTTAATTTCTGCATTCTTGGCGCCCTGGCTCCGTTGGTGGTAGCAGCTATGCTGCGCGCATGGTATACAAACCAATTTTCAGTACGCAACAGGCCGTTGCCGTCGGTATAACTGCTGGTGAAAAAGCCATTGTGGCCAGGCCCATAAACGGAGTTGGCATCGTTTCTGACAAAGACCTGCTTTTTATTGATCCAGTCGGCTGCAACGGTGGGGTCGCCTCCGCTTTTTAACTGTATCTGCGCCAGGCAATAATTGTCACTGGTATAACGGCTGGCCGAATAGATAATGAATACAGGGCTGCTGGCATCTTTTTGCAGCATAATGGGGCCTTCGTTAACACCAGCACCCAATGAACTAGGTTCATGTTTTTCCCAGTTATTGGTGGGCGATGATATTTTTACCCTGGGGCCGTTTATGGTCCAGGGGTTCGACATGGTGGCCAGGTAGATGTATTGCTTATACCTGGTAGCTACATTCTCCCAGCCCGACCATACAAAATAATTGGTTGTTCCAATGGTAAGCACCGAGCCATCAATGGCCCATTGATCGGTTGAATCAAATATCTTTCCTTTGAAAGTCCATGTGCCGGTGGTGGGGTCAGCATTGGCATTCTCCAGCACAAACATCCGGTGGTTATCATTCGCGCTTGTATCGTTCGCAGCAAAATAAATATACCACTTGCCCGACAGGAAATGTAATTCGGGCGCCCATATAGCCTTGGAATGATCTGTATTCGCAGGAGGCGTCCAGACAGTAGTCTCTGGCATAGCCGCCAATAAGGACATAGATGGGGTTTT
The DNA here is from genome assembly GCF_011759375.1 of Paraflavitalea devenefica. Lineage (NCBI taxonomy): Bacteria > Pseudomonadati > Bacteroidota > Chitinophagia > Chitinophagales > Chitinophagaceae > Paraflavitalea > Paraflavitalea devenefica. The sequence continues at coordinate 23,728 of NZ_JAARML010000007.1, read as the reverse complement.
CGTAATGGCTATCTTATTGCCTTTTGTGTACAGGAAATAATAATACCCATCTTTTTGTGCCACGTAGGGGTCAGGACGGCTGGCGTTCACTATAGGGTTCTGAAAATTGAGGTTGCGAAATTCAAAGAGGTCCTGCGTACCTGTTACACTATCTTTTTGCCTGATCTTCCTGCCCGGTACACCATCTTCAGGATCGACGACCATTTTCATGCCTGTTGCTTTGTTGGTCAGTGCGTAAATATTGTTGCTGCCGGAATAACTAATAGCCCAACGTTGCGCATCAGAGTCATCGTCAGTTCCCTGTTGCAGTATATCACCGGAAGTTGCTGATGGGGATTTGAGGCATTTGTTACTGGTGACATTGACCAGCTTATAATAAGCGGAGTCGGTTTTTATGAGTTTCCATTTTTGCCCGTTATTGGGAAACCATGACCATTGTTGAATTTTGGCATTATCGGCCGTTGAGTTTCCGGTGACTTCAACTACCGGGCCATTGGGTAATGATGATAAACCCCGGATACGATAGATAGCACTATCTACCAGTGTACCCAATGGAGGCGCAGCATTCATCGCCATTTTTGCCTGGTCAGGCATCGGCGTGCTATCGGTAGTGATGCTGTCCGGTTGGGTTTTCAGGCAGCCAGCCGCCAGTAATGCAATGGCAGAACCGGCTGTAAGAAATAATTCTTTTCTCATAAGCAAGTGATCGTTAGTGATTGAATTTTTCGGATAGGCTAGCAGTCAAAATAAATGAATAGGTGCCGCATAATTTGTTCAACTTTTTGTTGTTTCGTCTCATATTTAAGATCGGCATGATATCAGCCATTTGCAATTCATTGTTTTTTAAACATAAACGGGCCAGCCAATCAAATTCGCTCCTTTCAAAGACTGAACAATAGCGGTTATGACCAACAGTTTATCTATATTTGGTGCTAACGATTATGCGATTACCCCGTTACTCCGCTTTAGTAAGCCTGCTATTACAACTTGTCACTTTATCATGTTGGGGTCAATATTATTTCACCCATTACCAGGTGGAAGATGGGCTGGTGCATAATTCTGTAGCATCCATTTTACAGGATAGCAGAGGTTTAGTATGGATTGGAACACGGGGAGGACTAAACCGTTTTGACGGTTACACTTTTAAAGCCTGCAAAAATCAGGAAAACAAATTTGGCAGCATAGGCAATAATGTGATCATGGTTATTGCCGAGGATAAAAAAGGAATGCTATGGATTGGTACCGGTAAGGGCATTTTTATGTATAATCCCTATAGCGAAGTTTTTACGCCACTTGACATAGCTCCGCAAACATACATCGACTATCTTCTGATAGATAGTAATAATAATCTATGGTTCCTGGCTAATCATTCACTGTACAAATATGACCAGGGAGAAAAAAAAGTCGAACATTTAAAGATACGGGCATCCTGTTTGGCGCTTGACCGCAGCATGAATTTGTGGGTGGGAAGTAATGACGGCGTTATAGGCATCTATACGCACCGAACCCATTCGGTCACAAACGTCCGGATCATTGATGAGAGCGTTCCGGCAAATAGGCGATCGATCAGCAAAATAGTTCCTATCAATGATCAGGAAGTATTGGTGGGGTGTTTTAAGCAGGGGCTAAAAAGCTATAATGCTAAAACAGGAGAAATCAGGTCATTGCCGCTTCGCAATATTAATAATACAGATATATATGTACGTGACATTACTGCGGGCAGCAATCAGCAATACTGGATAGCCACTGAATCAGGCATCTATATTTATGACCTGGCCACTAACACAAGCCAAAATTTACGAAAGCGGGCCGGTGATCCTTATTCTATCGCAGATAACGCTGTTTACACCATCTGTAAAGACAACCAGGGGGGCATGTGGGCAGGCACTTATTTTGGTGGGTTAAATTATTACTCGGCAGCGAATGCCCGGTTTGAAAAATATTATCCGGTACAGGGCGCCAATTCTATTTCAGGCGATGCTGTAGGAACGATTTGTGCTGACTCCAGGGGTGACTTATGGATTGGTACTGAAGATGCGGGTATCAATAAGTTTACTATTAAAACAGGACAATTTACCCATTATACTGCAACAGGGAAAAGAGGAAATATTTCCTATCCCAATATACACGGTCTGCTCGCATTAGGCGATCAGTTATTTATTGGCTCGTTTTTTCATGGTATGGAAATAATGGATATGCGCACCGGATTAGTGACTGATCGCTTTCCATTCATTGGCGATAAAAACGACAAGGTGAGTGATTTTATACTTCGTTTCTATTTCACGAAGGATAGCACCTTACTCGTTGGTACTGCTTACAACGGTTCGGGTCTGTTTATTTATGACAGGAAACACAAGACATTCAGCCGTATTCATCAAATACCCTATAATTCGTATGTTTTTGACGTCATCGAAGACGAACAAGGAACTATCTGGACTGGCAGTACGACACAAGGGGCGTTTTATTATAACCCCAAAACCGGTGGGCAGGGTAATTTCCGCTTTGGAGACACCCTAAATAGCGAAATAATCAATGAATTTCCGGTGCATAATATTTTTGAGGACAGCTATCACTCTATTTGGTTTGCCACTGCCGGCGGTGGCTTGATAAAGTTGGCCCCGGACCGGAAAACCATTAAAAAATTTACGACTGCAAACGGTTTACCCAGTAATGTTGTGTTCTGTATCCTGGAAGACAACTCGAAACACTTATGGATCAGTTCGCTCAGCGGCTTGACCTGCCTTGACTTACGCTCCGAACAGTGCAAAACTTATACACAACCAAACGGGTTGATAACAGATCAATTCAATTTTAATTCGGCTTACAAAGACGTCAATGGAAAAATGTATTTCGGCTCTGTCAAAGGAATGATTGCCTTTAATCCAGCCGAATTTGACCAGCAAGATGCCTCCCCGCCCATTTACATTACCGGGTTTCAAATAAACAATAAAGAGATAAAGCCTGATGACAAGGGCGGCCCCCTCACCAAATCTGTTTTATTTACGGATACTATTGTGCTTGCCTACGATCAAAACAACTTCAGCATTGAGTTTGCAGCGCTGAATTATTCATCAACCGGGGTTACCAGGTATAGGTATTTCATGACCGGGGTGAATAAAGATTGGACCTATCTTAACACGAACAGAAACGCCTGGTTTACAGACCTGGGGCCAGGTAACTATCTGTTTACAGTGCGTGCAGAAAGCAACGTCGGCAGTTGGACGAGTAAAGAACGGCGTTTGTTTATCAGAATTTTACCCCCTTTTTGGAAGAGCAATACTGCTTATTTATTATATACGCTTACTATAGGAATAATTTTGTACCTGTTGATCCGGTATTACCATCGTTACCTGGACAGTAAAAACCGGAACAAGCTACAACTATTTGAACACGAAAAGGAGAAAGAGATCTACCAATTTAAGATTGATTTTTTTACCAATATTGCGCACGAAATTCAAACACCCCTGACCTTAATTGTAGGACCAGTGGAAAGATTAATGAATAAGGTAGAGGACCAGCCAAACATTAAAAAGAGCCTGTTAATGGTGCAAAAGAATGCCAATCGTTTGGCGGACCTTACTGAGCAGTTGCTTGATTTCAGACAAACTGAAATAGAACAGTTCGGATTAAACTTTGTAAATGTAGACATCAACAAACTACTAAGGGAACAAACAGACTCGTTCAGGGAATTCGCACAGGAGAGTGGAATAAGTTTAAGTATAGATCTTCCCGAAATCCATATTGTGGCATTTGTAGACCGGGAAGCTTTGATGAAAATATGCGGCAACCTGATCTCCAATGCCATTAAGTATGCAGCATCCAGGGCTACCGTCAGGATGGCCTCACTGACTGATGGCGAAGAAAAAATTACAATCAGTTTTTGTAACGATGGCAAAGGCATTCCAGCGGAGTTTCATCAAAAGATCTTCGAGCCATTTTTCAGGTTGCGCAATAAGGAAAAGCCGGGAACCGGCATTGGATTGCCTTTAGCGAAGTCTTTAACAGAATTGCATAACGGATCCTTAACCCTGGTTTCAGGCAAGACCAATGAGATCATTTTTGTATTAACGTTGCCAGTTCACCAAAAGATCGAGTTTAATTTGTCGAGCAATTGGAAAAAAGTATAAGTAGCTATGACTGAAAGCATTTTAATTGTAGACGATAACCTGGAAATCCTGGAATTTTTAACAGAAGTCCTGGGTGACACTTATAAAGTGCATGTGGCAGAAAATGGCGAGATCGCCTTACAAATTTTAGATACGGAAGTGATACATCTTATCGTGTTAGACGTTATGATGCCTGGCATGGACGGCTTTGAGCTGTGTCATCTGGTCAAATCAAATGTTGAATATTGTCATATTCCGGTCTTGTTGTTAACGTCAAAAAGTAGCCATCGTTCCCATATAGAAGGACTGGAGGCAGGTGCTGACGCCTATACCCGGAAACCTTTTTCTCCAAAATTTATCCAGGTACAAATTGCCAATTTGCTTAATAACCGTTTAAAAATAAAAACGCATTTTGCGAGTTCGCCATTTGAGGATGTACGGGTAATGGCTCATTCCAAAACGGATGAAACCTTTTTAAAGAAGCTGGACGATTATATTCGTAAAAATATCCAGGACAGTCAGATGGACATTGACAAGCTGGCTGAACATATGAATATGAGCCGCCCCACTTTGTATCGAAAAATAAAATCCCTTTCCGCCTTATCACCCAAGGAACTGATCAATATTACCCGACTCAAGAAAGCCGCTTGCCTTATCGCTGAAAATGAGTTTAGTCTGTCTGAGATCGCCAGGATGGTCGGATATGGTTCTCAAAGCCTTTTTAGCAGGAATTTTCAAAAACACTTCAATGCGTCTCCGCTGGAATACCTGAATTCCCTGCCAAAGACGACTACAAAATGATCAAAATGCAAAAGCCCCGACTTACATCGAGGCTTTTACTTAGGTGCGATCACTATATTTTTAATACCCGTTGCTGTTTGTGCGTTTGACATAACTGTAAGTGTTAAAAGTGATTTTCGCTTAAAACCTAAGTTGAGCAGTGCCGGCTGCAAACAGTATGTTTTTACCCATGCCGACATCCTGTAAAAAATCGCTTGCCTTGAACCAGGTAAATTCGCAGCGGAAATAAAGAAACCTGTTAGGTATATATTCCAGGTGTGTTGAGTACTGCCGCCCGATGGATTTTTGGCTACTTTTCCTGCCTGAATAGATCAGTGCCACATTGGGGCCATATATTCCATCGTTGCGGCTGTAGCGCCAGAAGATATCATAATCCATGTTGAAATACAATCCGCGCGATAGGTCCAGGGTAAGGGAAGGATGAATGTCGAATAAATTGGCAGGACCTATTATTGACACCAGTCCAAAATAACCGCCCCTGGGGAACAGAGGATTGAACGTTTGCAATTTGTTGTCGTTATACCTGGCATCACCACTGATCAGCTCGGTTTTTATGCCTGCTTCGGGCCTGGCTATTGTATTGGCAAACTTATAGCTCGTGTTTACTGAAAAAGTCCAGGCGGTGATTTGTTTGCCGGCGAAGTCGCCGAATTGATAAAGCCCTTCAATATCGTATCTCCAGAACTTTTTAGCGTCCCAGATCCTTCCGCCTACTGAGTGCCTTAGCTCTTTTCCGGCGCCGTCATCGAATTTTGCATTCTTTTTCAACAGACCGAAGTAATAGATATCGGCATTGTTGATCAAGGGTACCTCGTTTTTGACCAGGTAAGCGCCCCAGAACCGGGTATTGTTGGTAAAGCCATCATCAAATATTTGCTGCTTTGACAGAACAAACCGGGAATAGAAAATATCCGCATGCCACGTGCGACGGGCATACAACAACCGGGCGGCGTCGAACGATTGCCTGTTATTAGGTCCGTCACGAACGGCCACCAATCTTTGGGAGCCGTACAATAATTCCTGGCGACCGATCCTGACCGTTAAAGCCTGTGCATTGCGGCCGGTGAAAGCAATATCCGCGAACCCCTGGTGCAGGTCCAATTGGTTTTCATCGACAGGGGAGGGCTGCGTTAGCTTTCCGTTGGCAAAACTGCTCTGCAATTGTACAAAGGTCCGGAAATGCTTTCCCGCATGAAAGTCCGCATGGGCCAGGTACCGGGTAAGGATGAACCCATCATTATCTTTGGGAGATTCGCCCCAGTTCTCATTGGTGAACCGCAGGTACTGGTATCTTATGTCGCCCCCCATACTGAGGTAAGTGCTGCCGTTTTTTGACAGCGCCTTGAATTTGGTGGCTGCATACCAGTTCCTGCTGCTGTCTTGTTGCAGAACAGAGTAATCCTCCTCATACCGAAGTTGCCTGAAGGAAGGAATGCTTTGGGCCTTACTGTAATGAAACAGTAAAAGACTCAATGGTAAGAAGACTATTTTGTTGATCACCTTGCACTCATTTAGACTGAAAGAAATCCAACAGATCTTTTTGCACCTGGGCAGTGTTCTCCTGTACGATCCAGTGCCCGGCTCCTTTGATATTGGAGCCTTTCACGTTTTCAGCTATGAGTTTGCAGTGATCTACCAGGAAGGCAGCGCCAAAGTATTCGCCTCCCATCGCCAGCAAGGGCATTTTGAGCTTGTTTTTCATGAACACTTTATTGTCCAATGCGTCCTGGTCAAAAGCGCCGAACCAGTGAAAGGCGCCCGTTGTTCCGCCTTTTACTGCGTAGGCCCGTACGAATTCGTTGACCTCTTCGGGTGTGAACGCATCTTTTACGTGACCCACTACCGGCCAGAAACTGGTAAGAAACAGGCGCTCTTTCCCTGCTACCAATTCGCCGGAGGGTGGAAAGCCAAAGAACCCAAACCACCAGGCGGAGGCTTTCACCTGGCTCCAAACCGGCTCCACACCAGGCAACAATGCATCCATCAGGGCGAGTTTCTTTACCTCGCCGGAGAATTGAGCAGCATAGGCATAGGCTACCATGAGGCCAATATCGTGACCGGCCAGGTTGATGTGATCATATCCCAGTTGCTTCACCAGCCCATGGATAGCAGCGGCCATCGTTTTCTTATCGTAACCACTATCTGGCTTGCCCGATTCGCCCAGCCCCGGCAGATCGGGTGCTATGACGGTAAAATGTTTGGAGAATTCGGGTAGCAGGCGGTTCCACATATACCAGTTCTGTCCAAAACCATGTAATAACACGAGCGGTTCGCCAGTGCCACCCACCACATAGTGAATGTCGACGCCATTTACTTTCGAAACGGCGTGTTTGAAATTGGCGGGAGGAGAAGCGGCTTGGACGGTGGAAGGATTGCTGCTGCTGTCTGCCGTAGTAACAGCAGGTGAGGGCTCACTGTTGCAGGCTGCCAGCAAAAGGCCTGCGATCCAAAGTAATGATATCGATTTTTTCATGATCAATCCATACCAATTACCCTACCCATTTCATAAGTAAATGCAGTTCAACAGCTTGTTTAATGAGGGGAAAGGAGCCCACCGTGACATTTCGCGGTTTGGTTAGCGGGACCGTGAAATTTCACGGTCTATTATGTATAATTTTAGGGCAAGAGGGATTTCCGGATGCTAAAAGCGCTTATATGTGTATTTTTTATGATGGCAGTAGTTGTGCCAGCTATGGCACAGTTGCCGCCTGATCTGTCGCCCGGTGAATTGCGCCACCGGCTACAGCACAGTAAACAGGATAGCAACCGGATCTTACTGCTGCATGCGTTGGGCAAAACTTACCTTAAGGAGGAGTTCAGCGATACAAGAGCCTCGTTGATAGATACTGCCATTGGCATTTTCAGTTATGCCATCCGGCTGAGCGATACACTTCAATTAAAAAGTTTTTGGGTTGAAAGCATGTTATTAGAAGGCGATGCTCATCTTGTTAAAAAGGAAACAGCAGCCGGCGTAAAGCGTTTTTCTGAGGTGGCTGCTTTTTATCGTGCACAAGGCGACATACAAAAGGAGGCGCGAACCTGGCTGAGGCTTGCCCGGAACATAAGCTGGAATGCTGAATACTATATCGAAATTGAAGCTTATTTTGATAAGGCGATTAAGTTATACACACAGGCCCACAATGTTGAAAGAGAAGCCGCCGTCAGGACTTCCCTGGCAGATTTTCTTTTTGCTTCCAATAAATTTGATTTGGCGGAAAAGGAATTACTGAAGGCTATTGACTTACGTCGTCAAATAGGCAGTACCAAAGTATCTCTTAACTATTTCTTGCTTTCCCAGCTCAACAGGTACCGCGGGGCTTACGAAAAATCACTCTTATATGCAACGAAATCTGTTGACAATGCAACGCGAAACAATGATACCATGGATATTGATACGTTTTATGGAGAGTTGGCCCTGGTGCTCGATGAACTGGGCCGTTGCGCAGAAAGCTGCCATTGGTATCGAAAAACCCTCACTATAAGGATAGCACGAAATATAGACCGGCTAAATTTATATAAAACGGCTGGTTTACTGATCAGGCAATTGATAAAATTACATCAAAGCAGGGATGCCCTGGCTTTGATGGATAGCATGGTGGCGGCGAATCCACCGCAAGCCCTGTTTGAAAAGGCCATTGCCATGCAAAACTATGCTTATTGTTATGATGGCTTGAAGTTGTATCCCCAGGCGGAGCAATATTACAATTCCATGGCGGCCTACTTCCGGAAAGCTCCCCTGGGTGATGAATATGTTTTTGTGGGCAACCTGGATATTGGCAGGTTCTATTTGCAACGCGGGCAGTTCGCCAAAGCGCATAGTTACCTGGATTCCGCTTTAGCCTATCGGGGGGCGCGTTTGATAGACCAAAGAGAATTGCATCACATGCTTTTCTCTGCCGACTCTGCACTCGGCAATTATGCCGCTGCCATTAAAGACCTGCAACAATACCAGTTTCTCAATGATTCCATATACAATGAACGAAAAAGCAGGCAGATCGAGGAGTTGACCATTCAATATGAAACAGAAAAAAAGGAACAGAGCATTCAACTGTTGGAAAAGGAAAAGCGGATCCAGCAGACCGAGTTGACCAAAGAGAAAAATACGAGGCGCTGGACCCTGGGGGTGGCGCTATTGCTGATCATTATAGTAGCGTTGTTGGTGAATTATGCACGTTTAAAGCGACGGACCAACCGGAAATTGCAGGTTCAGCAAATACAAATTGAAAAGAAGAATGATACCTTGCAACACCTGGTGGAAGAGAAGGAGTGGCTGGTGCGGGAGATCCACCACCGGGTAAAAAACAATTTTCAGATCGTCATGGGTTTGCTGCGTACCCAATCGGCCTACCTGCAGGGAGAAGAAGCGATACAAGCGGTAGCAGAAAGCCAGCAGCGTATCCAGGCCATGTCATTGGTTCACCTGAAACTATATCAATCGGATAATCTATCGGCCATCAATATGTCTGCTTATATACATGAGTTGATAGATTGCCTGAGGGATAGCTTTCGTACGGGCAATGCCATTCGATTCAACCTGGACATTGACGCGGTAAAACTGAATATAGCGCAATGCATTCCACTTGGACTTATTCTGAATGAAGCCGTCACCAATGCTATTAAATATGCTTTTACGGGTAGGCAGGAGGGGATAATTGATGTTTCCTTGAAAAGGGGCTCCCAGGATCATTTTACCCTTTCCATCAAAGATAATGGGGGTGGCCTGCCGGCTACATTCGATAGTGCAAGCCAGTCTTCCATGGGTATGAAATTGATGCGGGGGTTGAGTGGTGATCTGGATGCAACCTTGCAGGTAAACAATGATAACGGTACCGAAATACGGCTTGACTTTATTAGTGAAGCGTGAAAAAGTAACTGAATATGAAAGAGCAAATTCTTATAGTAGAAGATCAATTTGTGGAGGCGGAAGATCTGCGCCTGTTGCTGGAGCAGGCAGGGTATGGCGTTACCGGCATCGCGCGTTCAGTGCCCCAGGCACTCGAAATGGTCAAGGATAAGAGGCCGGATTTCGTACTGTTGGACATTTTTCTAAAGGGAAAACAAACCGGCATCGATCTCGCGAAGTTGCTGGCCATCGACAATATTCCCTTTGTATACCTGTCGGCCAATTCAAACGAAGAGGTGCTGAACGCTGCCAAGCAAACACATCCCTATGGTTTTATTGTAAAACCTTACCGGAAGAAAGACCTGCTGGTGACGCTGGAGATTGCCAGGTACCGCCGTGCCCATAGTGTGGAAGCAAAATACTATAGGGAGATTGAGTTGCGCAAAATATTGAAAACGATCATCAGTGGTACCGGAACCTGGCCGCAGAAATTACTGGCCGTCACTTCAGCCCTGCAGTCGTATATTCCTTTTGACTTTCTCGTTGCCGGGTTTGATAATCTCAGACAGCCTCACTTCAAGGGCATGTGCTTTTTACGGATTGGGTTTGATGAATACCAAATGATTGGTGCGCAGGAGTTGACCACGATCACCGGGAAGCCAATAGAGGAACTTATTGCGTTGCAGGGAGGCAGTCCGCCAGTACAACAGGCCGTCTATTATGACGATGAGGCTTTTAAAAATATTTGCAGGCAGCCCTCGCTCCGGCAATTGTTTGCCGATACTTTTCAGTTGCGATCGAACCTTGAAATGCCGATGAGCATCCTGGACCGGAAATCATTCAGTTTTTGTTTGTATAGCCGGAGGCCGGATGCCTACAGCACAGAGCAAGTGGAGTTATTCGAAAGGGTCCAGTTCTCCCTGATCCAAACCATTGAGCACTTGTTACATGGTGAGATCATGGAGGAGGCTACATCGCTGCCAGCAGCCACTACAACAACGGAAAGCACTCATACCCAAAAAGGGTTTGAAGGGATCGTTGGCAAAAGCCATCTCTTGTTACATGTATTTGACCATATCACGCAGGCAGCTCCTTCTGATACATCCGTGCTTATCCTGGGAGAAAGCGGCACCGGTAAAGAAAAGATCGCCAATTGCCTCCATAACCTGTCGGCCCGGAAAGGAAAGCCATTTATTAAGTTGAATTGTGCGGCCTTGCCCGCCACCTTGATTGAATCCGAATTATTCGGCCATGAAAAAGGAGCTTTTACCGGCGCACATGAAAGAAGGATTGGGAAATTTGAAAGAGCAGACAAGGGAACCATTTTTCTCGATGAGATTGGAGAAATGCCGATGGAATTGCAGGTAAAATTATTAAGGGTATTGCAGGAGCGGGAAATAGAAAGAGTAGGGGGGAGAGATACGATCAAAGTGGATGTACGCTTCATTGCGGCTACCAATAAAAACCTGGAGAAAGAGGTGGCGGAAGGTCGTTTCCGGCTGGACCTGTACTACCGTCTGAATGTTTTCCCGATCACGCTGCCTGCCTTGCGTGACCGCAAGGAGGATATACCTGCATTGGCTTATCATTTTATGAATCACTACAGCCATAAAGCCGGGAAAAAGATCAGTGGTCTATCGGAGCAGGTGCTGTTGAAGATGATGGCTTATAACTGGCCGGGCAATATTCGTGAACTCGAACATCTAATAGAACGAAGTGTGTTGCTTGCCAAAGGAACGATCATTGAAGAGATACTATTGCCAACAGTTGAAAAAATGGAAGGGACGGCAGTTGCTGAAGACGCTGCCTTGAAAACGATCGTAGAAAACGAAAGAGACTATATCCTCTCCGTATTGCGGAAATGTCATGGAAGGATATGGGGGGCAGGTGCTGCTGCTGAGATCCTGAATATTAATCCTTCCACATTAAAGTCAAAAATGAAGAAACTCGGGATAAAGAAGGAGTACATTAAATAGAACCCATTAATGGGGGCAGCCTCTTGTGTCTTGTCGGCTTATGTGCCTACTATTCGCCTTAATCGATTCATTGTTCAAAAGCCGGGAGAATAAACCTTGCCAGGAGATCAAAGGCTTTTTTGGCTTTCCAGGAGTTGTAATTCCCTTGCGTGAAAACGACAACGATGCCCAGGCGCTCGATCGCCATAATGTATTGGCCGCCGTTTCCCGATGCAAAGAGCACATTTTCGTGGATGGTCTTTGTCCTGATCTCTTCTTTGTACCAATAATAGCCATAATAAGTGGGCTGTGGAATGGCAACAGCAGACCTGCTGAACTTCACAAACGAGAAATCCGGGATGGGAACGGGCGTGCTGGTGGATTTCTCAAGCCAGGCCGCTGATACGATCCTGTGGCCATTCCACATCCCTTTTTGAAGTATCATTTGCCCTATTTTCATCATATCAGAGGGCAGGATATAAAACGAACCGGCAGTCATTCCGTGCCCACTGGGATCTATTGTCCATCTGTAATGTTTGATGCCCATTGGGTCGAACAGATACTTTTTTGCGAAGTCCATTATAGACCTTTTTGCAACCCGGCTTATAATTCCGCTTATGATCATAGGATCACACGAAGTGTAGGCCCAAACGGTGCCCGGCTTGTGCTTCATGGGAAGATCCAGGGAAAACCTGACCCAATCCTTTGACGCCATCATATCGGTTTCGCAGTCTTTTCCGTCGTTAAACTCCTCGCAGTCAAACCCGGATTCCATTCGTAGAAGATGTTCAATCGTCATGTCCTTTTTCCAGGCATTATTGCCGGAAAAGTCCTTGTACTCAGGAAAGAAAGAATATACTTTCTGGTTGACATCTTTGATAAACCCTTGATCGACGGCAATGCCGGCCAGCAGACTGGTAATGGATTTAAAGGCCGAGCGGGAATCTTGCAGGGAATCTTTATTCCACCCGTTGAAATACTGTTCATAGATCAATTTCCCATCTTTAGAAATCAATATACTATGCATATCGGAATAGCTGTTCCCGGTAACAGCTGTCGTCATGCTGTCCAGCAGTCTACCTTTTTTTTCGTTGAGGGATTGGCTATGTACGTGATAAGTCGCAGACAGAAAGAATAGAACAATAATACACTTACTCATCTTTCAAAAATGGCCCGAATATGGCAAATGGCAAATAATTTCCATTGGCTTTTTTGCATGCGTAAACGAATGGCAACAAATTATTTATGCATTATGGCAAGTTCTGCATTATTAAGATCCAAAAGCCAGACTGTTTTGCAATCTGGCTTTTGAATTTAAAACGATAATTATCTTTTACCAAAGATTAGAATAGAACACTAAAGGAACGGGGCAACTTGAATAAATTTCACTCATCTTCCCACTGGCACAGTAAAGGTAACTTTTGACGGTGTTAAAGCAGTTTTTTCATTACCGATAACAAAATTTACCTTACCATACAGGTTTGTTTTGGTTGCACCTTTTAATTTTACTTTCACTACAAAGTCAACAGATTTCTCAAAGGCACGTGTTTTGACCTTCCACATGCCATGCTCCAGGATGACCGGCGTTCCGAATTCAAGAACGGTAGGTTCGACGACAAGAAAAGGGCTGTTACTAAATGTAAACTTTGTTGGCGTTATCCCCCCTCCCGGATTCTGGCTATAGATACGGTAGCCATCACTGATCTTCGCAGTCATATGTACCTCATAGCTACTTCCCAATTTTTTGGTGCTGTACGTCCATGTTACCGGGTTTGGGCTGGATTGTGCAAAAGTTATCAGGCCTGTCAGAACGAATAAAGAAGATAAAATAGCTCTTTTCATTAAAAATGGTTTTGCTGTTGCTATGATTGACTCCTCATTAATCTGAAAATAAAATGGCTAAATGTTAGAAGTTCTTTAAAGTTGTAGAAAATCTGTGGAATGTCCAAATCGGGTCGTGGCTCAGTTCGCCGGTAACTCTTCTATAGCCGTGTAGAATTACAGCAAATGAGAACGCTTTGTAAACTAATAGTTTACAAAGCGTCGTGCCCGGAACAGGAAAATTATCTAACCAATTGTTGCATGACCTGATCGTCTTTAACGAATTGCCGGATAACAAATAGTAGAAAAGCAGACCGCCTGATAACCCAACCCCGCCCGCTTCCTACTGCTGCCGGTGAAATCGTAAAGCCAGTGACACCGGTACCTTGTCTTCCAGCAACTCGTCTTTCACAAGTCCCAATACACTGCCTGACTGGTAAGTGATCCCCCATTTCGTACGGTCTATTGTGAGCGACGCTGTGGCAACAATATCCTCCCCATTCCTGACAATGATGGCCGGAAAATGGAGCTCCTGTGTAATGGCCCGCAAGGTTAGTTGCCCGGTAATATAATAAGAAGAATCGCCGGAGGTTTTAATTGCTTTGGTTAATTGAAACGTACCCTTGGGATACTTCTTGACATCAAAGAAGTCAGGGTCTTTCAGATGCGATACCACTCCGTTATCGCTGCTCGTGTCTTTCTTGTCGGTAAGGGTAATCGTATTCATATCCAGTTCAAAATAGCCACCTGCAATAGTGCCGTTGGCATCGAAAGCCAGGGTGCCCGTCCGGGGTTTGATATAGCCTTGATGTCCATTTCCTCCCACGACATGCATGCCTTTCCAATTGACAAAACTTTCTGGTATAACAAGGGAATAACCCACTACACTTCCCGCTGGGGTGGAAGGTGCCGGCTCTGTAATAGCAGGTGTAGGGGCAGCGATAGCCGCCGCTGAACGATCCCGGCAGGCGATGGCGCCGGTAAGGCACAAGGGGGCGCAGACGAACAATAAGATTGACCGCATAAGATGTTGATTTATGTGATGATGAAAGCTGAAACAAACAAGCCCGGGTTGTTGATACAAACCTATAGTGTCCGTCCGCAGGAGTGGTAAAAGCGTGGTAAAAACTTTGTAAACGAATGTAAAATCTGTTCGGTGTAGAAGAGAATCTTGGTCTTATTGCTGACTTTCTTGCCTTGCATCGTACTTTTTTTTGCTCTCCGGGGTGATCTTCCTACCTTTTTAGACACATATTAATAAACGGCACTTGAAATGATCACACCAATGGAAGATCCGATCATACAGCTGTACCGGGACAGTTTCCCGGACGTCGCGCGGATGATCCGGCGGAAAGGCGGGACCCTTGAAGAAGCGAAAGACGCCTTTCATGACGCGCTGCTGATCTATATGGAAAAAGAAAAAGCAGGGCGGCTGCAGCTGCATTCATCGCCGAAGGCATACCTGTTGGGAACAGCCAGGATATGTTGGCTGCGTGCACGGGGGGCAACGGTGGCGTTGCCTGAAGCGTTCGATGCTGCGGAGCCGGAGGATGCGGGCATGGAGGAAAGAGAGCAAAGCCTCCGGGCATCTCTGGTCAGAAGCGGGAAGAAATGCCTGGAGCTATTGAAGGCTTTCTATTATGACCATTGTTCTATGCAGGACATTGCGGCCCGGTTTGGTTTCAATGGCACAAGGTCCGCCACTGTACAGAAGTACAAATGCCTGGAGAAGGTCCGGAAGGAAATAAAAACAAACAAGGTTTATGCGCAGTGAACTGAACGAGATCTGTTTGATCGACCAGTGGCTGCTTCATCAGCTCCCTGAAGCCGAAGCAAAAGACTTTGAAGCCAGACTGCTGTTGGACGAGGCGTTCGCCGAAAAGGTCGAGGCTCAGCGCATCTGTCACCGACTGATACGTCACTATGCCCGGAGGCAGGAGCGCTTCCGGCTGGAAGCGATCTACAGGCTACTCATGGAGGAAGCCGGTTTTGCCCATCAATTGAACACAATTTTTACCTGATATGATCATCCCAACCGTCATTGACAGCGCCACCAGGGGCGCCTACGACATTTACAGCCTGCTGCTGAAGGAGCGCATCGTGTATTTAGGAACGGCCATCGAAGAGAATGTCGCCAACCTGGTCGTAGCGCAGCTGCTCTACCTGGATAGCGAGAATCACAACCCCATCATGCTTTACCTCAACAGCCCGGGCGGCATTGTCTATGGTGGCTTTGCCATCTATGACACCATGCGGAAGCTGAAATCACCGGTGGCCACGGTGGCGATGGGATTCTGCGGCAGCATGAGTACTTTTCTGCTGACGGCGGGTCAGAAAGGACAACGCTACGCCCTGCCCTATGCCACCATCCATATGCATCCGACAGGCGGGGGCGCTAAAGGATATACAGAGGATGTCCGCATCGCGTACAAGGAGCAGGAGCGGTTGCAAAACCAGATATTCCACCTGATGGGGAAGTTTTCCGGCCACAGCCGCGAAGAGATTGAAGAGCTTTTTCGCAGGGACAGGTTCATGAATAGCCTCGAGGCCCGGCAGTTTGGCTTTATTGATGAGGTCCTGGGCGATACGGATGATCTCATCGCGATTGATGAGGTGCAGCAGACGAAAATCCATTTTCACGCGCCAGGGAAAAACAGGGAAAGTATCGGATTTAAGCAGCACCCGGCGACTTCTACTCCCTGATTCCCACGGAGGCTGAGAGTTTCGCGTGGCTCACGCAATCATTTTGTATCCTTTACCATGCACATTTGCAATCTTAACAGACGGATCAGCGCTTAATCTCTTCCGGAGTTTGGATATCAAAACGTCCACATTGCGGGTGATCACAAAAATGCCGTCATCCTCCCAGATTTCTTTCATCAGGAGGTCCCGACCAACTACCTCGTTCTGGTTTGACGCAAGTATGCTTAGTGCTTTCGCTTCTTTAACAGAAAGCTCAATGGTTTCGCCGTTAAGGCTAAGAACTCCTTTTGATTCGAAGAATACAAAATTCCCCAACTTTTTACAATCAGCAATGACCGGAACGGGTTCAACTTTGCTTGATAGCGATTCATCAACTTTTTCCTCTATAAGTTCCTGGGGTGCTGAAATTCTATTCCGTCTGCGAGCGAAATAAAGCCCTGCAAAAGCTACCGGGATAAATGCAAGCAAAAGCCAGCCGTAGTTAAATGATTTTTTTGCGGGGAATGAAATTTCAATTACATAGCAACCTGTTTTCTGTTTGCGTCCCCGGCAGGGTTTCAAATCGCCCCTGGCTCTGTTTACTTCATAAGCAAAAATGGTCTGGTTTTGAGAGCACTCATTTACACTCACCGTATAATCTCCCAGCCTGTCTGTTTTTGCCAGTTGCTGATGTACCAGATTCATTAACGTGTCAGGGGTGAACCCAAAACTATTCTCAAAGGAAATCCGGAAGGTTTTTTCATTGACTGTTTTAACCGGCAATACCCGGGACGTCGAATCTTTGGAATGAAGCAACACCTGGTGCCCGATATTACGAAGCACAATCTCCAGGTGCTTATCAGGCTGCTCAGTTTCCTTTTTTGCAAAGGCCATAACAAATACTATCATGGATACTGAAAGGACAGCGAATAAAGAATATTGCTTCATATTGATAAAGCTAAGCATGGACCACTAATGTAAATCGATTTTAAACAGCATTTACATTGTTTTACAACTTTTTTTACACTCTTTCAGGCTACACTGACAGAATAACGGATAGGTTTGTCAGCTATGAAAAAAATTAGTTTGGCCCTCCTTTTGTGCCATTGGCTTACAGCCGTCACCGCACAGCAGCATTATTCTAAAGCCGTAAACGAACAGATCGCCCGGGTGGAGACCAACCTATCGGGCGGCCTGGTCATCGACGGTAAACCGTTTACCCTTTCCGAAAGGATGAAGCATTACAACGTGGCGGGATTAAGTGTCGCTGTTATCGACAACTACCAGATTGTGTGGGCCAAAGGGTATGGTTATGCCGACAAAAAAGAAGGCAGGAAAGTAACTGCCAATACGATGTTTGAACCCGGATCGATCAGTAAGTCACTAAACGCCGTAGGTATCTTACACCTGGCGCAGCAGGGAAAACTGGATCTTTACCAGGACATCAACCAGTACCTGGGCAACTGGAAATTCCCTTATGACACCGTGTCCCATGGCAAGAAAATTACCACGGCCCAGTTACTCAGCCATACGGCCGGACTGGGGGTTCATGGTTTCCCCGGTTACCACCGCGATAGTGCAATTGCATCGGTCACCGATATTTTAGATGGCCGGGCTCCGTCGAACACGGAAGCTGTACGATCGCTGGCAGAACCGGGTACGGGACCCCGCTATTCAGGGGGAGGCACCCTTATAACGCAACAAATGCTTACCGATCTTACGAAACAGCCGTATGAGCAATACATGTATGAGCATGTGCTCCGGCCACTGGGAATGACCAACAGTTCTTTCAATCAGCCCCCTGCAGCCAGCCAACGGAAAAATCTGGCAACAGGATATAAAACCAATGGCAATGAAGTCCCGGGCAAGTATTTTGTATATCCGGAAAAAGCAGCGGCCGGATTATGGACCACACCCACAGATATATGCAAATACATTGTTGAAATGCAGCAGGCTTACCAGGGAAAGTCATCAAAAGTGTTGAACCAGGAAATGGTGAAATTGCATGTAACGCCCTATAAAAATGATGTTGCCATGGGAACCTTCCTGCAAAACAGGAATGGCGAAAAATACTTTGTTCATTCGGCGAGTAACGAGGGATTCACGGGTTATTTCCTTGGCGGACTCACCAATGGAAAAGGAGTGGCGTTGTTTGTGAATTCCGAAGATGGTTACGTTTTACTGGAGTTACTCAACAGCATAGCGCTGGTATACAACTGGGAAGGTTTTAGAAAACCTGAGCAAATAACGACTGTGCCAGTAAACGACACGCTCACCTCGAAATACATCGGCGAATATATAACAGACGGATTTCTTTCAGAAATAAAAAAAGAAAAAGACGGGCTTTACTTCTGGACCGATGGCATCAACAGCAAAATGTATTTTACGTCGTCAACCGATTTTCGCAACATCGAATTAGGGGGCACAAAGACTTTTACTTTCGATAACGCCGGGACAGTAACCGGTTATTCGAATACGATTAATGGCCGGCTGCGTGCAACTGGACAAAAGATAACCACTTTAGATACACTGAAACCGAGACCCGGGCAATCGGGTCCTTTCGGTCGTCATTTGCTGGAAACTAAAAATTATGACAAGGCGATTAGCTTCTTATCGAAGGGTTTGGCCAGCGAACCTTCAGACTCGTCAATGTTAAAAAACCTGGCTCACTCGCATCTCTTTAAGGGCGATGTCACCAAAGCGATCGAGCTATATCGACAATATTTAAAGTCAGGGCACACTGGGAACGAGTTAAGTAAAAGTTTGAAAAATGATTTTGAATATTTCAGGAATGCGGGGTTTGACCCTTCAGCCATCAAAAAGGCAAGCGAGATACTTTCACTATAGGATCAATAAAGAAATTATGAAATACGCACACATATATACTTTGTTCCTGATGCTTGTTTTTAACACCGCCTGTGGACAAGAGCAAACTGAACCACATAAAGATAATATCAATTACAATATCAAAGACACAGTCACTTCCTACGGGCCTTACAGAATGGTTCGGAATGTAAAGCAAGATAGAAACGGAAACATTTTGTTTGCTGCATCATGGGGTGGTGTTTTTAGATACGATGGGAAATCTTTTACCAATGTTACAAGTAAAATCGGTTCGCACAGATACTGGGATGTTCTGGAAGATCGACGCGGAAACCTTTGGTTCGCTTCCACTGATTCCGGAGTTTATAATTACAATGGCAAATCCTTTCAACATTTTACAACCAGGGAGGGACTTGCCAATAATCGGGTTATGTGTATTTATGAAGATAAAGCCGGTAATATTTGGTTCGGAACCGGAGGTGGAGTAAGCCGTTACGATGGGAAATCCTTTCGAAATTTTACAATGAAAGAAGGACTTTCCAATAATGATATCAATACTATTATGGAAGACAAAACCGGGAAAATTTGGTTTGGCACAAGGGGCGATGCCTGTTATTATGATGGAAAAACATTTACTGTTTTCAGAAATAAAGACGGTGAAGCCTTTTACAATGTTTGGGGTATAACCGAAGATAAAAAAGGAAACATCTGGACTACTGGTGCAGTAAATCCTAATGGGCTCGGGGCCTGGGCGCTTTCTCGTTATGATCAAAAGTCCTTGTACAATAAAAACCCCGCTGTAACCGAAATAATGTCAACAGAAAAATTCCTTTGTGGGATATTGGAAGCTAACGATGGAAGTATTTGGTTTGGATCTTTGTACGGAGTGTATCGTTATGATGGAAAGACCATCACGGACTTTACAAGAAAAGAGGATCAGAAATATCGCTCATTATTTTGATGTTAAAAAATTTCCCTTTTCTACAATTGCCATTACCAGGGTTGCATCAGTAAATGGTGAGCATAAGGAAATTACAGGGAACCTGACCATTAAAGGTATCACACACCCCGTTACTTTTCCGGTCAAAATGGAAATGAAAGACGGAATTGTCAAAGCCAGTGGTAAGCTGGTCATTGATCGGACAAAATGGGATGTCCGTTATAAATCAGGAAAGTTCTTTGATGATTTAAAGCTAAAAACATCAATGACAATTTGAACAATGAAAAAATATTTCTATCAAACGCAAGCTTTTACTTTTCTCACAATATTAATTGTTGGCACTGCCTGCAATGGACAAGTAAAAAATGACTCACCAAAAGAAAAGGTTGAACATCCCAAACTTATAAAAACCATCGGCAACCCGGGATATGGCAATGTTCAATGTGGCCTGCAGGACAAAGCCGGTAACCTTTGGTTCGGAACCACAGAAAATGGGCTTTATAAATATGACGGAAAATCGTTTCGCCAATTTTTAGTGGCCGATGGGCTAATCAGTAATAATATTTTTTCCATTCTGGAAGATAAAGAGGGTAAAATCTGGATAGGTACTTATTCGGGACTTTGTCTTTATGATGGTAAAACATTTGCTACAATCCAGATTCCTTTACGAAAAAAACTGCCTCCCAACCAGTTTAGAAAAACGCAGCATGTATTCAGTATCATGCAAGCAAAAAGCGGAAAGCTTTGGTTCGCCACAATTGATGATGTTTATATCTACGATGGCAAATCATTTACTCCGTTTATAATTACTGATACTTTAGGTGGCTGGCGTTATGTGGAACATATTTTAGAAGATAAAGCAGGTAACATGTGGTTTGGTGGGCGAGGTGTTAAGGGTGTGTATCGTTATGATGGTAAATCTGTAATCAACATTAATCTAAAAGAACTAAGTACGTTTCGATTCGATTCGGTTCGAACCGGTCATAATTGGGCATGGCCTCAATTGCAAGACAAAAATGGGAATATTTGGTTCAGCAATTGGGGTGGGGTCTACCGGTATGATGGCAAATCATTTACAAGTTTTACAAAAAAAGATGGCTTATCCGGTGATATGGTTGCCCGAATTATAGAAGACAAAAAGGGAAACCTTTGGTTTGGTGGTGCTGGACTTAGCCGTTACGATGGTAAATCTTTCACTCGCTTTACAACAAAAGATGGACTACTCAATAACAGTATTTGGTCAATTTTGGAAGATAAAACTGGAAATCTTTGGGTGGGCACGAGAGAAACAGGTCTCTACCTTTACGATGGAAAAACATTTGTTGTTTATTCGGAATATAAACACCAGCCTGTAATGGACTAACAAAAGCAACGAACTGCAACATCGTATTGGTAATAGTGCGGCTATATTTAAGTGCTGTGCGTCATATAAAAAAATACCGTCAGAATGAAAGTAAAATCAGATAGACAAAACACATTTATCCTTTGCTGCACATTTTTGATTATTGTAACAAACTCTTGCATCAATCAAAGTAAATCAAATAAGGAAAATCAGATAGTACAGACTAAAACTGACAGCAAATTGTTGAAATACACAACAGCGGTTCGTTCAATTTTAGAAGATAGTAAGGGAAATATTTGGTTTGGCAGTTACAACGAAGGAGTGTGTTTGCTTCATAATGGGGAGTTCCAATATTTCACAACAGAAAACGGATTAAGTAACAACCAGGTAAGGAGCATTTATGAAGATAAAAATGGCATAATCTGGTTTGAATGTGGGAGAGGGTTAAGTACTTATGATGGGAAAGAAATAACTACATACAGGGAACGAAACTACAACGCAAAGAACGAATGGAAGTTAAACGAAAGTGACCTTTGGTTTAAAGGCGATGAAACTTCTGGCTACAATAAACTTGAAGGGTATGCCGGGGTGTATCAATATGACGGACAACAGCTTTCGTATCGCACATTTCCTGTTACACCAAAATTAGGGAATGAATTTCCCTATCCGGTTTCAACACCTTTTGTAAAAAGTAAAAATGGATCGGTTTGGTTTGGAACCTACGGCGCGGTAATTGGATACAATGGCGCCAATTTTAAAATATTAGACAAAGAATATCTTGGGCTAAACGAACAAACTGGTTTTTTGCATATCCGGAGCATAATGGAAGACAGCAAAGGAAATCTTTGGATTGGTAATAATGGAAGTGGTGTTTTGAAATATGACGGGGAAAAAGCGATCAATTTCACAGAGCAACAAAAACTGAAAAAGGAGGACACCAAAGGCAATTCTCTTGAGAGTGTTTTCTCCATTGGAGAGGATACTTCAGGAAATATTTGGTTTGGGACTGTAGAATTTGGTGCATGGAGATATGATGGTAATTCCGTGAAAAATTTTACTAAAGAGGATGGACTTGAGAGTAAACACATTTGGTTTATATATAAAAGCAAACAAGGAGAATTATGGTTTGGAGGAGCAGACCCAAGTGGCGTATATCGATTCAATGGCAATTCTTTTGAAAGAAAATATTAACTAGAAGTACGAACGCACAAAAGGTTTGCCGCAAGGCTGCGGACGGAATCTGGCTTGCTAAACTACCGCCACATAAAGTTTTCTGCTATGCTGGCAGATAAATATATACAGATCATTCCATTCGCTTATAATCTGTGGTTCAGCCTGGGTAGATGGAACCGAACAACCGAATATACATCAACTACATTCTTTTATACTCGGCGTCAGGAATCGAGCCTAAAAACTATTCCTGTATAATGATTTAGATATTAGTTTATAAAAGACGAAGTTAGTCCGAAATGAAAAAGACTTCAAGTCCAACGACTTAAAGCCTTTTTGTTTTCAGTGCCCCACGTAAGAGAATTATCGAACCAGGAGAAAGAAGATTTAAGCCTTATTTTTAAACTTAAATTGTGTAAATTATTGGCATGTTGACCCATCATTCCTCGATGTTGACCCACCCCTGATGGTAGGCAATAAAAGAAAGAGCTTGATGCGTGTTAAAAATACAAAGGGTTATTGATTGGCTTTTGATTTTTTCCTTCTCAGGGATTCACCTTTAAGCTCAATACGCAGTGCATTAGCTGTCATTCTGTC
The DNA here is from genome assembly GCF_011759375.1 of Paraflavitalea devenefica. Classification (NCBI taxonomy): domain Bacteria; kingdom Pseudomonadati; phylum Bacteroidota; class Chitinophagia; order Chitinophagales; family Chitinophagaceae; genus Paraflavitalea; species Paraflavitalea devenefica. Next base: position 648 of record NZ_JAARML010000007.1, on the reverse strand, counting down.
CATGATAGCATCCGCAAGCGTTGGGTCATTGATATATTCATACCATTTGGCCACGGGAAGTTGAGAAGTAACTATAATGCTTTTCTTTCCATAGCGGTCTTCCAATAATTGTAATAAAGTAAGTCGTATTTCCTGGGTCAGCGGCTGCAGGCCAAAGTCATCCAGTATGATCAGGGTTTGACGTTCCAGGTGATTGAGCATTTTAATGTATGACCCATCCAGTTTGGATAGCGTTACTTTCTCAATAAGCCGGTTCATGTTGAGATAGGCGGTTTTATATCCCTGCAGGCAGGCCTGGTGTCCGAGGGCGCAAGCCAGGAAGCTCTTGCCGCAGCCGGTAGCGCCGGTGATCAGGATGTTTTCTCCCTGTTGCAAGTAACGCCCTTCAGCCAGCAGTGCCAGTTGTGGTTTGGTCAGGTTGCGCGTAGCGCTACATTCGACCTGTTCCAGTGTAGCGGGCAGGCGTAGCTTGGCCAGTTTAAGGTAATAGGCTGTTTTTTCATTAGCCCTGTTCAGCGCTTCTGCCTGTAACAAGCAGGCTACCAGTTCGTGACTTTCCAGTTGCTGATCCATGGATAGTTCCAGTTGAGCATGGTAGGCCTGATGCATGCCCTGTAACCTGAGTTGTTTCATTTGTTCCAGTGTTTG